>JABLXJ010000002.1 GCA_013178125.1 Bacillota bacterium | reverse complement strand
CCTTCGTCCTCCACTTGCTGTCTTGCCCATTATAAGTTATCATCTCGCCATCCCCCTGGCTCCTATATTCCCCCCAAGATGTATCCTTCAGCTCTCGCGGCAAAACGCGAAATTCCAGCGCCTCACGGACAGGGATTTTAAATGCCTCACGCTGGCCCACACCGTAAGGTTTCAAGATCTTACGTTAGCGGATGCGGTCCGCGGCATCTTAATTGATCCCGGAAACCAGGATGAGCATGACCGGTATAACAGTCAAATCACTCTATCGGCGACTTTGGACTCTGGAGCAAAGAGCACATGCGGGGGGACGCGGTAAATGCTAGAGCAACTTATCTCAGAGTTAGCCGAGGCGGATTACAATAAAGGGCTACTGGGGGAGGCTTTTTGTCTGGCACTTGCGGTTCTTATGGATGCTCGCGACACTCATACAACCAGGCATTCTCAAAACGTTGCCAGGTACAGCAAGGCAATTGCCCGAGAGATGAAATTACCCCTTGATGACCAGAAGGCCGTCCACCTTGCAGGGCTTCTCCATGATGTAGGGAAGATAGGAATTTCCAGGTCGTGCTTATCCAAGGCCGGCAGGCTTACCAGCGAGGAGCTAAAGGAGATACGCAGGCACCCCATCCTAAGTTTCGAGCTTATCGCCGAGATCCCGGGGTTTCATGATATAGCCATGATTGTCCTTTACCATCATGAACGGATCGACGGGCAGGGTTACCCGCGTGGTATAAAGGGGGAAGAGATCCCTCTTGGGTCCAGGATCCTCTGTGTCGCCGATAGTTTTGATGCGATGATCTCAGAGAGGGTATATAGGGAGGCTATGCCTATCTCGCAGGCTATGTCGGAGCTCGAGCGGTGCGCTGGCACGCAGTTTGATCCTGAGGTTGTGCGAGCTTTTTGCTCCTATTTGAAGAGAGAAGGGATTTCATCGTAAAGGTAGCCTTACGATGAAGGTGCTGCCCTTGCCAGGTTCGCTCTCCACCTCTATGCGCCCGCCATGAAGCTGTACGATATGTTTTGCTATGGCAAGCCCAAGGCCGCTACCGCCTTCGTTCCTCGAGCGCGCCTTGTCCACCCGGTAGAACCGTTCGAAGATGTAGGGAATATGTTCAGGTCCGATTCCCGGGCCCGTATCCTTTACTGCGATTATTGCATTTATTCCATCGCTCGCGACCGTAACCGATACCTCGCCGCCTTGGGGTGTGTATTTAATGGCGTTATCGAGCAAATTGATGAAGAGTCGAACAAGCTGATCCTGGTCCCCAACAAGAGTAAGTCTATCTGGTCCTTCAAGTTTTACCGGTATGCCTTTTGAGTCAGCAAGGGGTCTTACCTGTTCTACGAGGCCATCCAGCAGCACCACTATATCCAGTCGTTCGGGATGAAAGGCCGTCTTTCCCGTATCGCCCCGTGCCAGGGTGAGGAGGTTCTCTGAGAGATGAGCCAGCCGATCCACCTGGGTCTCCATTTCCTCCAAAATCCTCACATATTCACTGCTATCCCGGGGCCTGGCGAGCGTAACGTCGATATTCCCCTTCATTACCGTAAGGGGGGTGCGCAGTTCATGAGCTGCGTCCGCGGTGAACTGGCGCTCGCGGCGAAACGCAGAATCCAGCCTCTCGAGCATATCGTTGAATGTCCGGGCAAGCCTCCCAACCTCATCATTGGGTAGCTTCATATCCAGCCGTCGCGTGAGGTCCTCTGCGCTTATGGATTGAGCAAGCCTCGTCAAGCGGTCAATAGGTCCAAGTGCCCGGCCGGACAGAAACAAGCCTCCAAGGGTCGCTATGCTTATGACAATTGGAATGCCGAGAAGCAGCAACGCCCCTACCCGCTCAAGAATATCCTCAACCCTGCCCAGGGGCTCAGCCACCTGGAGGAAGTATACCGTAGCATTGCTATGGTCTGCGGCAGCGACATTGCTATGGCTGGAGGGGAGAGGCAGCACATACACCCGCCACGGCCTGCCTGAAATCCGCACGGTCTCGAACCCCTCCGAAACCCCAGGGTGCGGCAATACCGAATAATGTCCGAGCCCGTCCAGTATATTGCCGGAGGCATCAACGAGGCGTATGGTAAACCCTCGGGCTTCCACCCGGCTCGCAATGTCCCCATGTTCTTCGGTATTCTGAAAGGAGGGCCTGCCATTTTCATTGTCAATGCCGCGGAGGGCCTGGGTGGCAACTAAGTGAAGAGTTGTATCAACCTCGGCATAGAGCCCCCTAGCAAGGTTGAAATATAGAAAGCCTCCGAAGACCACAAGCGTGACGCCAACCAGGAGCACATACCATATTGTAAGGCGAATTCGTATGGGCACAGAATGCTTCATCGTTTCCCCTATGGCTACTCACTCCCCAATTTTGTATCCCACCCCGCGCACCGTCTGGATGAGTTTCTTCTCAAAATCAGCATCGATTTTGAGGCGCAAATAGCGAATGTAAACATCCACGATGTTGGACTCGCTGTAAAAGTCAAAGTTCCATACATGCTCGGCGATCTGGGTGCGGCTTAGGACCTGGCCTTTATGACGCATCAAGAGCTCAAGCAGGGCATATTCCCTCAGGGTGAGGTCGATCACACGGCCTCCTCGCTCCGCATGGCGGGTCGCGGTATCAAGTATGAGATCCCCCACTTGGAGCCGCGCGGGCGCGACCTCTCGCGGGCGGCGTAGGAGCGCACGCGCGCGCGCAAGGAGTTCCTTAAATGCGAAGGGTTTTACCAGGTAATCGTCAGCCCCTGCATCGAGCCCTTCCACACGATCATCCACTGTATCTCTGGCCGTGAGCATGAGAATGGGGGTCTTAAATCCCCGTTTACGTAATTCCTGGCATACGCTCACCCCGTCCCTCTTCGGCAGCATGATGTCCAGTATCAGGAGGTCATATTGAGCGCTCCCAGCATAGTCGAGCGCAGACTCCCCATCCCCGGCTACGTCTACGGCATAGCCCTCCTCCTCCAGCCCCTGCCTGACAAAGGATGCGATTTTTGGTTCATCCTCCACCACAAGAACCCGCAACATGATCACCCCTGGGGTCCATTATATATACCATTATATATAAATGAAAGGGCCGGTGCAAAAATCGCAATTAAAGCCGGCAGATACATCCGCCGGCCTTATGACTCACGCGATATGCAACACACAGCCAATCAGGGTGAAGTTAGAATTCATGCTGCCCGTCGAAGTTTCCCTCTTCATACCCGGGTGTGCCGGGAGCTTCCACTGGATCCTGGCCCGGGGTCGCTTCGGACTCCGACTCGTTCTCCTTCTCAGACTCGGCTGTCATCTTCTCATCGTCCGCCCCAGCCTGAGCCTGAGCCTGATCGGAAGCGATCTGGGTGGGCGTGGAGGCCACCGACGTCCCCTGCTGGGCTATATCCCCCACCCCAGCGGCACCTGCCCCCGCGCCGGCCTTTGCATACGCAAGAAGCGAGACCGAGAGTGCAAGACACAGCACCATCAGAATCCCTAAGGCTTTTACCTTTCGTGACATCCTCTGTCACCTCCATGAAACTGTTATTGCCGAAGGGTCCCGTTTCCCTGTACCACTATATGGTCCGCATGGTTGACCGTTATGTAAGTACCATATTCCATACCATACTCTCCATACTTCAGGTCCAGGTTTACTCCCTCTCGACTATCTCCCAGTCTACCCGGCTATGATGAGAAAGCAATGAGAAGCGTATTAGAGTTTTCTAATCTACTCTGCTATGGGCTTTAACATAAGGCCAATGCGACCCAGAAGGGTGTGTTTAATCAGTGGATAGGCCGTATCGAGGTCAGGGGGAGCACGGTCACGATCGGGAGTAATGAAGAGTTGTATATTATGCAAGTATGATAGTATGGCAGATATATGAGATAGAATGTTCAGGCTAACTATTGGGGCCACCCAATAGAGTCGCAGCTCAGCGGATGGGGTGTCAGAAGCCGAACAATAGGGTACCGGGGTGACGCAGCGCGCGCGAAGCATGCATCCGCCGTCCACAGTTCGCACTCCTCCCTTTCGGCAAGGGCGAGGTACGCGGTATCGTAGGCTGTGGACTGGTCTAGCTCAATAGCCAGTTCTAAGGCTCTCTCCAAAAGGGTCCAGTCCCACATGAACCGGATTTTTAGCTTATCCAGGAGGTGGAGCGCCTCCAGGCTTTCCTCCGAGGTCATCTCGGCACGCCGTGTCTTCTGCCGGAGCACTGAGGCGACCTCCAGGGAGAGGAACGAGGGAGCAATGATCTCGTCGCTAGCATGCATATTAAGCCACACGAGCGCTTCGTCGCTCCCGGGCTCGTATGTCAGCCACTTCAAGACCAAGCTTGCATCTACGCAGATGCTCATGGTTTATCACCCCGTTTGCTGCGGGTTTCTCGTATTCGGCGGAGCGAATCCACCGAATCGCTGCCTTCTTTGCGCCCGTCACGGAGCTGCATCTGGAAAGTCTGTATCCTGCTAATGGCCTGATGGCGTTCGAGCTTCGTCCCGTATTGGGCGATGGCCTCAGCTACCACTGAGTTCAGAGAGACATTACGAGCTGCAGCATACTTCCGCAAACGCTCATACTCGTCCCCTGGAATACGTACCGTGATGGCCTTGGGTGAATTATTATTAGCATCTTTCATATGCATCACCATATGCATCATATCATAATGCATGTCGCAAGTCAAGAGTTCAAAGCTGGCGATCTGGCGATCGGTCCTTGATTTCAACCCTCCGAGGACCTATAATTGTCGCATAAGGGAATTATAACATAAAGCAAAGGCATTAAAAGGGAGGGCTGAACCCAACCGGCGTGCGGGTTTGTAGATGCAGGCTTGTGTATCCGGACTTATGCATCCAGACTTATGCATGCGGGCTGAGCAGAGCATATGCAGGCTAAGCAGGTTGACGGGGAATACATTCTCCTAGGCCTCGAAGAAGAGGTTTTCGTTGCGGAGCCGGTCCTGCCATCGCTTGGTTCCCTTTATTACCTTGCAAGGCTCCTGTGGCGTAATCCGTCATATTATTACACCCATTCGGCCTCAAATTTCGCCCGGGGTAGGGACTTACGCCAGGCTGTAATGAGCGGGATAGAGGTATCCACCGGTGTTCACTCTTCAGTTTGCGCGCTCATCGAGGACCTCGCCGCCCGGAGGCGGGAGCTTGCCTCGGTGTGTGACGGATTGATCCTTCCCATCGGCCATCTCTTCGACCTTGAAGCCCCCACGAACACCTGTGGCCTTCATATCCATGTAGGGCCGGTGCCAGATCAGGAGAGGGAGCGCATCTATTCAAATCTTGCGCACTTCCTGCCGCTGCTCGCGCTCCTCACTGCAAGCTCGCCCCTCGCAAGGGGGAGATACTTCGGGCAGTCTTTTCGGATCGCCAAGTCATATGCTATTGGCCCGCTCCGGAAGGGAAATGAGCAATATAGATTCCAGGATATGATCGTATCCAAGCGCCTGGGCACTATCGAGCTCAGGATATTCGACCCGGTCTGGGACCTTGAGCGGGCGCGGGCGCTCCTCCGGTGCATTGTGGCGATCCTCAAAACCGGCAGGCAATTTACCTGGAATGAGGATTCCTACAGGCACTTCAGGGAAACCGCTGCGCAAATGGGCTATAGCGGCTATGGAAGTGGGGAAAGATTATTATACTCGAAACTATATTCAGAGCTCCGGGAGCTGTGTGAGGTGGATGAGAGCCTTTTTCGCCGGACGGCCTCCGACGAACTCTACGAGTGTTGGAAGAAGCATGGTACGCTCAAAACCTATCTTGCCGTGGATAATGCATATAGAAATGGCATCTTTAGCCCGGAGATAGAAATCCCGGCGGAGGCAGTGCACAGGATAACAGCCCAGAGTTTAGGGAAGTGGGCCTTCCGTGCTGCTTCAGGGCTTCTATTCTACTACGTTGTCAAGCTTCCATATATTGTCATGAAGGGTCTGAGGGAACATTGAGCATAAGCATAACACTGGAAATGCTCGTCGTTATCACAACTATTATCGCGGCCGTGGCGCTTTTGATCCTGGGCCTTGTGTGGTTTTTGAGGCGCATCTGGTTTTACCGTGATCCTGTGAGGATCCCGCCTGGTGATGAGGATGCGATCCTCGCCCCGGCAGACGGCAAGCTGATCTACGCGCGCAGGTTCGAGAACGGCGAGGTTTACTCGGAGAAACTCGGCCAGAGGATCCCCATATCTGAGATTTCAAAGATGGACTTCGCTATGGGGGAATCCGGCTGGATGATTGGGATATACATGACACCGCTGGATGTACATTTCAATTATGCACCCATATCAGGGAAAGTATGCCGTATAGTCCATACTCAGGCTGCTCTTAACCTGCCGATGCTGGACATGTGGGAGTATATAAGACTCACATATCTCCGGAAGGCCGTTGACCTTTTCGGCCGCAAATATCATCTACTGAATGAGCGGAATACCCTGTTCATCGAGGGAGATAGGCTCAAGCTGGCCGTGGTGGAAATAGCTGATAAGTTCATCAATAAAATCAGGTGCTTCGTGACCGAGGGGGATGTAGTCAAGGCCGGACAGAAGCTTTCATTTATAGAAAGGGGTTCACAAGTAGACCTAGTAATCCCTGTAACACCAGGGGCGGAGGCTGACATCGAGATTGTGGCCAGGGTGGGGGAGCAGGTGTACGGCGGAAAGACTATAATCGCGCGTATTAGCCCCGCCGCAGGGTCAGCCGCGAAGCCGGCTTGACGAGGTTTCGCATCGGGGGGGGGACACGCGCCTTGCAGCAGGTGATGTTGCTTTTTCATCACTATGGTTACTTGCTCATATTTGCCGTCCTGGCACTGGAGGGCACCGGCATGCCAGGCATCCCCCTGGAGATCGTGTTTCTCGGAGCAGGTTATTTTATTCAGAGCGGCCGCATGAGCTTCCTGCTGGCGGTGGTCGCCGCAGCGTCGGGCAATATCGCCGGCAACATCATAGGCTATTTTGTCGGAGCCGCAGGCCGAAACCTGGTAATTGCCAGGGATGACGAAGACGAGGTTCGGGCACGGGCACGGGAAGGCAACTACAAACATCGCTTCAGATTTCTTCGTTCAAGATTTATTCGATCAAGAGACCTCGTCATGATCAAGAGATGGTTTGAAAAGTATGGGGCCTTTACTGTGTTTATCAGCCGCTGGTTCGGCCCGATTCGCACCCCCGCCATCCTGGCAGCTGGCTTCATAGGCCTGGATATGCGGAAATACCTGGCCGCGTCTATCATGGCTGCGTCCACATGGTGTTTTGTATGGCAACTTGCAGCATGGAAGTTGGGAGTCGGGGTCCTGAAATTCATGCGAGCCCGCACATATCTCGAGGTTTTGGGCATGCGACCCTTTCTTTGGCTCTTAATTGCCATCGTAGTGCTGGTCCTGGTCGGCGGTTACCTTTACGTGCTGTGGCGCGGGAGTATTCGTTGGCGTAACCGCCCCTAACTCCGGTCAACAACAATGGAGGAGGCTCCGGAGAGCTTCGACGATGTAGCTCAAGGGGTTTGCCACTGATACAAGTCGAAGCCATGCCGGCATAATGCTAACCGGGTAGAGGGCAGAGGATTACACCAAATTCCACAGGCGCCAGAGGCTCGATAAAGCATATGCAGCATAAAAAACCGCAACGTTCGCGAATGATAATTTAATCATAAAATAAATGACTCCTAATGTCTTCTAGCGCGCGCAACCGCAGCACGGTGCGCCCTGAGCTCCATTCCGTCGTCAAGCGGCTGGAGCCTAACTCCGTTGTACTCCCTGCTCAGGGCGGTTTGAATGAGATAATCGGCAAAGTGGGGGTTCTTCGGCAAGAGGGGGCCATGGAGATAGGTGCCGTAGGTATTCTTGTATATGCAACCCTCTGAACCGTCCCCCCCATTATTGCCATGTCCCACAATCACCCTCCCAAGCGGGCGCGTTTTGTCCCCAAGATAGGTCCTCCCGGAGTGATTCTCAAAACCCACCATAATTGGGGTCCCAACTATGGTGGGTGCTCCCATCATGGTTGGCGTTCCCCACAGGGTTGGCACTCCCTCCAGGGGCAATTGCGACTCTATTACAACATTCCCTATGAATCGCTTGCTTCCCGCCTCTGTCCTTATATCCAAGGCTCCTACGCCCGGCAACTCCTCACCCCCCAAGGTTCGGTAATATTCTCCCAGGAGCTGATAACCGCCGCACACGGCGAGGACAACGACGCCATCTTCTATAGCATCGATTAGAGAACCCTTCTTCAAAGCCACAAGGTCCTGGCATACGAGCCTCTGCTCCTTATCCTGGCCCCCGCCGAAGAAGATGAGATCGAAGGCCCTAAAATCCAGGTTTTCCCCTATGGATACGGGGACCACCTCCACCTCTATCCCGCGCCACAAAGCTCTCCTGTAGAGCGTGATCATATTTCCCCTGTCGCCATAGGTATTCATAAGATCCGGGTAGAGATGACATATAGTGAGTTTCATAGATATCTACACCTTCCAGAGATATTTGGGCTCTTTCGGGCTTTTCACTCTTTGCTCCAATTTAGCAAGAGGAGATTAAACCAGCATTAAAACCGCAAAAATAGTAATCGAAGGCGCCCAGTCGGGAACCGATTCGATATCTTTTACGTTTAGAGATTTAGATCATGCCCAAATGGTTATAAATGGTTAGAAGCTATGTTTCCAATAGGTTTATACTTCATTTCAATACCTATGATTCTTTGCCTATGCTTCTTTCCAATGAAAAGCTTAATTCAATAATGAGCTCGATAATGAATCAATCACGGGCCGGTTTTGGGACTTGGGAGGCTGTAAGGTGAGGGAGAGGGATTCGAAGTTCCTAAAGCATCTAGATCTGGTTCTGCCCCACTCAGGGCGTTTAGCTGCAGCGCCAATTCTCCTCTTGCTCATCCTTTGCGCTGTTATATTTCCGGCAGGCACCCGGGCAAGGATACTACATGACGAGGCTAGAATAAGCTCCCCACCTATCCCGAATGTGTTTCCCCCGAGATACCACGATTGCGTTGTTGTGCTAATGTATCACCAGATTGGTTTTCAGCATCAGAGGAGAGGAGTTATCCCTCCCGAGCTCTTTGACGCCCACATGCTTTACCTTAAGAAAATGGGGTTTAATCCGATCTCCCATGATGCCTTCGCGAATTTCCTGGATGGAAGGGGTAAAGTGCCGAATAACGCCATTCTCATCACATTCGACGACGGGTATGAGAGCTTCTACAAGTACGCTTACCCCACTCTCGAGAAGTATCGATTCCCGGCCATAAACTTCGTAATTGTGGGAGATACCGGGAATACAAGTCACAGCATCAATATCCCGCATCTTTCATGGAACGAGATGAAAGAGATGGAGAAGAGCGGCCTTGTTGCCCTGGAGTCCCATACCTATGACTCACATTATTATGCACCAGTCGACCGGTTCGGGCACAAGCGGCCAGCCCTCGTAGCGCCCCTCTATGATGCCGGGCTCAGAAGGAGGGAGAGCACAGACGAGTATGAGACGCGCGTATGGTGCGATCTATGGCTTTCCAAGCATCTTTTGGAAGAGAACCTGCACACAAGAGTAACATCTTTGTGTTTCCCATATGGCGCATATAATTCAACCGTAATCAGGCTCGCCCGCGGTATGGGCTACCGGTACTTCTACACAATCAGGAGCGGCGTTAACAGGCCGGGTCGAGGAGCGGTGCTCGTGCGAAGAATCTCCGCAGGCGACTCCTACGTGACGATCCCGGAACTCAACAGGCGAATCTCGTGTGCATTGTCGCCAGTCCCCTCGTTTTTCGATGCGGTCACAAAGATAAAAACGATATCGGCGAGACATCTCCTGAATTCTAGACATCCCTTGAACCCCACTCATGCTATCGGCCATATTGCCCCATCAAGTATATTACCACATTAAGATTAAGCCTTATGGCTCCTCCACCGGCCTCCTATCAGAAGACCGGTCGTCAGGCCTGCCATGGATGCATTTGGTAGGTTCGCCTGCATGTTCGGGGAATAGAAGATATATACTACCTACCATCGTGGTTCTGGAAGGCCAGGTGATCACCTCAAACCTCAGGCGCAACAACCTGACAGCCGAATGGCTCATGCAGCAACTCCAAAACCGCGGAACCACAGCTGATCAGGTTATGCTGGCTGCACTCGATACGCAGGGGAATCTCTATCTAGATAAATACAATGATTACGAGTCCCCTTCCAAGCACCACGACAGCTACACTACCATATAGCCAAATATAAGGAAGTACCGGAGACCGGAGCGGCTACGAAAGCCCCCAAGATGTATGAAGACTCCTGGAAGACGTGATAACCGAGAACAAGCAGGCTATCGAGATGGCTGACATATACACCAGTATATTGAGTAGCACTATGGATGCTTTTGCTTCCGTAATTTCCAATAACCTGAACATCGCGATGAAATTTTTGACGTCGGTTACGATTGTCCTGGCACTCCCCACCATGCTGGCGAGTTTCTATGGGATGAACGTAAAGTTGCCGCTGGCGGGCCTGCCGTATGCCTTCCATATCATACTGGGGATGTCCCTAGCAATTTCAATTGCGGCGATCGTATTCCTTGCAAAGCGGAAGATGTTCTTTTAGGGATTATGGAGGAGCCTGCCAGGCTCCTCCAGCGGCAGGCGGCGACGCCGGGAGTATATTCTGGCTACAAGACGATATTTTGGCTGTGGGATGGTATTTTGGCCATGGGATGCCCGTATAGATAGTTGAATGAATGTATCCGTTAGGCTAATATTAGGCTAGTACTAAGTGCTAGTTCCTTAATTTGTGCCAGTTTACCAGCACGTCTCAGGACTTACGGTGTTGCGCTCTGGGGACGGCGCTTGCGACGCGCCTCCGTTGAAATTTGGCGCGAGGACCTTGTCAAATTTCAAAGGCCCCGTCGCGCAAACACCGGCAACCACTGGAAAAGTGGCGATAATATTTGAATACTCACATAGAAATGGGGTATTTATGAGGATGGCAGGTGCAATTCGGACCAATGCAAGGATTAGGGCCATCGTCTACGGCCACGTTCAGGGCGTCGGATATCGTGCCTTTGCCCGGAGCGTTGCAGAGGGCCTCGCTTTGGGCGGTTTTGTGCGAAACCTACCCGACGGCAGTGTCGAGGTTGTTGCTGAAGGAGAAAAAGCAACCCTCGATAGGTTTATAAAGGAGCTCGAAGAGGGCCCTCTCTTTGGGCGGGTCAGAGGCGTCGATGTAGAGTGGTCCGATTACCGGGGGGATCTTGTAGGCTTCACGATACGTTGACACGCCATAAGGCTCCATGTTATTATAATGACGTAGCAGACCGCAGTATAGAATAACCAACCCAAATGTAGTGCGAGAGTGGCGGAATGGCAGACGCGCCAGACTTAGGATCTGGTGGGCAACCCCCGTGCGGGTTCAAATCCCGCCTCTCGCACCAATAATATCAAGGGTTCCCGGACTACCAAATCAAGGGAAGAACAATTTGCCCCCAATTGTGTGCCTATAGTGTGCCAAACTTCTTCAATGTGTGCCACCAAACAGCATCGCCTCCAGCCGGTCCACAGCGCCTTGTTGCATGTCGGGTAGCACGTGGGAGTATGTATCCAAGGTCATTACTACGCTCGAATGCCCCAGCATTTCTGATACTATCTTTGGGTTTATGCCGCCCGCCAATAGAAGGGTAGCGCAGGTATGCCGCAGGTCATATAGCCGAATATCTTTGGGGAGCCCAGCCGCCTCAAGGACGGGTCTAAAATGCTGGCGAAGAATATCCAATTCTTGCAGGGGACGGCCTTTTCTAGTCGCGAAAACAAGTCCCATATCCTCATATTCCGGGCCCGCTGCAAGTCGTTCCTCCAACTGCTTTACCTTGTGCGCCTTTAATGCCTGCGTCACTGTAGGGGGCAGCTTAATCGTCCGTCTGCTCCTCGACGTCTTTGGCTCGGTGAAGTGCCAGCCTCCGCCGCGATATACTAGAGTCCGGCATACGCTCAATTTCCCTGTCGCAAAGTCAATATCTTTCCATTGCAGTGCCAAATATTCTCCCGGCCTCATTCCCGTAGTCACGGCCAAAAGAAATAAGGTATACCATCGGTCCTCTTTGGCCGTCTCAAGGAATTTCTCCACCTGCTCCTTGGAGAGGACGCGCATTTCCTTCCGCTCTTGCCGGGGCAAGTCAACAAGTAATGCAGGATTCTTCGGAATCATTCCCCATTTTACGGCCTGATTAAGTGCGCTCCTCAATACCGCATGGGTAAATCTAACGGTTCGGGCTGATAGTCCCCTCTCCAGCATGTCATTGTAGAGTTTTTGGATTTCTTGCGGAGTCAACTGCATTAGCTTCCTCTGTCCTAAAGTAGGGTAGACATAACGCTTTAGTAAGCCCTCATACTCCATGGCCGTGCGGGTCCTCAACCGTGGAATCGCTATATCCTTCATCCAGTCTGATAGATACTCGCCGACAGTTGCTTTTGTTGGCTCGACGAAATTTCCAAGGTCTCTTTCCCGCAGGACAGCCGTCAAATACTTCTGCGCATCCTTTTTGGTGCCATGGATGGTCTTGTTGTGATAGCGCCGATTCCCCCCCTCGTCACGGCCTAAAAACACTCGCACAAGGAAAATATTGTCACCGCGCTGGATGATCTGTCCGGCCACTTTTCGAGCCCCCTTCAGCCGCGCTCACACTCTCAGCTCCCCGCGCCTTTGCATAATTTCCCCCACCACTTAGTGGGCCCAAAGAGATACCCCTAATTTGGTGCGTCACCTCTCATGCCTCCTCTTGTAAATTTAGTCGGGTCTCAAGCAGGCCTTCAACGACATCAAGAACATTAAAGCTATCAGAGGAAGAAGAGAGGTCATTAAGACAGGCAGCCATCTTTTCATTTATTCTGTGCCCCCGCCTGAAAAGCTTTATTGTGAGGAGTAAAGCTCTAACCCTGTCCTTGCTCATGCTCCGCAACTCGTTTGCGAACCATAGCAGGTCTTTTAACTCTTCCTTACTTCGCCCACTCTCTACCATAAGACTCCCTACAGTATACATTGCCTAATATACCTCCTCTAAGGTTATTTTGAAGGCTTTCCAGCCTTCGCTTCGGCCTCGGCCTTCGCCTGTTGGATAATCTCCCTTATGACTTGCGCCACGCTTTTATGTTCTTCATACGCCTTACGCCGCAGCCATTCATACTCCGACTCAGGAAGCAATACATGCGTATCAATCATCTTGTCACCTCCCAATATGGATTATACACCTATACTCCATATTGTCAAGGATATTTTTTGGTCCTCGCCCGCTCCGCCTCAATGACCTCCGGCCTCACAGAATGCCCCCCAGGAGCCCCTTGAAGGCCTTCTTTCGCCCGGGTAGGTAAATCTACCTTAGCTTGTTCTCCAGCGCCGCTCTACGGCCACGCTAGAGGCCTCCGGAAAAAGCAGAAGCCCCCAGAACATGTCCAGGGGGCCCCCTCGCTAACCCAGATTTATGGCTCGCACTTATTATACCATAGAACCCCCCGGCGTTAGGAGCCACCGGGGGGAGGAGGATTACTTCGACGGGATAGAAACCGCCGAAGACTTACTTACGCTGGAGGAATGATCCCGTCAACTATGCAAAAGTGAGGTGGCCGCGCTACCTGCACATCAGCCCGCAGGTAAGCTCGAATCAATACCTGCAGCTTGCCGAATGCGTCAGCCGCCTGCCTCGCTACCTCAAGGGTAAGGTTCGTCCTCATGCCTATCAGCATCTGCGAGAAGTCGCCCACGAATACACATGTGGCATTTGTAGCAGTTCCGTGGGTCAGATTCACCGGCACCTGCTTAGTGGCCAGCTTGCTCAACGCCTCGAAGCTCGCAGGAGGCCGCAGGGGTTGTCCCGTAGTGTCCACAAGACGATCTACCTCACCGGCCGTCCGGGGGGCCCATATGAGCGCCTTTGGGCTTCCGTTTGCTTCCTGCACCTTCTGCACGGCTTGAGAGAATGGCGCAAAGCTCGTCAGCGCCGCGCCGTTTGTGCCCATGTCTACCTTCTGCACATCCGCAGTGTTGTAAAGCCCCATAGGCTCGCTTACCCCGTTCCCGAATAACGCTGCCCGGTCAAGCTCCAGCGCCAGGGCCTGGGATAGAGCGCTCTCGACAAGCTGCGGCATGTTCACCGCATCCTCGATAAGCTCGATGGACACCCGGCATAGCGCAGCAAGCGCCTTCGCGTATAGCGTTATCGCGCCGAAGGTCATATCGGACTCTGTTATGGCCTCATTCTCAGCCCGCCAATACGCCGTAGGATCACTCGTCACACGGGCCATTTTCAGCGAAGATTCTTCCATCGGCACAGTGAGCGCCCCGGCTTCCATTACCCGCGCCTGATTCCGTGCGAGGTCTATCACCCTAAGTGCCAGGGGTTCCGGCACAAGATAGCCGCCCAACGTGTCGGTTCCTTCACTGAGCGCCCGTCTCTCAGCCTCAGCGCCATGCCAATTCCCGCTCACAACCCCGCGCAGCAGCCGCCCCAGGGATAGCTCATCAGGCCTTATGCCGTCCGGGAGGTTGTAGCTCCGGTTCTCAGCTATCTTCTGCTCTCGCCGCAACACCCGAATCTCGCCAGGGTTCTCATACCACCGTTGCCCCTCGATGGGTTCCTTGCCTCCTACGATTGTGCCTTGGGACTTGCTAAGTTCCGCCTCGATCTCGTCAAAGGAAGTCTGATCGGAGGTCGATAGCCCACCGATTTGTCGCGCCATCCAGTCTATGGCTCCCAGTATTTCCTTGAATCGCTGCTCCTCCGCGGCATTGAGCTCTCGCTTTTCCTTCTCGGCTTTATTGAGCAGCGCCCGCCCCTCAGCTATCAGTCGGGCTCGCTCCCTCCGCAGTTCATTCTTGTCAAATTCCATGTTTGACTCGCTCCTTTCTTGTCTTGGTGCCCCCTGACAAGCACAAAGGCCGCCAGGGGCTTGCCAGCGCTCTTGCTTCGCCCGTGCCTCCAACGGCAAGGGGTCAGCTCGAACCCTTAGCAGTAAGCTCCTAGCGGCCTCCAACGGTCCGTAGTTGCGTATGCAATTGTTCGGCCTCCACCGGCCTCAGGATAATTTTACCTTAACTCCGGGTCCTTGTCAATCCACGTCCCACCTTTGGCAAGCCGCTTTTCCTTGCGCCGCTCTTCGCGGCCCCTGCGCTCCTCTTCCTCGTTCCATGCCTTCCTCAGGGCCTCAAGTTCCTGCTCCTCCTCAGGGGTAGGATCACGGCCTTCATTCACGATCCGACTGGTCAGCTTCGACCATGCCCGGAGGAGAGGACTAATGTATACGTCCGACATCGGCGTCACCTCCCCTCATCAAGGCATTCAGCGCTTCCCCTATGCCGTTTAGCGCCTCGCGTTCGCTCAGGACGGCCTCGACCTTAGACAGCCGGACAAAGAATTCATGCACCCGATCCGCCCACACCACGGAGTCAGCCTTTTCATTCAATCCTGCTTTCTCAAGCTCTTCATACGCAACTAGGACGCCCCTACAAGCTTCTGTTGCCTTCGAGATCACCCTAGCCAACCTTTCAGCATGATATTGCGACAGCACCCGCGCCGCTATCTCCCGTTCCTCATTGAGCAGTCCACCCTCGTCAATCACGCCAAACACCTCCTCATTGAATTACCTCTTGGCATTCTAGAATAATCCACTCATGCCTGTTATCTGCTAGACTTGCCGTGATGTTGAATACCCGCTCATGCAGGCCGTCCTGCCAGCGTATCCTATGGCCGCTGACTATACTCTCCAAGGCCTTCTGATAGCGCACCATCACCCGATGCGATACCTTGTTGACCAACTGCATAGCCTCAAATAGCTCCTGCCCACGGAGGGGGGCTATATGCGCCCACACGGTCGCCACGGGTTGCCATGTAGTTATCAGAACGCCGCCTTCTCCTGCCGTTGTGGTCTCGCCCTCAATCGTAATTCGATATCTCAGCTTGCCTATCATGCCCGGATACCCCCCTTAACGAATTTCGCGGTCATGTTTTCGAAGCCGCCCCTCCGACTCTTAGCCGTCAGCTTCTGAAGATTTTCCCCGCCCTCCCATATGTTTCCTGTTATGACAAGCAATACACAAGGATTGAAGATTATCAATCAACATCGGGTCGCCACCCTCCTTGATAGGCTTTATGTGGTCAACTATCTGCGCCAGCGCCCCGCACTCCTCGCACAATGGATTCTGCATCAGCTTCCATTTCCTCAACCTGCGCCAACGCTCGCTTGTGTAGAAGGCCTGCTCCTCCTTATCTGCGCGCCTGCGTTTGTATTCCCTGTCCTCCTGCCGTCTCGCAGTCCTATGTTTCGAACAGTATCGCTCGCCAGGAGCCGCAAGCTCAGGGCATAGGGGATAAGCGCAGGGTTTCTTTAGTCTTGTCGGCACGCTCTTTCACCTCCTCCGCTGTAAACCATACCCGGCACCCCGGACAGAAACACTTCGCACCACTCAAAGTCCAGACTACCAACTTGTGGCATGCTGGGCACTGGAAGGGAATCAGCTTTGGCTGCTCAATCTTGCGCTTCACTTTGCTTGCCTCCTCTCCTTGGAATACTGAGCCACCAGCCGGGATCATGCACCCAGGCCTTGCGGACGGTATCGAATCGAAAGTCTAGCGGGTCCTCGCCGTTAGGGCCCAGAACCACCGGCACATTCTCCACGAATATCACTCTACTTTGTGGAGGGTCTTGCAGCAGGAATCGGATAATCTCGGCCTTGTGGGCCCGCAGTTCCTGGAGCAATTCTTCGGTCACCGTCCCAGCAGAGGCCTCGACGTGGAGGGTGTCGCCATTACAAGATAGCTCCACCCCGAGTCGCCGTAAGCGCTCGAGCAAATCAGCGGGGGTCATATGTCGAACACCTCTCGGTCGGGTACTGCTCTACTCACCACGGTAACCTCGGTAACTTTCGCCGGAGAAGCTTGCGGCCCAAGGCTTTCAGCCTCTATTTTGCGGTAACCTTCGCGGTAACCCTCAGTAACCTTCCGGTAACTTTCTTCAGCCTTACTCTCCAAAGTTACCGCGGATACCGAAGATACCATATTATCAAAGTTACTATGGTTACTGTTATGTATATATCTCCCCCGTGTAATGAGTCTGACTTCTCCATCCTTAGACATGATGTAGAGTAGCTTCTTCACCGCTCCGTGTGGCCTCTCTAATATCTCAGCTATTTCCTTTGGAGACATGGCCTCCCCGCTATTCTGTAGCACCTCGATAATCTCCTGCCGTTCTTGGCTCATGCGATATTTCTCCGCATCCCCAAGGAACACCCAGCCTCCAATGTGTGGGTCACGCTCTAACGCAAACTCCTTCTCCTCAATGTCCCTACCCGTAACGAAGAGGACGCCATCGGCGCGGGCGCGGTCACGCTTTAGTATCCAGATGCCATCAGCCGCACCTGCTAACCCCGTGGTCCCACTCAACATGTCTAACGGGTCATCTTCAGCAAGCTTCTTCAAGTGATGAACGATAAGCATCGCCACGCCTCGACGGTCCGCTATAGCTTTGAGGTTCGCCAGGATTTCATAATCCTGATCGTATAGATTCTGGTTTCCTCTCTGTGGGGGCCTCAGACGTTTCAGCACGTCGATGATTACCAGCCTAACGTCAGGATGCTGAACAAGCAGGGCTTCAATCGCCACAAGGCCGCCTTTGTCCACGCGTGGACATTCGGTCACAAGATGCAGTCCAGCCGGGGCCTGGTCCCCTTGGAGCAACTGCCCGATACGGTCCTTCAGCCGTCGGGGTGTATCTTCGAGTGCAAGATAGATTGCATCATGCTTTTCTACTGCGATTTTCCCTAACACCCGGCCGCCGCAAGCCACGGCAAGAGCTATACCTAAGGCGAGCCAACTCTTTCCCATCTTCGGCTTACCTCCTAGAAGCGTTAATCCTTCGGGAAGTAGCTCGGGGATAACCCAAACAGGATCCGGAAATTCCTTCTTCATAAGGTCCACAGCCGATATCGAGGGGGGCGGGCCCACTTGCGGGCCCTGTTTTGCCCCCTGCCCCCTGGCCGGGTATCGGCCTACAGACTTTGCGATATTGGCAAGCTCCTCCTCCGGCAATGGGGGTTTACACCGCTCCTGGTTAACGGCTTTAAGCGCCGCCAGAATCGCCCCTTCATCCGCACCCCTTCTCCGCAGGCTCCCGGCTATGCTCGTTAGTGTGGCATTTCGCTGTCCTTCTGGGATAGGCTCATTTAAAACTGCTTTGGCCACCTTAGGCCGGGCTTCCAGCTTGTCCAGTACCCATTGGGGCGGGGGAGCAAGCTCGACGTCATCTGGCGATAGTCCATCGCACCAGCGATACTGCCTACCGCTTGGGTGAATGCTTGGAGGAGCAGCGACATAGCCACCATCACCGCGAAGGTCCACATGCGGCAGTAGGCCTACGGCATTTTGCACCGGGCCGCCAGGATGCTTGAAGTAGCAGTGCCACCCCTTGCCTGTCTCGACGGTCGGGGTCGGAGGTAAGGCAAGGCCTTTGACAGCTTCACGGCCTTGGGGTCCGTCAATGTCAAGGACACAAATACCAGAGACTGCGCCAGTTACGATCCCGATATTGAATGAGGAGTCCCCTTGCCACCAGTGCCTTACTTGCTCCTCTGTGGCACGTCTCTTTTGATATGGCTCCCATGAGGGGATAGCGGGCTTCTTATCTTTTGGCCGGAGGGGTATTACGCTCCATCCACGCCGACAGTAGCTAATTGCCGCGTTTTGTGTTATATTTGAATTAGGCAAGTTTCTCACCGCCTTTCGGCTCGGGCCCGGTTCGCCGGGTCTTTTGTTTTCATGCTTCCTTCCTCCAGCCGCCGGGCAAGGATTGCCCGCCCCGCTCGATCCATTCCATAATCTTTTGTTCATTAAACCGCATTTGACGCCCGATCCTTACGACGCCCGGAAGGACGCCTTCTCGCGCCAAGTCATACACGCGCGCCTTTGGTACTCGAAGCAACATCGATACTTCTTCGGCTCTCAGTAGCATACAAAATCACCTCTACGATCACCTTAACGCGCACACATACGGAAAATAAAAAGGTTAGCGCTATTGAGCGCTAACCTCAGTATTTAATCTCGACTATAGCTCAGTTAGTCCCGTTACCCCTTCCGTTTTCTTCCTTTTGGCAGGGTCCTTAATCGCAGGCCGATTAATTCAGCCGTCTCCCGTATCCCTTGCCAGACGCTTGCAGGGTCCAACCATTGATCTTCGCCACCGTATTCTTCAGCTATGCGCTCACAGGTCCACCCTTGGACCTGGTGACGCACCAGCCATTCAAAATGTAGATCCGGTTTGCCTCTTGCGCTTCTGCCACGCTTCTCAAAGGTACGGGTCCACCCTCGCCCCCCCGCTATGGCCTCCACATAGTTTAGGTATTCTTCCAGATATGCCTTAAACTCGCTCATAAGTCTATCTCTCGCCTGCCCCCGGGTCTCAATGTCTATATGCCATCCGTCAGAATGAAAGATAAGTCGCTGTTCTTCTTTGGGGACGGGATACCATTCCGCAGGGCCCAGGGCGATAATGCCCCATTCAAGGGGTTCCCATTTCAGCACGGGGGGATACTGCCGCCATAGGCTCATTGTATCCAACGCTTGCTCCAGTATCCAGTCGGCTTTTATATGGAATTTCTGCATCCACGCATCCAGCGCCGCCCGGAGACTATCGGGGACATATCGCATATCCTCCCCTTGGTAGCACGGGTAAACCTCTTCGGCCAGCGCCTTCAAAACCTCGGGGGCAAGTCTCTCCACCGCGATAAGGAAGAACGATTGTGCTTCCGCCTTTTGCCCCTCAGGTGTGGTATATTCGCCAGGTCCCACCCTCATGTCTGCTCACTTCCATTTTTTGCTGTGTGCCACTTGTGTGCCAACTCCCCCAAACTCACCCGATTTCATTCCTACTCTTACCAATTACTATACGCCAAAAAGCTAGATATAGCAAGCCTCTAAGCCACTTAGGAAAACTCAGGAAAACTCAAAAAAAGAGGCTTTTTAAGACTTAGGATCTGGTGGGCAACCCCCGTACGGGTTCAAATCCCGTCTCTCGCACCAAGCGTTTTCAAAAAGAAAGTCACGGGATACAGATCATGGTTTTAGGTTACATACACGGCTCTAAGCCACTCACGGCTAGGCGCCGCTGCTCCGACTTCAGTTCGACATGTGCATCCCGACTCGTTCGTAAACGCGCGCCGCTTGCGCTGCGTAAAAGTCATCGAAGCTGAGACGGCGATGGTCCCAGTGATCGGCCAGCGTCTCCTCAATCAACTCATGCGCCAGCCGGAGTCCCGCCACATCCTCAGCCCGGCACACGACGACATCCGGCGGACGAGGGAGCCGCGTCCTTTCTCCGCTAGTTCGATCTCCATCCTCAGGTAGGTGCGTACGCTCGTCCAACCTCGTGCGGATAGATACGACGCCACTTTACCGGTAACCTCATCCTTGACATAGGGACCAACAGCGGCCTTGCCCATCGCAATGGCCGCTGGGGTCTTTATAAGGCCGGTGCAGGCCGCGCCCATGTGAAGCACACTTGACTCCGGGATATGCCATTTTAAGCCAACGTCTTCCAAAAAGTTCCGAAGATAGAGGCCTTTTGGAAGCGGCAGGTGAGCGAAACAGGGTGTGATAAACGATGATGATTGAACGATCGGGCATCAACCGGACTATACTTGATGGCAGGGTCGCCGTTGTTCCCGTGTCCGGCCAGGGCATCGGCAAGGAGACAGCGCGGATTCTTGCCTATCTTGGCGCAGCTGTGGTCATTACTGAAACTATACGCAAAGGAATTCTATTGCCAGGAAAGCGGCTATGTGACAGGACTTATGGAATTGGGGCTGGATGCCATGGGGGAACGTTCTGACATCGAGGTCCTTGTGGAACCTTAGCGTAGTGATCTTCAAGAAGTTGAGCTGAGATTCCCTTTCCACTTTTACCATTTCTTTTATCCGAAATTCATCACATAATCCGCTTCATCCTGGGGAAACTATAAATGCCGGTGGTAACAGACTATCGAAGAGGGGATTATGGTCATAACCAATTATGGTCATAACCATTTTCTTAAAGAGGGCTCTAACCTCCATCCCTGTGGATGTTAACCCTCCACCTCAGAATAGCTGATGCCATCGGCCATTGTTGTCCCGTCCTCCACCTTTGCTCCCTTAACAGGTGAAAGAGGTGAAAGCTCAGGACCTGTTTACAGAGCCTTTATACAGCTATTGATATAGCCATTTCATGCCATTTATTACCTGTTATTCCGACTTATACCGCTGATCTCCTTGACATCCACAAGGTCTTCTGGTAGACTTTTAACTGGAAAAAGTAAATAGCGCGAACGCATGATACAGGCAAGCCACCCTAGGACGCTGAATCCCCTTCGGGTGAACGGGGAAACCGACAGTCAACGCCATTAGAGGGGTGAATCCTGCTTCTGGGCGTCAGGACCGGCATATCAGAGGCCGCCAGGGCCAGTAGAAAACATGACGAGGCAGTAGAAACTCATGGTTAATACTGGCAAGAACCGGGACATAATGGAATTGTCAGGCTGGCAGCCGGCCTGAGGAAGCAGGTAGGGTTACTCTTTCAACCCGAACCCGTCAGCTAACCTCGTAAGCGTCGAAAGAGGAGGATGGTACCGGCCTTGCTGCTAGATTGTTAGCTACTTACTATTAGCTAAGCTATCAGGCATAGCTATATTTGATTTGCATCTGCTGATTTGCAGCTGCATATTGGCTTGGCTAAATGAACTAAATGGATAGCTAGACAATTATAGCGTGCCCGGGAACCGATTCTCCGCGGGCACGCTTTGTTTTATCAGGAACGCTCAGGAGGTGTAATTCTTCATGATCAGAGACAAATATCCGAGTTTTGCAGTTTTAGGTGCTGGCCATGGTGGGCAGGCCATGGCCGCCCATCTTGCCATGAGGGGCTTCAGGGTGGCGCTTTTCAACCGCACATACCATCGTATCGAGCCGATCATCGTGCGCGGCGGCATAGAGCTGGATGGGATCATCGATGGCTTCGGCTCACCAGCTATAGTGACATCCACTATAGAGGAAGCTCTCGCGGACGCTGATGTCATCATGGTTGTGGTGCCCGCCTGCGCACACGCGCACATGGCAGAGCTGTGCGCCCCCCATCTCCGGGACGGCCAGGTCATCCTGCTGAATCCCGGCAGGACGGGTGGAGCTCTCGAATTCTCGCGCGTCCTCTCGGAGTATGGTTTGGATGCGGATATCACGCTTGGTGAGGCTCAGACCTTCATTTACGCTAGCCGAAGTATGGGGCCTGCACAATCGAGGATATTCCGGATAAAGAACTCCGTTCCTGTTGCCGCGCTGCCAGCATCCCGCACGCCTCTGCTGATGAAGGCCGTGCGCGAAGCATTCCCCCAGTTCGTGCCGGCGATAAATGTGCTTAAAACTAGCCTGGATAACATGGGAGCGGTGTTTCACCCGGCAATAACCCTCATGAATGTAGGGTGGATAGAGGCCCGGATGGGCGAGTTCGAATTCTATCTCGAAGGCGTAACCCCATCGGTCGCCAGGGTCCTCGAGAGTGTTGATGCCGAGCGCGTGGCAGTTGCACGCGCCCTGGGCGTCGATGCGGTGACTTCGCTCGAATGGCTCGAGATCGCTTACGCAGCAACCGGCGATAACCTCTACGAGGCAATGCACAACAACGAGGGGTACGGGGGCATAAAGGCGCCGGCAACCATGCGCAATAGATATCTTTTCGAGGATATACCCGCCAGCCTCGTGCCGATAGCTTCCCTGGGGAAGATGCTGGGTGTGCCGACACCAACCCTGGATTCCCTGATCCACCTGGGATGCCTCATTCATGGCATCGACTACTGGATAGTGGGCCGGACTGCGAAGAACCTCGGCCTCGAAGGTTTGACAGTCAAGGAGATTCAGCATACGGTCATGGAAGGGAGAAATGGCATATGAGCATACCTACGAGCGCGAGCGAGAAGAGTAGAAGCACAGGAAACTATGACCACCACGGCGATAGAAGCAATATCCTGGTCGCAGCGGCCATAGGTGATTGCGTTCACATAGCCGGGATTCTCGGCTTCCTAGATCTGGCGCAATCAGCCGGTTATGAACCTGTCTTCCTTGGCCCGGCGACACCAGTAGAGGACCTCGTCGCGAAGGCGAAGGAACTCAATGCAACGGCAATAGCTGTAAGTTATAGATTGGCCCCCTCGGCGGCTCAGAACCTCCTGAGCGAGCTGAAGCGCCAGATGGAGGGCGCTGGCCTTACGGGTCTTACGGGCATGAATACCAGCATAAAGCTGTTCTTCGGCGGGACGCCGGCGACGTGTGACGTGGCGGACAGGCTCGGCATCTTTGACGCAGTCTTCTCCGGTGGGGAGTCCCGTGAAGATGTCCTGGACGAATTACTCGGCAGGAAGCGCGCTGGCCGGCCGGAGGCTCTACCTGATACCCTTATCGCGAGAATCCGCGCAAAGAAGCCGCTCCCCCTTATAAGGCACCACTTCGGCCTGCCCACGGTGGACGCGACAGTCAAGGGTGCGGCCGAAATAGCCGAAGCGGGCGTGCTCGACGTCCTGTCCATCGGGCCGGACCAAAACGCCCAGGAATATTTCTTCACGCCGGATAAAATGGATCCCCGCCAGGATGGAGCGGGGGGTGTCCCGGTCCGCACGAAGGAAGACCTGCGCCGGATCTACGAGGCGACGAGGCGCGGGAACAGACCCCTAGTCAGGTGCTATAGCGGCACGACAAACCTGATCCCCATGGCTGAGATGCTCCAGGAAACCATCAGAAATGCCTGGTGCGCTGTTCCCCTCTGCTGGTATAACGTCCTTGATGGCAGGAGCAAGAGGCCGCTTCGCGAGGCAATAGCCGAAAACCAAGCAACCATGAGGTGGCACGCCGAGCGGGGCATACCTGTCGAGGTAAATGAGGCGCACCACTGGAGCCTACGAGGCGCGGATGATGTCGTAGCTGTCGCCATGGCATATCTTGCGGCCTACAATGCGAAAAAAATGGGTGTCAAGCATTATGTATCCCAGTACATGCTCAACACCCCGCCTGCCACGCCTCCCGCCATGGATATTGCAAAGATGCTCGCGAAGATCCATTTGATCGAGTCGCTGCATGACGAGAATTTCAAGTCATACCGGCAGGTCAGGGGCGGGCTCGCATCGTTTTCCAAGGATCCGGACGTGGCAAAGGGCCAGCTTGCTAGCTCCATCGCCCTCGGCATGTTCCTGAAGCCCGACATCGTCCATGTGGTAGGGTATTCGGAAGGGATGGATGTCGCGCGGCCTGACCAGCTTATCGAGAGTTGTAAGATCGCCCTGGGGGTTATTCATCGCTGGATAGATGGGGTTCCAGATGTGGAGGAGGACCCGGCCATCACCCGGCGAAAGAAAGAGCTGCTGGACGGGGCAAGGAGCCTGCTGGATAGAATAGGAGCCCTTGCCGGTGAGATTCGAAGTGAGGCTCAGGGTGAGATTCAGGGCCTCACAGCGAAAAAGCTCGTTGACGACGACCCATTTACGAGCCCGGATGTAATCGCAGCGGCAATCCAGCGCGGCATCCTCACCGCCCCTGATCTGCGAGGCGGGGTGCGAGGGCGGTAGGATGTGTCTTTGACGGGTTTTTCGATTCTTTCGTTTGATGGCTGATTTAATGGCTTGCACGAGCACGTAGACTTTGCTATAATACAATCGAAGGCTTGAATAAAGTGTCGGGCCGTGGCGCAGTTTGGTTAGCGCGCTTGCTTGGGGTGCAAGAGGTCGCCAGTTCGAGTCTGGCCGGTCCGACCATTTTTTATTTTATTTTCCTATAGCTTTTAGCTTTGCAAGAAACCGGAACCGGCGACGAAAGTCCCGGAATTATTCCGGGAAGAATGTCGCTATCTACCTGCGGCGCTGCATGAGGTAACGAGGCCGGTTGGTCCTGCGGGCAAGCATGAAGGCATCAATCAAGTTGTATAACACGAGAACGGCCATGATCGCGGCCAGCCTGGTATCTATATGAATCAAGTCCGGTCGCCTGGTTACAAGGAAGATCAGGGCCTGAATCAACCCGCCCAGTATCGCGAGTGCCCCCTCGAGGAGCAGGAAGATTACCCCTCTTATTGTAGCCCCAAGATAAATCTGGCCAAGCCCTGCGGCGATCAGGGAAAGGAAGACAGCAAGACCCGCACTCTTCCGGCGGCGATAGGAGACTCTCCGCATTACGCTCTCGACCCCCATAATTCATGATTATAATCCCCACAACCCATTATTATGGCATTGTATGGGTATTGAACGATAATGATTGAAATTGAATATGGATATCGAAATAGAGCCTTTAACATAACATATTCCCCAGATGTGCGGGGATTCCTTCTTCGGTCGGCAGCCAAAAATCGGTAAACAAAAACACAAGCGTAGCGTCTATGCTACGCTTGTGAGCCGGAGCACCCGGGGCCTTCAGCACCCGGAGCTTACAGCATCCGAAGCCTACAGCATCCCGAGCCTGTAAGCCGCGGCACCCGGACCGCAGCATTGTGAGGAGAATGCTACTTGGCCACAGCCTCTTTGAGGCTCTTACCTGCTCTGAAGATTGGCACCTTTCTGGCCGCAATCTTTATCTCCTCGCCCGTCCGTGGATCTCTCCCTGTCCGAGCTGCGCGTTTACGCACCTCAAAGGTGCCAAACCCGACGAGTTGAACTCTATCACCCGCTGCCAGAGCTTCAGACATGGCCTCAAACACGGCATCGATGGCCCGGCTTGCATCCTTCTTGGTCATTTGTGTCTTCCCGGCAACCTTATCGATCAGTTCGGTCTTGGTCACCAATCTCACCTCCCTTTGCCAGTAGCTTGTCCAGTTATGGCGCGATTTATGATGGGTGGAGAGATCTGGCCGGTCGAAATGCCGGCCGATTGGCCCCAGGACCATTTAAGTCCGGTTTTATAGGATTATACAGATGAGGCCGCCGCTTCCCTCGTTTACAATACGCTCCAAAGTCTCCTGAAGCTTTTGCTGAGCATTTTCTGGCATCTTAAAGAGCTTGCTCTCGATGCCATCCTGGACGATCTCGTGCAGGGATTTCCCCAGGAAATCTGTCTCCCAGATTCTTGCGGGGTCTTTTTCGAATTCATCTGTCAGGCGCCTTACAAGCTCCTCCCCTTGCCTCTCCGTCCCCACCACGGTGGAGACCTCTGTCTTTATATCCGCTCTGATGATGTGGAGCGATGGAGCGGTTGCCTTTAATCTGACGCCAAACCTGCTCCCCTGCTTGATGAGCTCCGGCTCTTCAAATGTTATCTCATCCAGGGGCGGCATGACGATGCCGTAGCCGTTCTCCCTGACATCCCTGAGCGCACCCGCCACCTTATCATATTCCTTCTTTACAGCTGCGAGCTCCCTGATGATCCGCACGAGATGATGATCCCCTTCAATGGTAAGCCCACTGAGCTCCTGCAGGATATCGAAGAAGAGCCCTCGCGGCGCCGAGAGGTCGATAGTCGCTCCCCCCGAACCAAGCTCTAGTCGTGAAAGCGCCGCATCATCAACAAAATCCAAGGCCTTGAGATCAGACGCCACACCATCAATATCTCTCACCTTCTTAATCTTCTGAACGGCTTCCACCACTGTTTGACCGAGCTTCGATCTCAGCCAGTGGTCGTCTGGAAGCTCGTTGAGCCAGACAGGGAGGGTGACGTTTATCTCCCTCACGGGGAACTCGTAGAGCACTTCGCGGAGGACGAATATGACATCTTTTGTGCTCATCTGCAGGCAATCTATCGGCAGAATCCTGGTCTCATACTTCTCCTCGAGCTTGCTGGCAAGCTCCCTGGTCTCCCGCGCATCTGGTCTTGTTGAATTCAACAATACCAGGAACGGCTTGCCGAGCTCCTTGAGCTCACTTATAACCCGCTCCTCGGCAGGCACGTAGCTCTCTCGCGGAAGGTCCGTTATAGTTCCATCCGTTGTTATA
Organism: Bacillota bacterium; assembly: GCA_013178125.1. Taxonomy (NCBI): domain Bacteria; kingdom Bacillati; phylum Bacillota; species Bacillota bacterium. Next base: position 326,950 of record JABLXJ010000002.1, on the reverse strand, counting down.
ACCAGCCCGATCGTCGAGTGATCGGAAATAACCTTGCGCGTTCCGACCTCGGCTGCCTCCTGGAAGGGTATCTCATGCTCAAACCAGGGCGTTACAACCATCCGCGGCCCTACATCTTCTTCATACCCAAGGGCTCCGTTGACGGTATATCCCACGCAATCCACTATTCTAACTTTGAGCCTGATATTGCCCTCCAAGTTGAGCTCAACCGCTTCGCCCGGAACGAATTTGGGCTCGGTTGTCATTATGGTGCGCCCGGCTCCGCTCTGTGGAAGCTCATCCACGGCGCGTTGCCTATCGTAAGGATCCTTGATGTTTGGCACGACAAGGAGATCCATGAATCGCTTTATAAAAGTCGACTTCCCTGTCCGGACCGGGCCGACAACCCCCAGATATACATCGCCCCCAGTTCGTTCAGCTATGTCCCTGAAGATGTCGAACTTCTCCACCTGCCTTCTCCCTCCTCCGTTGTCACTCGGGGCCCCAAAGCTCTTGATGTAAGACATCCCGCCAGGTATCCCGCCTTCACATAATATATATGAGGGAGCCAGGCAAATATAACCGGTGACTGGTTTATTTCCCCTTGATAAGTGAAAAAGCCTCGGCGCGGGCGGCTACATCCCTTCTGAAAAGCCCCCTGACGGCCGACGTCACTGTGATGCTACCGGGCTTTGTCACCCCGCGCATAGACATGCACATGTGCTCGGCTTCTATGACGACCACAACCCCATGCGGCTCCAATGCTTCATTGATCATATCCGCTATCTCGCTTGTGAGGCGCTCCTGCATCTGGGGCCTCCTCGCCAGCATATCAACAACCCGGGCAAGCTTACTGAGCCCCACAATCCTGCCCTTCTTGGGGATATAGGCCACATGTGCCTTGCCGAGGAAGGGTAGAAGATGATGCTCGCACATGGAGTAAAACGGTATATCTCGTATCAAAACCATCTCCTCATGATCCTCATTAAAAAGCGCCTTTAATTCAGACCGCGGATCCTTCCCGAGGCCCCCGAAAACCTCCTCATACATCCTTGCAACCCTTCTCGGGGTATCCTTAAGGCCTTCCCTATCCGGATTCTCTCCTATAGCTTCGAGTATTGCCCGCACTGCTGCTTCAAGCTTAACGGTATCCACCGGTATACCCTCCCTATCCTATCTCTTTAACCTTTTCAACTGGTCAGCTGGCGCTCTGGCGCTTCCTGGATGATTTGGATGAATGTATGTATAGCAAGGCCGGGAACTCTTTGGCATTCCCGGCCCTGGAATACAACGGAATCAAACCTCGCCATGAATCACAGCCAATTGACCTAGCCATTAATTGAGCTTTAAAGAACTTCTGCGGTTCTTGTTGTATTCTTTTTTATAAGCATCCGAGAACGTGCTCGAGAATTGTATTATATAACCGTTATCCAGTTCGATCAGTATCTCTTCCCAGTAGTTGGGGTCATCAGGGCTCCGGTCGCTTCGACGAAATCTCACATCTACAATGATGTTTCCTACTATGCTTCTTTTAAAGTCCTCTAGATTGTCAATCAGGTAGCCGGTCATGACGATCCCCCCTATCCTAATGGCTGCTAGCTAATGAATGTCCTCCTTTCCTGCAGGCCCCTGCCCGCATTAATATCAATATCCTACAATCTCAATACCCTGCCGGAGGTATCAGGACTCTGCAGGCCTTCCGCAGGCCTATTGTATGACCTTGACTTTATAAAGAATCTCAGCCTCTTTACCCTTTGGGATCTTTACCCTGAATTCGGCTGTATTCGAATCTATCTTCTTCCACGTAGCCGGGCTCGTCAACGTCCAATCCCCATAGAATCTCTCGTGGACCACAACCTCAATATCCTCTTGTTTGTGATTTCTTAGCTTTATGGAGCATGCCTGCTCATATGAGTCCGCGCCGGTCTTGCGATAATCCGTTATAGTCCGCTCGCCCACGATATCGAAGGCATTGCCCAGGTAGAGAACGACCCTTTCATCCTTCGCCGTGTGCTTGATCTCATCCTCGCCGATGAACTCCAGGCCTCCATCGTCATCGGACTTATAGATGCGCATGCGCCCTGCAGGAAGAGGCATCCCGAGCCCCGAATCAGCGGAATTCGTGAACTGGATGAAGACCTTTGCATTCGAAGTCTGCTTCTGCCCCATGGAGCTACCCGTTCTCAAATCGTTGCTCCATTCGAATAAATATAGCTTTCTTACAGGCACCCGCTCCGTCGTCAGGAGCTCTATCTGCTTCAATTGATTGCTGTTAAGCGTCGTGGGCCTGTTCAACGTATACATATGATACTCGAAGAAGCCCTTCTCATCAAACTGCGGCGCTGCACCACCTGCCTGGGAAGCCTTAGCCATAACCATCACAGCCCGCTCATTTACGATGTTTACATCGCCGGCTATCAGCTTCACGCTGGCATTTGGATATGATGCCCCGCTCTCGTTGTTAAGGGATACCCAGCCAGTCAGATCGAGTGACTTATCCATGGCATCTAGGACAGCCACATAATCAGCCCGCCAGGACAGGCCCCGCGTAAGATAGGTGACCTCGACCAGGTGCTTCATGGCGGTCTTGCTTTGCAGGTGCCAGACCAGGGTCGGTTTCGTTATAAGGCCGGATGGCAGGCGCGGGAGCTCGATTCTCCCGGGCGGGTCGATGAGAATCTTGCCGTCGACCTCCAGCGTGATCTTGCTGTCTGCAAAGGAGAGCAGGGTCCCTTCCTGGGCAATCCCGTCGTTATTCAATATTATCTGCTTCCCTATATAGTTCTGAAGCAGCTTTTCGCGGTTGATAAGGTCGTATTCGTAATTTTGCTCGAGGAGCACGCAACTGCCGGGGGCTGATAGAGACTTGAAGTGCACCGAGGTCGGATCGATGAGCTCAGCCACATCGCAGAACCTTAGCAGATTCAAACCCTGGTCAAGCATTATCTCGCGCCTATCCTTGATGAGCGCAAGACCGTTGTTATACACCGTCACATAGAGCCCCTGGCGGCTGGCGCCTGAGATCTCCTTCTCCCGGGCTTGACCAGCGGCATAGCCACCTGACCTCGTAATCAGAGTTATTGCCCCTAGCACCAGGCAAGCTACGATCATGGTACGACGCAGGCCCCACCGTCGCATACTAAAACCCTCCCCCACTACGTGATCTTCTATAAAAGTATCTTCAATATAAAAGTATAAAGCTGACTCCCCATGCTTATGTTAAGTTCTTCGACAAAGTGGCATGATCTCCTTCGAAAAAAAATAAGGAACGCGATAAATGCGTTCCTTCCATTTCCCCTTTTCGTCTTGCCGGCCTTACTCTTCTTGCCGGCTTTGTAGTTGCTACAGCCTTGCAGCCACCGGCCTCTTGCAAATGCTCCAAATGCTTTACCCCTGCCCCAGCTACCCCGAGGAGACCTTCTCTAGAAGGTGCTCCTCCAGGATCCCCCTTTTCACTTCAGATGCAGTCATTTGTTGGGCCTTCACAGCATCCTTGATATACAAACAAGCAACCGTCGGGTCAACCTTTTCCCCGCAAGTAAAAACGTCCACGGCGGCGTACGCGAACTCCGGCCATGTATGAATTGTTAAATGAGACTCAGAAATCACCACGACCCCGCTAACTCCCTGGGGGCTAAATTTATGAAACGCCACCTCGCGGACCTCGGCACCGGCCTGCAAAGCAGCGTTTACCATGATCTCCTCGATGAGCTTCTCATTGTTCAGTACCTCAGGGTCACACCCGTACACCTCGCACAAGATATGACGACCCAAAGTATTTTTCATTCAAAGTCTCGCCTCCCTTCAAGAATCAAGCCATGGTGGCCCGCTGACCCAAGAGACTTGACGACCGATCAATACGATTCTAGCAAATTCGCATCAAATGTCAAGACAATAACCAGGATTCATCGGGAAATATCAGCAAAATCTTGCAGCTAGTCCCTACAGGGACCTTATTCTCTTAAAATATCCCGCTCTTGCTCGCTAACGCGTTTCGCGGCCGGAGGGCATATTCAATAAGCCATCAATGATGAGTCTGTTTGCCGCGAGGAGAGCGCCGACTACTACATGCTCGAAACACAGGCCACCCTGCATAAAAACAGCATACGGCGGTCTAATGGGTGCATCGGCAGAAAGCTCCGAGGATGATCCCTGGATGAACGTTCCCCCGCCCATTATGATTTCGCTCTCGTAGCCCGGCATGGGGGCGGGCTCAGGCATGAAGCGGGTATTTACAGGGGAGGCGAGTTGTAAACCCCTGCAGAAGCTCACAAGTCTTTCCTTGCTCCCCAGGAGAATTCCCTGGACGATGTCGCTCCGCTCGTCGCCGGGGCGCGGCAAGACATCAAAACCCAGATCCAAAAAGAACCTGGCTGTAAAAGCAGCGCCCTTCAGAGCCTCCCGCACAAGGCGGGGCGCGAGAAACAACCCCTGGAGCAGGAGGCGGGTGATGCCGAGGGTAGGACCGCACTCCAATCCGATACCGGGGGCCGTAAGACGCGACGCGATGCGCTCAACAAGCTTTGCCCTGCCAGCGACATAGCCCCCGGTTGGTGAGATGCCACCGCCGGGGTTTTTTATCAGGGAGCCCGCGACCACATCAGCCCCAACCTGGGGAGGCTCCAGGGTCTCGACGAATTCACCATAGCAGTTATCAACCAGGACTATCGTATCGGCGCTGGCGGCCTTCACGGCCGAGGCTATCTGGCCAATCTGTCCGATAGAAAGCGATGGCCTCCATGCATAACCCCTGGACCGCTGTATGAAGACGAGCCGTGTCCTGTCATCTATCGTACCAATGATCCCCGGGATATCCGGGCACCCGTCGGGCAGCACGTCGACGGCGTTCCAGGTTATCCCGAGCTCAGCAAGGCACCCGGCTGGGGGGCGCGCAGGCCCGCCGCCGACGGAGGCGGCGCCCATTCCAAATACAGCGTGAAGCGTATCATAGGGTGCCCCCGTGGCGAAGATAACCTTGTCGCCCGGGCGCAGAAGGCCAAACAAGCACAACGAAAGGGCATGGGTCCCCGAGACGATCTGCCATCTCACAAGGGCGCGCTCAGCTCCAAAAATCCCCGCCAGGGCCCGCTCCAGAGCCTCGCGCCCGGTATCGTCATACCCGTAGCCCGTGGTTCCTGCAAAATGGTCATCGCCGACCTGGGCCTCCTGGAAGGCCCTCAGCACCTTCAAGAAATTTATCATCCCGGTGCTTTCGATCTGGGCCCACTCGCGCCAGCAGGCTGCTATCGCCGCTTCAGCAATGGCTATAAGGCTACGATCTATCCCATAATCCCTAGCCAGGATGTTGACAATATATTTGCCCTCTTGCGTCCTATTTTCCTGCAAACGTTACGCCTGCCTCTTTGATTCTGTCAAGAGCCTCTGCTATCCTGGATTCCGGGTATGTAAGGGATATCCGGAAGTAGCCCTCCCCATGTTTGCCATAGCCAATGCCCGGCGTGATAACCACGCCCGTCTTCTCCAGGAGGTAAGAAGCGAACCCCATGGAATCATATCCTCGCGGAACAGGAGCCCATATGTAGATACTCCCTTTGATCGGCTTCAGGTCCCAGCCGAGGGCGTTTAAACCCTGTATGATCATGTCGCGCCGCCTGGCGTAAACTCGGCACGCCTCCTCGATGGGCTCCTGCGGGCCAGTCAGCGCCGCAATAGCCGCATACTGGACCGCCTGGAAGATACCGGAGTCTATGTTCGTCTTGATCCTCCCGAGCGCCTCGATCACGGTTTGATTCCCGGCGGCCCAGCCTATACGCCACCCGGTCATGTTATAGGTCTTCGACAGCGAGTGGAATTCGATCCCCACTTCCATGGCACCAGGGGTCTGGAGGAAGCTCGGCGCCCTGTATCCATCGTATGTTATCTCGGTATAGGCCGCATCGTGGCACACAATGATATCATACTTCCTCGCGAACTCAACGACCTCCTCGAAGAATCCATCAGGAACAACGGCCGCGGTTGGGTTGTTAGGGTAGTTTATGAACATCAACTTTGCAGCTCTCGCCACATCCTCGGGGATGGCCGAGAGGTCCGGAAGGTAGCCATTAGATTCCAGTAACGGCATCATGTAGGAGCGACCGCCCGCAAAGAGCGTGCCAATCCCGTAAACGGGATAGCCAGGATCCGGTATGAGATTTATGTCCCCGGGGTCAACAAAACAGAGCGGGATATGGGCTATCCCCTCCTTTGACCCGATCAGGGAGACTATCTCTTTATCGGGGTCCAGCTTGACGCCGAACCGCCTCTCATACCAGCCGACAATCGCCCTCCGGAATTCCTCGAGCCCCTCATATGAGGGGTAACGGTGGTTCTGGGGGTCTTGAGCCGTCTCAACAAGACGCCTTACGATATGTTCGGGGGTAGGCATATCAGGGTCGCCGATGGCCAGGCTCAACACATCGACCCCGCGTCTTCTTGCATCCGCTATCTTCTTGTCGATCTCGGCGAATAGGTATGGCGGTAATTCCCTTATTCTCCTTGCTGTCTCCAAAATCTAAACCTCCCATAATCATACATAATATATGTTCATATGTTCTTGTTCCATATACTCCCTATCATACGCCGTTATACCCCGCCCCTATAGGTCCTGCACTGCACTGTCCTGCCTTGCCGGGCTGGAAACAAATGGCTAACCTAGTAAGCTAGTAAGCTACCCCGGTAGCCGGGCCTCAAGCCAGTCCGGGCTCAGCCTTCCTGCGAAGACTTCCTCGGCGGGCCCCGTCATATAAATGTGGTTATCCTGGGCCCACCGGATATCAAGCACTCCGCCAGGGAGGTGGAGCTTTGCGTACCTCCCTGAGAGGCCCACCCTTGCCGCCGCAGCCAGGGTCGCGCAGGCCCCCGTCCCACATGCAAGCGTCGCCCCAGCCCCCCGTTCCCAGACGCGCATCCGGATCGACTCGGGCCCCTCCACATGGGCAAATTCCACGTTCACACGCTGGGGGAAGATGGAATCATTCTCGATGAGCGGGCCAACCGACTCCAAATCCACCTTATCAACATCATCGACGAAGATAACACAATGAGGGTTTCCCATGGAGACGCAGGTAATGGTAAATTCTATGGGGTTGCTGGCTTGTCCAAATGTCCTCTTCAACATAATCGCCTCATCACAACCCACTTCACACGGTATATCTTTCGTGGCAAAGACTGGTTGTCCCATATCAACAGTCACACCGCTAACCCTGTTTTCGCCGTCAGTGACCACGGTCGGCTCAACGATGCCGCCAAGGGTTTCAACCTTGAGAGACGACTTTGTGAAGATCCCGCGTTCGTAAACATATTTAGCCACGCACCTTATGGCATTGCCGCACATCCTGGCCTCGCTGCCATCGGAATTAAAGATCCTCATCCTGAAATCCGCCTTCGTTGAGGGCAGTATCAAGACTAGACCGTCTGCACCGACCCCAAAGTGCCTGTCGCAGACTCCACGGGAGAATGCCTCCAGGGATTCCGTTGCCATAGTTTCCAGGTTCCTCAGAGACCCATGGTCCCATATATCTTCCGGCTTATCCGGAGACGTATCCCCGGCGGTGCTCCCAGCGACTCCATGACCCCCCGCCTCGAGCGTGCAAACTACAATGAAATCATTGCCGAGTCCATGCATCTTTATGAAATCCAGCTGCATTTATCTCTTAGCCCCCTGTGATTCACCCTGGGTTACCAATCCTCAACCGTTGAATGAGATAACGGGTAGAATTCTGATCATATACTGATCATATAACATTTATGTATATAGAATACCATCTCAGGAACAAGATTTTCAATCACCCATTTGGGTGATTTTTAACCGATTCTACCCCCAGCCTGCCCGCAAGCCGCCGGGACCCTGTCGCGTGCCGCTCGCATTGTCGCCTGTCTGTGGGTCTTTCATGCCGATACCACATATTATACACCTACCCCGCTCGAGGCTCTGCCGCCGGAGTTCCAGCGGGGCAAATATCGACCCCACCCTGTAGCCTTCAAGAGCGCCATGCCTGTGTCCAATTATGTATCCGGCGAGAAACGCCACGACAGCGAGCAGGACCACAACCTCAACTGTCACGGGTGGCCCATCCCCTTCTCTTCAGCCTTGTCAGTCTGGCAACCAGAACCTGTTCGCCTGCAGTCAACACCAAAAAGGCTGCCATTACAGTAATCGTCTTGCCGCTATCCAGGATGAAACCCAGCATCATGGAGGCAAGAGCGGCCGCTCCGGTCCCAAGACAACCAAATGCCTTGGCGTAGTTGCGCCCCACTATCGCGCCTTCGTGCAGGTAATCAACAATGTCGTCAATAAGCTGGACGCCGGACATCAAGACGATCGAAGATAAAATTGCCCTCCACCCCAGGAGGATCACGCCAAAGAGTCCAACCACAATGGATTCAAGGCGGGCGTTGAGCCCGGACGGGAAAACCTCGTCCAGGTCCGGCAACATGCCAACGATGTAGCTCCCGATAATCAACGAACTCGCAAGGGAGCTGTCGAGCGCGCATGCCAGGGCAGCGCACAAGAGCGCATAAGGAACGAGGGCGCCCTCAAGCGTGAGGGCAAATGAATACTTCCCGCAAATCTCGTCAACCTCGCGGTCAATGTAGTCGTCCATAAGTTTGATCGCGACCCCGGCCAGCAGGGCGGCGGACAGGGATCTGAGCGAAAAGGCCTCAAAGCTCCCGGAGAACAAATGCCTTGACCTCCTTGAAACCCTCTTTGTAAAGGGCAGAGATGGGAATGACGATGTGGCCAGGGAAGTCCTCCTTGATCTTCTTGACGCCGTCCCTTGCGCCCGGGAGATCGATCTTATTCGCCAGTATATAGTAGCCGCCCCGCATCTGGGCAAATGCGGCTACCTGGTAATCGACATCGCCCAAGGCCTCGACAGCGCCTCTTCTATCGACTTTGGACGCATCTATAATGTGCAGGATTATGTGCGCCGAGCGCACGCTCGAGAGGGTCTGAGACATTGCCCGCCTTATCCCGGCATCCTGGTGAATGCCGTCAGTCAAGCCGCTGGTATCAATTAGCTCCACAGTCTTTTTACCCTTGCCCGCCGGGAGCTGCAGGATTATAGACTGTAGACACCTGGTCGTGTGTGGACATGGACCCGTGAGATCGCGCACAGCATCCTGGATCTTATATATCCTTAAAGACCTGGAGGCCCTGGGGCTGGAGCCTGCACCAGGATCGCGGCCGATGGCATTCGGATCTGAACTGGTAACTAGGCCTGAGCTAGTAACTAAGCCCGAGCCACCGGAAATCGCCGGGCCGGCATGGCCGTTGGAGTCAGCGCCAGTCCCCTTCTGTGGGTGCTGCAGGGTGACAACGGGCTCCTGGAACATGACTGTTACCTCTCTAGCCCGGAGGAATTCAGCGAAGTGCAGCACGAAAAGGGTCTTGCCAGCGTTGGGCTTTCCCAGGACTAAACAGCGCTTCATGCTAGAGCCCCTCCCCGATGTCCTCCCTCCGGATCGTCATTAACTCCTCGCGAGTGGGGTTCTCCTTGTCGATCAGCCGCACGGCCTGACGCCGTAGGGCCCTCTCGATAATATTGCGGACGAGGCGGGCGTTTCCGGCGTTGTGATCGAAGCGCGGCACGCTCCGGGTCAATATGTCGTAAAGATGATTCCTCGCCCAGGGGTCCAGTTTGTACTCCCTCTTTTTCAGCATAAGCTCGGCGATCTGTATGAGCTCGTCAGGCAGGTAATCTGGGAAGTCGATATGAATCGGAAAACGCGACCTTATCCCGGGATTGGTTTGTATAAAGTAATTCATCTCCTCCGAATAGCCTGCGAGGATCAGGACGAACCGGTCCCGGTAGTCCTCCATCGCCTTCACCAGCGTGTCGATGGATTCCTTCCCAAAATCCTTCTCCCCACCTCTCGCGAGAGAATAGGCCTCATCGATAAATAATATGCCGCCCAGGGCCTTTCTAATCTGTTCACGCGTCTTCTGGGCCGTATGGCCGATATATTCCCCGACCAGGTCTGCGCGCTCCACCTCGATGAGATGCCCCCGCTCGAGGACACCGGTCTCTCTGAATACCTTCCCCAGTATCCTGGCAACGGTGGTCTTCCCCGTGCCGGGATTACCCTTGAAGATCATGTGCAGCACCAGGGGCTCAGTCGCAAGCTGCTGCCTGGCCCTCTTCTTTTGAATCTGGACAAATGCCAGAATCTCCCGCACGAGGTTCTTGACGCTATGGAGCCCGATCAGGCTATCGAGCTCGTTCAGGGCCTCTCTCAGGCGTGATGCACTCGATGATTCAACATCCTGGCCCGGGCCCGGCGGGACCTCAAACCGCGGTCCCATTTCTCTAAAAAGGCTGAAGGCCTGGGCAGGGGTGAGGCGCCCGTCCTCGAAGGCCGAGAGCACCGCATCTATGTCGCGTAGATTGGTATGCAGGTTGCCATTCAGATTGCCCTGTAGATTGCTATTTGAACTGTTTGAACTGGATGAACTGGCGTTATATGAATTGGCGGTGACGCCGGACTTAGCGTCATTGCTGGCGTTCATCGAGTTCACCAGTCCTTTCGCACGAAGCGCTGACTGCCCGCACTGCCTGCGATAGATAGTTGATGGTTGAGATGGATAATATGTATAATGATGGATAATTTCGATGGAGAATTGTCGCATGCGGGCCAGGTGGGCGCGCCTCTATTCCGCATAGAATCCCGGTTACCTTGCATTATATTCCTGGGTAACCCTAGAGGTTCCATCTCCAGCGCAAAAAATACCCCGGCCCCTCTCGCCGGGACCGGGGACATACAACATAAAGTTAGGTCTCCTCCTGCGGATGTTGGCAGGTAGCTGGCCGAAGAGGCCATTCGATCTATAAACCCTGGGGCTCCTCGTGGGGCTTCTCGAGGCTCTCACAAAAGGCCCTAAATCTCCTCATCCCCGTCTCCGTATCCTCTAGGCCATTAAAGACACTCGATGTTCCGGCGACAAATACATTGGCGCCGGCCCTGTAGAGGAGCGGTATGGTCTCTTTATTTACGCCGCCATCAACCTCGATATCGATATCCAGGCCTTCCTGCTCGATCATCCTGCGGACCTGCTCGACTTTGCGAACGACCCCCGGGACGAAGCGTTGCCCCGGGAATCCGGGGTCGACCGTCATCAAGAGGACCATGTCTATCTCGGGGAGGATATATTCTATGCCGTTTACCGGGGTCGAGGGGGCGTAGGCCACACAGGCTTTGCCGCTGCGCTCCCTGATGTGGCGCACGATCTGGTGTAGCCTGTGGCATGCCTCCGCATGGACAGTGATAATGTCCCCGCCCGCCTCGAGGAAGCGCTCGATGTGGTGCTCGGGCTCATCGACAGCCAGATGAATGTCAAAAACAAGGCGGCTTTTATCCCTCAAGGTCCGGATTAACCGGGTCCCGATAGCGAAATTCGGGACAAAATGCCCGTCCATGACGTCGCAGTGAAGCAGCTCCGCCCCACCGCGCTCGAGCTTTTCGACCTCTGATTGCAAATTCCCATAATCAGCGCAATCAAGCGAGGCGCCAACCTTTACCTTCCTCAATATCCTCACCTGCAATATACATCAGTTTATATAATATTAATTATTAATGTCGCCAGCCTACAGCGTCGCCAATCTATAGCGTCGCTAAGAGCGTCGTTAACCTATCTACCGGACGCTCTACCAGGTCGCCTCAAGCATGGCGGCCCCGACGATCGCGGCCTCCTCGGAGTTCATGGAAAGCCTGACATCCACACACTCGGCTGCCATAGGATAACTCCTTTTCTTTACAATCTTAACGAGGGGCTCCATCAACATATCCCCCGCCTTGGCGATCCCCCCGCCGACCACGACTACATCGGGGTTCAGCAGGCTGACAGCGTTCGAGATCCCAAGCCCAAGGTAAAGGACGCCCTCCTCGAAGACCTCCTGGGCCACGGGATCGCCATCTCTGGCAGCCCGGATCACCATCTCTCCTGTCAGGACTCCGTGTTGCGCCTGGAGCTCCCGTAGGATCGTGGCTCCGCCTTTCCCCTCGCCTTCGAGTTGGGCGGCCCGGGCGACGGCCCGGTCCACCAGCGCAGGTCCTTTAGAGAACATCTGCAGGCAACCTGTATTCCCGCAGGTGCATGGAGGCCCGTCCTTATTCATGACCATGTGACCTATCTCACCAGCAATCCCCGTGGCCCCCCTGAAGAGCTTCCCGCCAAAAACCAGGCCTGCACCTACACCGGTGCCGACCGTCACAAAGAGAAGGACCCTGGCCCCCTGGCCGGCACCAACCATATATTCGCCCAGGGCCGCCGCGTTGGTATCATAATCCACATATACTGGCAGGCCGAACTCCTCACGGAGAAGCCTGCCAAGGGGGACGTCGCGCCACCCGATGTTGGGCGCAAAGATGACCGTTCCATCAGAGAAATCGGGCGTCCCGGGGACGCCGACGCCAATGGAACCCACCTCGGCGAGGCTCACAGCAGAATCCACAGACACCGCCTTTATTGCATCCACCATCCTGCCTATAACGGCGCGGTAACCCTCCTCAGCTCCGGTCGGGCGCCGCGCCTGGCTCAAGATGCGCCCGGCCTCGTCCACTATCCCGGCAGCTATCTTCGTTCCTCCCAGATCTATACCGATCGCATACTTCTTTCCCTTCTGGTTTCCTTTTTGGGCCATTCTTATCTTCCCCTTATAGACTGCAGAAATCGCCGTAGAAATCGATTATGAAAATTGATTATGGAAACCATGAATCAACCGGACTGTAACTATATATCGTGCTCCATGCGCGATATGATATCCTCCTGCAAGACGGGATCAAGCTCGGTAAATAACGCGCTATAGCCGGCGACTCTTACGACCAGGTCGCGATAATTCTCCGGGTGTTTCTGAGCGTCACGCAAAACCTCAGTAGATACGGTATTTATTTGAACATGCCACCCATAGAGTCCAAAAAGGCTCCGAATCAAAGCGGCCAGCCTCTCCCGCCCTCCCCTGCTGTCGAGGTGGTTCGAGGATATCCGAAGGTTCAAGAGCTGGCCCCCTGTGACCAGCAGCGTCGGCAGCTTGGCGACCGAGCGAATAACCGCGGTTGGGCCGCGCTTTCCCGTGCCCTGGGAAGGGGATACGCCGTCAGCGGTCGGTGTGCCAGCCCTCCGCCCGTCGGGCGTAGCGCCCACCACGTCACCCGCAGGCACATTGGCTGAGATCGTCACAGTAGACGGGTAGTAATTCCCGCCGATCGGCCCCCGGCCGTAGCGCATGTTCTTGTACCTCTCTATGTCCTGGCAGTAATAGCTGAAAGCCTCACGGGTAAGGGAATCGACATAATCGTCGTCCTCGCCATATTTCGGCGCCTTATTCAGCAGCATCTGGCGGATTTCCTCGCCGTGCTGGCCTTCGAAGTTGCTATCGATGGCAGCCTTGAGCTCGCCGGGGCTTATGGCTTTCTCCTCGAATACGAGCTTCTTGATGGCCGCGAGCGCATTGCCGACGTTCGGGACCCCGATCTGAGCCCCGCTCGTCATGTCGTAGACCGCGCCGCCCTCATTTAACGACTTACCCCTCTTGAGACAATCGTTTACCAGTGCGGAACAAAATGCGTTAGGCGCCAACTCTTCAAGGGCCAAGTCGTTGATGTTGTCCGCGACGACATGAAGGTGCGTATAGTAGTATAGCTGCTTCTTCCATGCCTCGATTACGTCATCGAAGGATTTAAACGTCGAGAGGTCACCGTTACCGGGGCACAGCTGGATGCCCGTCGCCGGGTCGCGGCCGTTATTGAGCGCGAGCTCGAGTATTTTCAGGAAGTTGACCTTGCTCTTGCCGTTGGCCCGGTAGCCCCACTTGCCGGGAACCTGAACCTCAAGGCAGCCCATAGTCGAGTAGTCGAGCGCATCCCTCAGCGAAACCCCTCTATTCATCAACGAAGGCACTATGACCTTATCATTTACAAGGGCCGGCATGCCGAAACCCATCTTTATGACATCGATGGCCTTGAGCAAGAAGTCATCAGGACAATTGTCATGAAGCCTCACATAGAAATTCGGCTCGGGGAACCTGACCCCGGCCAGGGCGTCGAGGCACAGGTAGGATAGCTCATTCGTGGCGTCCGCGCCCTCCGGCGTCTGGCCGCCGACGACGAGATTCTGGTACATCGGGTTCCCCGACTGGGTCCTCGAATGCGATGCAGAGCGCAGCTTGGTTATGGTAAAAAGCTTTATAAAGAAGCATCCTACGAGTTCAAGCGCTTCCTCGCGCGTGATCCTCCCATCCCGTATGTCGTGCGAATAGTATTCATACATATACTGATCAAACCTGCCTAGGGAAACTGAATGGCCGTTGCTCTCGATTTGCTGGATCAGCTGCACGAAATAGACGGTCTGGATCGCCTCTCTGAAGCTTCCGGCCGGTTGCGCCGGGACCTTCTCGCACACCCTCGCGATCTCCAGGAGCTCGAGTCTCCGCTGCGGGTTGGATTCTATCGAGGCCAGGCGACGGGCCTCGGCGGCATACCTATTGGCGAAGTGTATCGCGGCTTCGAAGGCGATTATCACAGCCCTGTAAAAATCGCGCTTCTTGAGGCTATCAGGCTCGGCGAGATCCAGGACCTTCAATCCCTCCCGAGCTTCTTCTATAATCCCCGCGAAACCCTGTCTCAGTGCCTTGCTGAAATCAACGACGATGTGTCCCTCGCCGGCTGTAGCCTGCCCCTCCCAGTCAAACACCCCGACCTTCGTCGCGAGCTTGACCTCGTCGGGCTGGGTGGCCATAACGCGATCATATAATGACCTGCCCCTCCACTGTGGCAGTATCCGCCTGAGCCCTCCCTTGCATTCCTCGCTTATCGAGAACCGGTCGCTCGTTCTCTTGTCGAAGTCGTCGAGCTCGTTATAAATCCACTCCCAGGCGTACTCGGGAAATACCGGGGCGCTCCGCGGCCTGGACGCCTGGTTCCCGACAATCAGCTCGTCAGGCAGGATGAAGATGGTCATCTCGCGCAACACCCTCGCAAGGGCCTTTGCGCGCCGGATAATCATGGGGTCCGCCTCGTTCTCCGCGTATGCCTCTGTAACGAGCCTCGCCCGCTCACTGCAAACCTCAGGAACCGCAGAGAGTACGCTTCGCCGCAACCTCTGGATCCTGGTTTCATGTTCGTGCTCGATAGCTCCGTCCTTATCCTTATCCTTGATTTCGATCCCGTTTTCCTGCACCCTCACAACAGCTGTCCCTATCGAGGCCATAACTATATTCACTCCCACCTCAGGCTAGACATCGAAGATATCAGCAATATCCGCATTCACCCCATCCAGAGAGGTTGCCAGCGGTTTATAGACGCGGCGGAAATAAAGATCATACTTCCTGGTCATCTCAGGATTCGGGTGGAATACTTCCCTTATTTTATATGTACGCTGGATCGCATCCTGCTCATCTCGGTAAATGCCGCTCCCTATCCCGGCGAGCAACGCAGCGCCCAGCGTTGTAGCCTCTTCCACATCAGGCACCTCGATCACGGCGCCTGTCATGTCCGCTTTCATCTGCATCCATAACTTATTTCGGACCGCCCCCCCGATCGCCTGCATCTTTTGGGGCGGTCTGATCAGCGCGAGCTCCTTCATGGCATCGAGATTAAACCGGAGCTCATAGCAGAGGCCCTCCAAAGCGGCCCGGAATAGATCGCGCCGGTCGTGGTAGAATGATAGGCCCACAAATGCAGCCCTCGATTTCTCTCCGCAGTACGGGGAAACGCGTCCCTTCAGGTGAGGCAACATGAAAACCCCTCGCGCGCCGGGCGGGCTCGAAGATGCCTCATCAGCCATGACCTGGTATATGCTTGCGCCAGTCTCCCTTGCACGCTCGAGCTCTTCATGCGCCAACTGGTCCTTCAGCCACTCGATAACACCTCCGGACGCTGGCAATATACCTGCTATATAATAGGCATCCTTCACCACATGAACGCCAAAGGCGAATTGCGCATCGCAGAGGGCGTTCCCTATGTTCACAGAACCGGCATCAACGACGCTCAGCAGGACCTCGGAGGTGCCACCCGAATCCAGCATGGAGCTGCTCGTAAAGGCGTTCCCTGCCAAGGCGCCGCAGAGATGATCATAACCGCCAACCACGACGATGGTGCCAGGGGACAGGCCCGTTTCTTCCTGAGCCTGCCTGGTGATATGGCCGAGCGGCGTCCCGCTCAAACGAAGCGGGGGCAATAGACTGGCCTCTACCCCCGCGTGCTCGAGCATCTCGAGAGACCACTCGCGGCGCCGCAAATCAAATACCATGGTCCGCGAGGCCAGCGAGTAGTCCATGGCGCACTCGCCACACAGTCTATATGTGACGAAATCCGCAAGGCACAGCCATTTATCCGCGCGGGTGTAAGCCTCGGGCTCGTTATCACGGAGCCACATGATCTTGTTGATGCTTGCTATGTGCTGCGGCGGCAGGCCTGTAATCTCATAGACTTCGTAGCGCCCGAAGGTCCTAACCCACCATTCGAGCTGGGGTGCGGTCCGCGGATCATACCAGGCCATGGCAGGGTAAAGACACTGCCCGCGCCTATCGATGAGAACCCCGGCCTCGCCCATGCTTGCCACGCCTATAGCCCTGACGTCCTGGGGATATTTCACCTGGCTCAGCACCTGCCGGATACCCGCAGTTACAGTAGCCCAGATCTCGTCCGGGTTATAGACCACCCGCCCTGCGCTATCACTATGAACCACGGTCGGGCTGGAGAACGCCGCCACAGCCCCCCCGTTCTCATCGTATAACGTTACTTTCCAATTTGTAGTGCCTATATCAATCCCAAGGAGATACATGGCCTTTTCGTCGTCACCCCGCACCCATATCATCTACCATGTCAAACATGTCAAAGCACCCTGCTAGAGCGCCCCTATAGCACCAGCAATTCTGCCATACCGCCCTGGCAGAGCATCCTGTCAGAGCGACTGCTCCGTCCGCATTATGATGTCATCCTGGATATCCTTGCTCAGATCGATGAAATAAGCACTGTATCCGGCCACGCGAACAACGAGATTCCTGTAATTCTCGGGGTGGGCCTGGGCATCCAGCAGGGTCTGAGAGGATATCACATTGAACTGCACCTGGGCCACCTTCAGCATAACAAAGGCCCGGAGGAATGTGACAAATTTCGCTATGCCGTTCGGCCCCTCCAGCGTGGACGGGAGGAATTTGAGATTGAGGAGCGACCCGTTTGAGGATAACACGTGATCGATCCTGGCCGCCGAGCGGAGCACAGCGGTCGGCCCCCTCCTGTCCGTGCCCCTGACGGGTGAGATCCCCCCGTCCGCAAGCGGCTCGCCAGCCCGCCGGCCGTCAGGTGTCGCCCCGACCTCCTGGCCGAGGGGGGCGTGCGACGAGACGCTGTACATGCCCGCCTGGAATCTGCCGCCCTGGGAATTCTCATACTTCTCCAGCTCAAGACAGTACTTGCGAGCCCACTTCGCGGCGAACCGGTCAACATACTCGTCATCATTGCCGTATTTCGAGACGCTGTTGTATAACCTCAGCCGGAGCTCCTCCGCCCCGTCGTAATTCCTATCGAGAATCCCCATAAGCTCCTCCCAGGTGACCCACTTCTCCTCAAAGACCGCCTTTTTAATAGCCGCCAGGGAATTGGCGACGTTTGCTATCCCTATACCCTGGACGCCCGAGAAATTATAATGCGCGCCCCCGGCGGTGATATCCCTGCCCTTGCCGACGCAGTCCTCAACGAGGCACGACAAGAACGGAGTAGGCGCCACAGCCGCGTGAGCCTTATCGACGGTATTGCACCCATCTGCGACGCACTTTACAAAATACTCGGTCTGTCGCTCGTAGGCCTGTTCAAATTCCTCAAAAGTGGCTGGAGCTCCGTCTGGCCCTCCAATTGAAACCGTTGAAACCGTGCCCTTTGGAACCATGCCCTTCATTGTATGCTCCAGGACCTTGACCAGGTTAAATAGCGCTATATCATGGAGCCCGTATGTCTTGCCAGGTATCGATATCTCAACGCATCCGACTATGGCGTAGTTGCGGGCATCGCTGAGCGTCACCCCCCTGTTTAGCAAGGCTGGAATCACAACTTCATCGTTATACAAATGCGGTATCCCTATCCCTAGCCTGATTACCTCAGCCGCCTTTACCAGGAGCTCATCGGGCGTCCTCGTATGCAACCTCACGGCGGTATTGGGCTGGGGCATACGCACATCCGCAATCGCCTGCAGGCACATGAATGAAAGCTCATTTGTAACGTCCTGGCCGTCTTCCCCCTGTCCGCCCACGGTGACGCACGGATTTATGGGGAAGCCCGCAAAGTGCTTCGCGCTCTCCCGGCTCCTTACGGCCACGATCTCGTTGCACTTGATCCAGAAGCAGTCCAGGAGCTCCTGGGCATCCTCCTGCGTGATAAGCCCTGCAGCGATATCATGCTTATAATATGGATAAAGATATTGATCGATCCGGCCAAACGATATTGAGCTGGCATTCGATTCGCATTGTAATATAATATGAGTTAACCAAAGTGACTGCAGAGCCTCCCAGAATGTCCGCGCCGGATAGTTGGGCACCCGTTCCAGCACCTTCGCCAGCTCCAAAAGCTCCCTATTTCGCCGCTCATCCCTCTCCTGGCTCGCCTTGCGGAGCGCTTCATCCCTGTAACGCCTTCCGAGTTCGCAGGCGGCATCGAGGACTATGAGCGCGGCCTCGTAGAAACAGCGTCTCGACGCTTCCTCTAGGTCCTCCGCGTCCTCCAGCCCCGGCGTCCCCCGCACCCCAAGCATCTCGAGACGCTCCGCAACCTCCTCGCGTATCCCCAACAATCCGCGCTCGATCACCTTTGCCTTGTCTGCCAGCACGTGGCCCTGCCCCTTATCCGTCTGATTTAGCTTGAAGGCCTGTGTGAGGGAAGCATCCATTACATGTCCAGGCATCTCCCGTCTTATCCAGTCCTGGAGCGTCTTGCCCCTCCAGTATGGCAGGATGTCCTCGCGCAGCTCGCGTTTCTCCTCTTCCGTGATCTCGAATGGGTCCTGCGGCCTCACCGGGAATGAATCGAGCTCTTCCTCTATCCATTCGACCGCCATCTCCGGCGACAGGACGCCCATCCGCGGCCAGACGGAGCGATTCCCGGTGATGAGCTCGTCATCGTATATCATGACCTTCATCTCGCGAAGCACCTTCGCGACCGCCTTTGCGCGCCTGATGATCGCCGGCTCGCCCTCAGTCTCCCGGTAGGAGGCGGTAAAAAGGCGCGCCCGTTCTATCGAGATCTTGCATACCTGCTCTCTCAGCTGCTGCACCCGCCGCTCAATCCGGCCGGGGTTATGAAGAGTGGGCATTCCGCATCCCTTCCATTTCTTTATACAAAAGAAAGCCCCTTATTCACAAGAGAGTTCCTTATCCGCCAGAGAGCTCCTCATCAGAGCTCCTCGTCCACGCGAAAGCCGCCGGGGCAGGGCAGGGAACCTGAGCCCCTGCCCCAGCCAGCTCGCGAGGAGATTATGGGATTATCTCTTGAAACAAAGTCATTTCTTGAAGTACTTATCCAAGTTGTCCCTGGTCACCAACACCATGGGCGAGACTATCACAGGGGGAACCTTCTGGCCCTCGAGCACCCTGATAGCGACCTCTGTAGCGATCCTTCCCATCTCATATGGGAATGCCGCGATGGTTCCCGTCATCCTGCCCTCGCGGATGGACTTGATCGCGTCGGGAACACCATCAGTCCCTATGACCATTATCTTGCCAGCCTTGCCGGCGTTGACAACGGCCTCGACGATGCCGAGCGCCATCGTATCGTTACATGCATAGATCGCCTTCAGGTCGGGGTGAACTCGTATAATATTGGCCGCGGCGTTCATAGCCTGAACCCGGTCCCAGTTGCCCGGCTGGCTTGCGACCAGCTTGAGCCCAGGGTAATTCTTTATCGTCTCCGTAAAACCGGCCACCCTTTGTTGGCTAGCGGGGGACCCGGCCATGCCCTCGATCAGGGCTACCTTGCCGCTCTTGACGTGCTTCCCAAAGTAATCGGCCGCGTAGACGCCCATCAAGCGATGGTCTGCGCCGACAAACGCCGTGATCGGAACCTCCGTAATCCTGGAATCATCGACATTCAGAATGGGAATACCCTTCTTGGTCGCCTTCTCCAGAGCCGGGACGAGGTTGGATGCCGTCAGGGGCGAAACCGCGAGGGCATCGTATCCCTTTGCTATGAAGGTCTCCGCGAGGTTCAGCTGCTTCATAAGATCCTGCTCAGTGTCCACCGCGCCGACCTCAACCGTGATACCATATTTTTTAGCCGCATCCTCATAGCCCTTCTTCATTTCCTGCCAGTGCTCATTGATGAGGGTTTTCTCGATGGCGCCTATCTTATAATGCTTTGACGGCTTGGGCACCGGGCCGAGGGCCTTCTCGAGTTCCTCCGCGGTCATCTGATTAGGGGCCGCAAGAATGCTACCGGCCGTCCGGGAAACTGAGAGTGCCGCTGCACCCACCAGTAAAAAGGCAATACAACCAGCTACCAACCTTCTCATCAGCATAGAACGCATTCCTCCAATCATATTCATTCATACAGTTTTCAATCACACAGTTGTTGCATTTCTTCCCGGGACTAATCATAAGATATAAGATAAAGAGCCTCTAAACTCTATACATCCACCCCCCACAAGCCATAACCTTGTATTCCATCAGGTCCCTCCGGTTGCCACGTTATTTGCGGAACCTGTCGACCAGCACCGCCAGAATTATCACAGCGCCTATAGCAAGCTGCTGGTAAAAGGCCTGGACGTTCAGCAGGTTCAGCCCATTCCGCAGGGCACCCATTATGAGGGCGCCCACCATGGTGCCCAGGATATTGGCCTGACCACCGGCGAGGCTTGTGCCACCCATGACCGTGGCTGCAATAGCATCTAATTCATAGTTGAAGCCCGCTATCGGTTCAGCTGCATTCAGCCGGGCGACCAGGATTATAGTACCAAGGGTGCACATCAGGCCGCAAAATGAATACACCAGCGTCTTGTAAAACCCGACATTCACCCCTGACAATCGCGTAGCCTCTTCATTGCCTCCTATAGCCAGGGTATATTCCCCAAACCTCGTCTTCCTGAGGAGGAAATAGGCAAGGCCCGCTGCAACTGCTGCAATAATTACGGGTACGGGGATTGCGCCGATATAACCGCTGCCTAGGAACCTAAAGGCCGCGGGCACCCCATATATGGGCTGGCCAGACGTATATATCAAGGCCGATCCGCGAATGAAGCTCATCATGCCAAGCGTCACAATGAAGGGGGGAAGCTTTGCCTTGGTTATAAGGAGGCCGTTTACTGTGCCGCACCCCACCCCGATCACTGTGCCAGCCAGCATGCTAACGGGGACCCCGACGCCGCTCCTCATCAGGTCGGCCATGATGACGCCTGCCAGAGCCACAATCGAGCCCACGGATAGGTCTATCCCGCCCGTGGCTATTACGAAGGTCATCCCGAGGGCGATAACGGCGTTTATTGCCGACTGCAGCGCTATTGCAAGCAGATTGTCAAGGGTCAGAAAGTAAGGCGACAAAATAGCAAAAGCAAGGATGAGGACAATGAAGCCTGCCAGGATGCCGATCTGCTGCAAGTACTGTATGACCAGCGCCTGACCGAACCGGGGTTTTGTAGCCTCCGTGCTCACCGGATTTGTCCCTGCCAATTCATTATTGATTAACACCACTTTTACCCCCCGCCGCGCAATATAGGATATTCTCCTGGGTAGCTTCGCTTCTATCGAACTCTCCGGTGATGCATCCCTCTCGCATAACCAGGATGCGATCGCTCATCCCCAGGATCTCCCGGAGATCCGAAGAGATCATAATGACCGACGTGCCCTGCTTAACCAGCTCGTTCATGAGTTGATATATCTCCCATTTAGCCCCAACATCTATGCCCCGAGTGGGCTCATCGAAAATGATGACCCTTGCCCTCGTGGCGAGCCACTTGGCAAGCACCACCTTTTGCTGGTTGCCGCCGCTGAGCGACCGGGCCGGGGTGGAGAGCCTGGGAGTCTTTATGCCAAGGCTCTTCACAAAGCTGGCAGCGAGCGCTGACTTGCGCCTGGAATTCACGATGCCAGCCCGGCAAATAGTATCCAGCACCGGAAGCCCTATATTCTCGCGAACCGGCAGGCCGAGGATAAGCCCCTCCCTGCCCCTATCCTCAGTAAGGTAGGCGATACCAGCCTTTATCGCCTGCCTGGGAGATAATATCGATACCTCACGCCCATCTACATACACCTTGCCGGCGGATATGGGGTCCGCACCAAAGATGGCCCGGGCGAGCTCTGTGCGCCCGCACCCCACGATCCCTGCAAGGCCCAGGACTTCCCCCTCGTGCGCCGTGAAAGAAATACCATTGATCCCTTTGCCGCACAGGTTCTCGACCCTGAGGGCCTCTTTGCCCCGTGGGACGCTCTCCTTGGGAAACATATCCGTAAGGCTTCTCCCCACCATCATGCGCACAAGGGTGTCGGTATCCGTATTTTTGAGATCTACCGTGCCGACATTGTGCCCATCCCGGAGCACAGTAGCTACATCGCCAATCTTCGAGAGCTCCTCCAACCGATGCGAAATGTAGATAATGCTCACACCCTGGGCCTTTAACGCCTTTATAACCTGGAAAAGCTTCTCTGTTTCCGCCGTAGTGAGGGCAGCTGTCGGTTCATCCATGACGACGATTTCGGCGTTGACTGAGAGCGCCTTGGCTATCTCGACCATCTGCTGCATCGCCACACCCAGCTCCCTCACAGGGGTGCGTGGCGATACGTTTATATCAAAACGACCGAGAATTTCGGCAGTTTTTCTATACATCTCCTGCCATGCAATGGTCTTGATAAGGCGCCCCTCCACAGGCTCCCTGCCCAGGAAGATGTTCTGGGCAATGCTAAGGTGAGGGACCAGGTTAAACTCCTGGTGGATTATGCTGATCCCGCGATCCTGCGCATCCTGGGGCCTCTTGATCTCCACCCGTTTTCCTTTTACAAAGATCTCCCCGGAATCCATCGGGTAGGCCCCGCTGAGGATCTTCATCAAAGTGGATTTCCCTGCGCCATTTTCGCCCAGAAGCACATGGACCTCGCCCCTCCTCAGGGCGAAGCTAACATCCTGGAGGGCGATAACGCCGGGGAATTTCTTGTTGACATTCCGCATTTCCAGGAGGAATTCACTCAAAGCCTGGCGCCCCCTTTGCGCGAGCTATTTCCCAAATTGATAGACCCTTGCCTAATAGCCCCTTGCCCGGCCTGGAATAGCCAGCCATATCTACACAATCACCACTGTTTCCGCTTGCCCAGGTGGTAATAATAGTCGGTTACCTCCTCATAAACGAGATCCTCTGGCGTTTATGCTTTATGTAATACTTATACCTGTCCCCGCGATAAAAGTTGGTCGCAAACTCCACTGGTTCCCCATCAACCGAAGATACCAGGTGTTCGAGGAGCAGCACCGGACTACCCTTCTTGATCCCTAAAATCGATGCAACATAGGCATCTGCAATCCCAACTTCGATGGTTTCCAGGCCTTCATCCAGCACGATTCTCGCTCTATTCTCGAGGCACCAGAACAGCGACTGGTCATTCAGGTCCTCGGGTTTTATGTTTATGGCATTCCATACTGAAAGAGGCAAGTAGGAAATATGAAAGGCGATCGGTTCATCATCTGCCAACATCTGGCGTTCAATCCTTGCCGCTTCCTCTTTATCCCTCAACCTGAGGCTCACCGCAACCCTCTGAGGCGGGACTGCAATCTCAAACTTCAAGACCCTGGCTCCAGGCTTTAGGCCCCTGGCTTTCATGTCCTCAGTAAAACTTGTTACGCCAGGCATTCCCCGCGTTATCTTGGGATTGGCGACAAAAGTCCCTTTGCCCTGCTTGCGATAGAGAAGGCCCTCGCGCACGAGATCGAGGATGGCGAGCCGGACTGTAGAGCGGCTGATCTTATATTCCTCAGCAATCTCCACCTCGCTCGGCAGGCGAGCACCGACAGGGAACTCACCCCCTTCAATTTGGGATCTTAGGAGCTCCTTGAGCTGGTGATAAAGGGGTAACGGGTTCGATTCTTCTATTGACCGCCCTGCCAACCATATCGCCTCCCGGGTCCCTTGTATGTGGACTTGAACCTTCTTCACTCCACCCCGAAAATGACCATTACTTTCAAAGGCATTTTCATTCTCTGTGGTGCTGCCCCGCGGCATGCGGGTCTAGCCGAAAAGATGTTATCCTGTATGCTCTTATATTTGTATGATTTTATGTAATGTTGTATTGTACCTACAACTTGTTAGCGATGTGATATATTCGATAATAAACGGGATATTCCTGCAAGATAGCGATAAAAATTCATATAAATAAATGCCATTCCGGACTGGAGTCAACGATGAAGATAAATATGAATGAGACATGACGGGGAGTGAGATTCTATGATTGTAAGATGAGAATATCCCGGCATCGCTACCACGGCCATTTTGACTGGCAACCGGCATGATACCTGGCAGCCAGAAAGATGCCGGACCGTCGCGAGGTGTCAGCTCATATGGAGCTTCCAAAGGAGTTTCGCGAGAGATTTGTAAGGACTTTGCAGGGGCGGGATTATGTTCTCTATGGCGGCCTCCTCGAGCTTGCCCGGCAGCGAGGCTTGAAACGCATAACGACAAACGTTATCCAGGTTCCGAGCAAGGAGAATGGCATGTACGCCGTGGTGGAGGCCGAGGTCGAGACCCAGGACGGGGTCTTCAAGGAGGTCGGTGACGCATCGCCCGAGAGCGTAAACAGGACGATTCAGCCCCATCTACTGAGAATGGCCGCGACACGAGCGAAGAGCAGGGCCCTACGAGATAGCATCGGGATCGATATGGTTGCATGGGAGGAACTGGGGGGCCAGGTACCCCCAGAGGAGGATATTCCTGACATAATCGACCCCGAGGATCTCGTGATAGGGTTCGGCAAATACGCCCGCAGGACTCTAGGCGAGATCCTCCAGCGGGATCCCGGCTACATCGAATGGCTTGGCCAGAACGCCCGCGATGAAGCCATAAGAAAGGCCGTAAAACAGCTTCTTTACGGAGGGCTCGCGGCGGCGCCGCCGGGCGCGCAGGCGCAGGGCCCGCCCGAGCCTGGCGTGGGGAATAGGCTCGAGCCTGGAGCTCCGGAGGAGCCTAAACTCGGGCCTGGGCCAGGCAGGACGGCAACTCACTGAGCCTGAGAGACGGCTCTATCAGAAACGTCCCTGCGATGGTTCCGTGCGCAGCGTGCCTGACCTTCCACAGGTCTGCGGGGCTCCTGTGTTCGAGAAGGCACCTGACCACCCGGATCGGGCCGCCGTGCGTGACGATGGCGACCGTGCCTGATGCGCGAGATCTGATTTCAGATTCATAGACGGTATCGAGGGCATTAACCACCCGGCTCCAGACCTGGACCACGCTCTCGCCCCCTGGAGGCGTGACGGCTGTAGGATCATCAAACCACCTACGCGCCATGTCTCCATACCCGCCTATAATTTCCTCGTAGGTAAGACCGTCCCACGCACCGAAATTCATCTCCCTGAGGCCGGGGACCGGATTGACCGTGAGCCCGTGCGGCCTGGCTATGATCCAGGCCGTTTCCATTGTCCTCCTGAGATCGCTGGCGTAGATAGCTGCGAAATGCTCCGCTTTGAGATGATCTGCCGCCTCCTGGGCCTGCCGTCTCCCCTCCTCGTTCAGGGGCATATCCGTATGCCCGAGGTACCTGCCCTCCCTATTCCAGTCAGTCTGGCCATGACGGATAACGATTATCCTCAACGCTCTGCCCTTATCCATCCTGCATCCATCTATTTCGCCCTCATCTATTCTGCTCTCATCTATCTCATATCCAGGTATTATTCCTGATATCATTTCTGGTTTAGACATCTTAAATTTAGACACCCCAATTCCAGAATTCCAGCATGCTATTATTCCAATTCCGGCGTACTATATTGCCCCCATCAAACAATCCCCTAACGCCTCAAGCAGGCGCTCATTCTCCGGCCTCGTGCGGACCGCAACCCGGAAATAGGCCTCATCGAGGCCGTCAAAGGAACTGGCATCCCTGATCAGGATCCCCCGCCTCCCCAACCCAGCGGCAAGATCACCGGCTCTGGTGGCGCAGGCCGCAATCCGGGCCAGGATGAAATTTGCCTCGGGCCTATATGCCTCGATGCCCGGGAGCCCGGCGAGGCCGTCGTAGAGGAAACCCCTCTCGCGCCGGATGAGCTTCTTTGTCTGCACGATATAATCCCTGTCGCGCAGCGCCTCAATGCCCGCAGCCTGGGCCAGGGAATTGACGCTCCAGGGATCTCGCAGGGATGCGAGCCTCTGCGCCATCTCGCTGGAGCACACGGCATAGCCCAGCCGCAGGCCGGGTATGGCGAAGATCTTCGTCATGGAGCGCAGGACAATAAGGTTTTCCCTCCGGGGCGCCTCATCCACAACCGTCACCTGTTTCTCATCGTCGACGAAGTCGACGAAGGCCTCATCAATAACAACAAAGGCTCCAGCCCTGGCGGCCTCGCCGACTATATGAAGCAGCGCCTCCCGCGGCCACAGGTTGCCAGTGGGGTTGTTAGGGTTGCATATAAACAGGATATCGGCGCCCGGGAGCGCGGACGCGATCTCCCCAGGGTCGATATTAAACCCTCGATCAGGCCGGAGATATGCCCTCTTTATATCGCCGCCCTCGCTCCTCACCGCCAGCGCATATTCGGAAAACGCCGGGCAAGGGACGATGGCCACCCCGGGCTTCACCGCCTTCGCAATTAAGTATACCAGTTCGACCGCGCCATTTCCAGCGATAATATTATCTGGCGTGATGCCGTTCGCCGGCCCTTCGTCCAGAGCGTTGCTGCCCAGAGCGCTGCTGGCCGGGGCGTCGCCGGCCGGTATGTGGCCGGGTGGGGCGTTGGCGGGCGGGGCGTTATTGGCCAGGGAAATGCTCAGGTGCCTCGCTATCTCACGCCTCAGCTCCACGCATTCCGGGTCAGGGTACCTGGCGATGCCGGGAAGGTTTTTGATGATGGCATCTAAGACGCTCCGGGGTGGGCCCAGTGGGTTTATGTTGGCGCTAAAATCCAGGATCTCGGAATCGCGCATGCCGGCCTCTCCCAGGCCATAGCGCCCCATCGCTGCCCTGATGTTGCCCCCATGGGTCCTTTCCCGTTCCTTATTGCTCATAGAATTGCTCCTCATAGAATTGCTCATAAGACACCGCCGCCTATAACCTGAACTTCCCCGAGTATATGGCGGGAGGCCGGGGTTCCCCGTCTGAGCCTCTCCGTCACCTCACGTGAATCCCCCCGCTTCCTGTCGATGATGATGCCCACCACCGTCCCGCTGTGGGCAATGTTGACGCCGACGGCTCCCGACTTTTTTGCAAGGCGAATAAGGTCAGGAAGCTCGGGTTTCGGTAGGATGCTCTGGTGGGCCAGGGCGCTCAGCGTGGCCCCTTCTCCGACCATGGCCGCGTCTCCAAGCCTTATCCCCTCCTCCACAAGGGCCAGGGCATCCCGCACGATGGGCTCCTTACGGCAGTTGAGCGCTGCAAGATCATCCCGGCTGTTGAATGCGATCGTGTCAACATCGCCCCCCAGGTCTATTATGAGAATATCGATGGGCGGCGGGGGGCCGAGGCTGCGGCGGGTAATCCCGCGCACATGGTCAAACAGGACGATACCTGGAAACATGATGCCGTCCGTCGGTTCAATGTCGAGGGCTATATTTGCTATTTCGTCAGGCGACAGTCCTTCCCTGCCAAGCGCCCTGGCTGTGGCCACGCAGGTCGCAGCTATATCCGCCGTGCTGCTAGCCATCCCCTTGGCCCGGGGTAGCTCGCTTGCTATGTGGATTGCCAGCCGAGACCCAGGCCAGCCCTTAGGCCAGTAATCGAGTCGGCAATCGGGCCGGCAATCAGGCCAGCACCTGGACTGGCATCCGGACTGGCGCCCTAGAGGAAAATCCCCTCTGAAATAGGAAGCCATCTCACCCGTTCCATGCAGGATTTCGAGTGTCCGGAGCGCAGCTATGAGCGCCTTTTGATTCGCCGCCCGGGCCCGGCGCCTGCACTGCCGGCCTGCATTGCACCCGCCTGGAACGCCTGGAATAGGCTGGCGGTTGAAATGCTCCCGGGCCTCCTGGCATATCGAAACCGTCGCCGTCGCGAAGAGGTCCACGGGGCACGTGACCAGGAAATCGACCCCGTCGATGGCCCCCTGGACGAGCTCACCGCAGCTACCGGGGGCCGAGGCCTGACCACGCTGCACAGCCTGATAGTCCTGTAAAGCCTGATCGTGTCGAACCTGGGATGTCTTCGCGGCGCTCAAATCACAGGCACTGCTATGGCAACCACTACGGTAACCACTGGGATGCCGCTCTGAGGATGGCAAGCGTCATCACCTCTACTACCTCATTGGTGGCTCCGCAGGTATCGCCCGTTATCCCCCCTATTTGCCTCGCAACCCCGGCGGCAAAGGCGGCTGTAGCGAGGAAAACGCCCAGCCCCGCCAGGAGCCCGCGCACCCACCCAAACGCGGCAACGGCGAGGATGGCGGCTGATACGCTCGCAGTAATGAGCTCGCGCCCGCCAACATGGTCTGCAAATGGCTTTCCAAGGCCGGGGCCCTGCCTTGCGTAGGGGTAAAGGCAAAGGGCATAGACCATTGACCACCGCCCAAACGCCGGCATAACGAACAAGGATGGATAGAGCAACCAGCGCGGCATCTCCGCCAGGAGGGCCACCTTAAGCGTGAGGAGCAGGATGGCAGCTATGACTCCCATGGCCCCCACCCTGCTATCGCGCATGATCTCCAGCGTCCTGTCGCGGCCCCGCCCGCTCATGAGCCCGTCGGCTGTATCGATGAAACCATCGAGGTGTATACCTCCTGTAAGCCCCGCCTGGGCGATCAAAACCAGGACAGCGCATGTCATCGTAGAAAAGACGTGCGATGCGGCAAACCCAACGAGCGCTAGCAAACACCCTATCAGAGCCCCCACCGCGGGAAACCAGGCGGCAGAGCGCCCGAGCTGCACCGCAAAGCTCCCGGCCTCGCCGGTCTCGCCTGCGGCTCCACTTTCGCAGGAGCTACAGCTACCGGGGCGACTGCCGGAGCCGGTGGCATCTGCGCCCGCCGGGCCCGAGAGCCGGCCAGCGAGCCGGCCCGTGGACGGACTTGCAGGTGAATCTGCGGGCGGGCTCGTGGGCGCACTTGCAGGCAGGCTTGTGCGCACTGGTATCTTTGTCAGAAAGCTCAGGGCAAGGATAAATCCATTGCTATTCTCTTCTCGCAGAATTCTCTTTGTTTGTCTCTTCATTGGGATATACTCCCTACTTCCCGCTTCCCGCTTTCTACTTCTCTGCCTGATATTTCGTTTCATAAGTCCTGATAGTCTTTGCTCCCCGAACATGCGCAGTGCCAACTTTCTTGGCAGGGTGATGGAGCAGTCTGCCAAGTTTCTTTGCAGGTGCGACGTAACAGGTCCGGCGCAGAGCTGCCTGGGATCGCGTTTCATGACTTAGTTTCACGACTTAATGTAGCTCAAGATGCAGGATGCAACCACACCCAGGATCAATGCGATGGCAGATGCTACATAAAGCAGCCTGATCGCGTCGTCTATGTGAGACGGCTGAAGCGGCCGGTCTGGATCACCGAGGTGGCCGCGATGAGACGGCACCCCCTGGTAGTAGTTCACCCCTCCGAGCCGGACCCTGAGGGCCCCAGCAACGGCTGACTCGGGTATCCCACCGTTGGGGCTCGGGTGCTTCCGGGCGTCACGCCGGATTATCCTCCATGCCTCCTGCGCGTCCTTCCCCGTGAGCCACGCCGCCGCCACGAGCGCCACCCCCGCCACCCGCGCGGGAATGTAATTGGCGAGGTCATCGAGTTTCGCCGATGCCCAACCTAAGTTTACATAAGTTTTATTACGGTAACCAATCATGGAATCGAGTGTGTTCACGGCCCGGTAGGTCATCGCCAGCGGGGCGCCCCCCAGGAATGCATAAAAGAGCGGCGATATGACGGCATCCACCGTGTTCTCTGCAACCGTCTCCACAGTGCCCCTAACGATCTCATCCACGGGCAGCCGGGCTGTATCCCTGCCAACGATCTTCCCAAGCTCGCGGCGCGCTCTGGCAAGGTCACCACGGTCGAGCGCTCGCTTCACGCTCAGGGCGGCCTCCGTCAGTCCGCGCAGGGCGATGGTCGTGGATATAAAGAAGGCCGAAAGCGCGTAACCTGGATAACTCGCTAGATAATTCGAGAGGTGAGTACGCTCTACAACGGGGCCCGGAACATGCCTGATAACCTGTTGGGTGACGAACCCTGCGACATAAAGGAGAAGCCATGTGGAGAATCCGGCGATCCCGACTACAAACACCGCGATGAAGACGCCGGAGACCCGCTCCTGCCACCCCGTGCGCGCGAGCCTCCGCGCTGGCTTCTCCAGGCATGAGATCAGCTTTCCCAGCCCGACAACAGGGTGAGGCATCCATGGTGGGTCCCCCATGACCAGATCAAGCATGTATGCCACGACCACCAGAACCACCTGCGGCCATGCTGGCCATATCAACCACATTTATGATGAGATCCCCCTCTACCCTTCTCCCCTTCTCGCGGCCAGCGGCCGGGGGGCGGGCCCGGCAAAATGCTCGATCAGCCCGGCGATTGCGCCAGCCGCTTTATCTCCAGGGGAATGCCCGCGAAAAGAACGTAAACCTCCCTGGCTGCCGCAGCCAGGATCTGATTGGCCCTACCGTGAACATCCCGGTAGAGCCTCGCAAGCCGGTACTCCGGGACGATCCCCATCCCGACTTCATTCGATACGATTATGACGGGGATACGTGAGGTGCGGGCAACCTCCGCAAGCCTGGATATCTCCTCAAGCACCGCATCCTCACCCTTCCCTGCAGTCAACAGGTTGGAAACCAGGAGGGTGATGCAATCCACGAGGACGACATCCGCATCGTGCCCGCACTGCCCGCATGTCAAGAGTTCGATCGCCTTCGAGACATCGCAGGGCTCCTCGATGGTCTCCCACCCTGGCGGCCTCCGCCCCCTGTGCATCTCGATCCTGGCCTTCATCTCCTCATCCCCCGGCGTCGCGGTAGCCACATATGCGACCCGCGCCCCTAGAGAAGTAGCAAGCTGCTCGGCGAAACGGCTCTTGCCGCTCCGCGCCCCGCCGGTGATGAGGATCAAATTCGAAATCATGATGATAGCTTCACCCCTGTTACAAACCTCCCTTGCGGTGCAGCAGGTATATGAAAAACGGCCCGCCGAAGAGCGCCGTCACGATGCCCACAGGCAATTCATTCGGCGCAACAACGACCCTGGCCAGAGTGTCGGACCCGACCAGAAACAAGGCCCCCATGAGCGCTGCCGCAGGCAGGAGCGTGCGGTGATCCGGCCCGGCAATGATCCGGCAAATGTGCGGCACAATCAATCCCACAAAACCTATAAGCCCGCTCACGGATACAGCCGCGGCCGTGAGGAGCGAGGCTGTGAGCAGAAGAATCCCCTTCACCCTCTCGACATCCACGCCCAGGTGCTGCGCCGGCTCCTCGCCCAAGACGAGGGCATTCAGGTCCCGGGCGAATATGGAAATCACTATTGAGCCCACCGCCATATATGGGAGGCATATCTTCACATAATCCCAACCTCTGGCCGAGAACCCACCCATGAGCCAGAATGTCACCTGGTGAAGCTGCTGGCCGCTGAAGAAGACGAGCAGGGACACAATGGCCGACAGGAAAGAGCCCACAGCTATGCCCGAGAGGAGCAGGGTCGTCACGGGCACCCTGTTGCCCCTGCACGCCAGCCTGTAGACGACAGCCACGGCCGCCAGGGCCCCGACGAAGGCGAAGGCGGGCACGGCGCCGACGCCAAGGAAGTTGAGGTCCAGCGAGGTAAGTATAGCCACGCACGCGCCGAGCGCGGCCCCCGAGGAAACCCCGATCACATACGGGTCAGCCATGGGGTTCTTAAAGAGGCCCTGGAATGTCGTGCCCGCCACAGCCAGCGACATTCCGACCAGGGCCGCCAACACCACTCGGGGGAGCCTGACGCTCAGGATGATGGTCCTGTGGGTCGCCGGCACGTCCTCCACCAGGGACGCGACAGCGCGCGGCACGAGGCCTCCCACGGGGAGGCGGAGGCCATCCAGACCGCCCAGAATGGCCCCGGCGACCTCGCCGGGGGGAATCGTGACGGCGCCGGTGCCCGTCGCAGCCACGATCGAAAGGGCAAGGAGAAGGGCCAGCACAGACAGGATCATGCCTCTCCTCAATCTCTGCCTGGATCCCGTCCGATGGGCATCCCGCCCCCGTTCCTCACCCTGTTCCTCGCCCTCACCCTGGCCCCGGCTATGGCCCCGCCCCCTCGATCCCAGGCTTTTCACCTTCAAACTACGCAAGCGGCTCCCGCCCCTTTCCCATATTCCCCTATTTCTTCCATTCCCCCTACCCCAATAATAAACATTACCCTAGTTAAAGCCATTTTCATCCTCTGATAGTGCCGCTTATGCGTCATGGGGCTCTATTTATTTAAATAGCTCAGGATGAATGGCCCGGGCAAACTCCTCGAGCCCCTCGACGATACGAGGGCCGAAGCGCGTGATTATATCCGCATTTACAAGATATATCCGGCCTGTCCTGACAAAGGACATGGCGCTCCACCCCTTTCGCTTCTTGATCTCCCCGCTCGTCGGCGCGTCCCCTCCTGCATGCCCATACGAGTGGATCATCACATCCGGGTTCTTTGCCAGCAGGACCTCGAGGCTATATTCAGGGTAAGGGGCCCCCGCATCCGAAGCAACATTCACCCCGCCTGCCAGGTCTATGATATCATTTATGAGGGTGCCCGGACCCGCGGTCATCAGCGGGTCATACCATATCTCATAGTAGACCTTCGGCCTCTTCCCTTCGGGGATATCCTTCGTCTTTTCTGTTATGCCCCGCACCCTCTTCTCCATGTCGCCCACCAGTGCGGCCGCGGCGCCGTCCCGCCCCGTAACCCGCCCGATGAACCTGATCACGCGCAGGGTATCATTGAAGCTCTTCGGCTCAACCACGATCACCGGTATGCCCAGTTTCTGCAGCTCCCGGATTATACCCTCACCCATTTTTACCCCCACCACAAGATCAGGGTCCAGGTGAATTATCCGCTCTATACTGGGATCCGCAAAACCCCCGATCTTCTCCTTTTTCGCAGCCTCCGGGGGGTAGTTACAGTAGGTCGTCACGCCAACGACCCGGTCGCCAAGCCCGAGCGCAAAGAGTATCTCAGTATTGCTCGGGGCTAGCGATACGATGCGCCTGGGCTCCCTGCTTATCGTCACCTGCCGCCCCGCATCATCGACGACAGTCAGCGGGAACCGCTCGGCTGCCAGGCACGTAATGGCCCTAACGGCTGGCCCGGGTACCGGCATTACCGGCATCATCGCTACAAGCCCGAGCATGAAGCCTACCAGCAACAGGATAACCGGAACTGCCTTTCTACATAATATCACCCTACTATTATATATCATCCTATATATCGTCCTGGATGCCGTCCTGAATATCATCCTGAACATCATCCCGTGTATCATCTTGGGCCCCATCCTGATCAACCACCCTTCTATTGTGCGCTTCTGTGTGCCTCGTGCATGTGTATGCTTCGTGTGCATGCGTGCCAGCCTGTCCTGTCATAGCATGGAATTGATCATAGAATCGATATTGATTATAGAAAAGGCCCTTAACCTCCGACTCGGAAAGGTTAAGGACCTCTTTTGTTCCCTGTCATCCCGCGCCCACCTACCTTTCTCGCGAAGGCTCAACGGCATCAAGGCGGATAGGCAGGTCTCCTGGCTCCCGGATCACCGAAACCCCGGCCTTCCCCGTGCACCCGGCGCTCCCAGGCGCGATACGAGTGGCGTTTTGAGGGCATCTCCCCGGATACAGTGGCGGGACCGCGTGGTTTACCCTGCCCCAGCCGCGCCCTCAGAGGCGCGCCTGCAGGGCCCCAACTTCCCTATTCTCCCTCAGGCGGAAGGCGAATAGCTAAAATAAATAATTTTCCAGATAGCCTTCCTCCGCCGGACACCCATCCACCACTTGCGGCAAGCGGTGCTCGCCGCATGCTCCATGTTAGATTTTGTTAATATTATATTTTATTAGATTTTAACCATTGCCTGGCTGGCATTGCCTAGCTGGCAGGTGAATCATCCTGGGTTGCCGTCTCTCTCCGCGCCGCCTCCGAAAACACGAATGAAATGGCTCTTGAAGGCGTGATGGTCGAGATCGCATGCTTGTATATCATGTCTTGCCTGCCGTCGTTTTCAAGAACAACGGTGAAATTATCAAAGCCCTTGACCAGCCCCTTCATTTGATAGCCATTTATCAGGTAGATGGTTACGGGGATGCTTTCCTTTCTCACCTGGTTGAGGAAGGCATCCTGCAAATTCGGCTGCGGCTTGTTCACGTCTATACCTCCCAGAACAACATGTAGATGACAACCGCTGATCCTATAAATGACGACAGCTGATCCTACTGCTATTCCGACGTATTATCTATTCTCCATATCTATCTATTCTTCATATCGGCAAGTTTCCCTTCAATCAAATGATGGATGTTTTCAACGGCCTCGGAAAAGCTGCCAAACGCGTCTAAGTTGACCCAGGTAACGCCGGGCTCCTTTTTGAACCAGGTAATCTGGCGCTTCGCATAACGCCGCGTATTCCTCTTGATCAGGCTGATAGCCTCATCCAGGGTGCACAGGCCCGCAAGATAGTATGTAATCTCTTTATACCCCGTGGCCTGCGCGGAGGTCAATGTCTTTTTGTTGCCGCGCTGGAGGAGCCACTGGACCTCGTCAACCAGCCCCATCTCGATCATCCGGTCAACGCGGGCGTTTATCCGCGCGTAGAGTGCCGCCCTGTTGCGCATGAGACATATCGTCACGGTGGGGTTGTAGTGAAAGACGCGACCTTCATGCCCCTCCTGGAGCTCTGAGATTGGCTGGCCGGTCAATATGTGAACCTCGAGGGCCCTGACTATCCTGCGAAGGTCATTGGGGTGAATCCTCCCGGCAGCCACGGGATCCACCCTGCGCAATTCCTCGTAGAGCCCCTGGACCCCAATCTCCTCCGCCTGCACCCGCAGGCGTTCCCTGACCTCCCAATTTGCCTCGGGCACCGGGAAGAGGTAGTCGGTCGTAGCCGCCCGCAGGTAAAGCCCTGTGCCGCCGACGAGCAGCGGGAGCTTCCCCCGCGCGAGTATCCCGTCGATGGCGCGTCGCGCAAGCTCCTGATATCTCGCCACATTGAACGCCTCGCCCGGATCGGCGATATCGATGAGGTGATGAGGCACGCCTCTTCTCTCGGCCGGCGATGGTTTGGCCGTCCCGATATCCATATAACGGTAGATTTGCATTGAGTCGCACGACACCACCTCGGCATTCATCCGCAGGGCCAGCTCGATCGAGAGCTCTGTCTTGCCCACCGCCGTCGGGCCGGCCAGCGCAACCAGGGGGCCTGCCATGATGCTATCCCACCCTTCTCTAAAACCGCTCTATCCGCGCCCCGCTCCACCTGGCTCCACCTGCCTGCGCTCCGCCCGGCTCCACCCACCCCACTTAAATTCTACAGCTCTATTCTATCTGCAACCCCATTCTACCTGTAACCCCGCCTATCTGCAGCGGGAGCCCCTTCCTATCTGCGCCGGAAGCTCTTTTCGATGGTGTCGAGCTCAAACCGGATGAGCGTCGGGCGCCCGTGAGGGCATGAATATGGATTATCGCATGAAAATAGATCGACGACAAGCTGCTGCATTTCCGCGGCAGCGAGCTCGGTGCCGGCTTTGACCGCCGCCTTGCATGCAACCTGCGCCGCGAAATGCTCAAGAAAAGAGACCGGGACAGAGACAGAGGAATGCGCACAGGCAGGCTGATCCACAGACCGACCCGTAGACTGATCCGCAGACTGATCCCGGTCCATCCACCCGGCAAGCTCGGGTTCGCCGAGGCTCTGAATTGCTTCTGCCAGAGCCGCGGGCGAGTCCCCGCCGGGAAACCGCCCCAGGATGGCCGGCACGGCCCTCAAGAGCAAGGCATCCCGGCCGAAGGGTTCGATATCGAATCCCATTTTCCGGAGCTCGTCCCTATTCTTATTATCCTCGAAAAACGATGCTATAACCGGCGTGACCTGGATGGGAACTGGAATGAGCAGGGGTTGAATGGGGCTCCCCTGGGATTCGCCGTCGTCATGCAACCTGGCCTTGAGAAGTCCCTCATATATCACGCGCTCGTGGGCCGCGTGCTGGTCGATGAGAATTAGGGTATCGCCGGCTTCTGCAACGATATAGGACCGTTTGAACTGAGCCAGGACGCTGGCAGCAACCTCGGCGGCCACCAGCCGGACCGGCAGCCGGGTTGGGCCAAGCGCATCCCTAACTACATCCGCGGCGCCCGCGGGCTCACATGTAGTCGCTGCAGCCGCTGCCCCGTCTCCCGCCGGCCTTTTCTCGAGCCCCGGCCCCCCCTCTAGCGGCCGTTTCTCATGCATTGACCATCTCTCGCGCCTTTCTGGCCAGCCCCACCCTAGCCCATACCCTGGCTCATAACCCGGCCGCGGGCGAGCTATCCCAGACCCCTGGTGGCCTGTGCCAGGGACGGTCCGGAGTGTGGCTATTGTGGCTATGCCTGGCGTCGCCGTGAAGGACTGGACCGCGCTATGGATGGCATTGAATATCACCCGGTAGATTCTGGTCTCATCTTCAAACTTCACTTCCCGCTTCGTGGGGTGCACATTTACATCGACCTGCGAGGGATCGATATTCAACCAAATGAAGGCGGCGGCGTGCCTGCCCTGCGGGACCAGCTTGGCGGTAGCGCTGTCCAGGGCGCGCTGGATAACCGCGCTCCAGATTGACCGCCCGTTCACGAAGAAACACTGGGCATCGCGCCGGGTCCTGGAGGAATCGGGCCTCCCTACGAACCCCATGATCTCCATTCCCCGCTCACCCGCGGCGAACCTTATAAGGCTCTTTGCAACGCCCGTCCCGAAGGATGCGGCGATCGCGCCAATCTGGTCGCCCCGGCCGGGTGAGGTCAGGACCGGGCGACCGTCGCGGCTGAACCTTATGGCCACCTCAGGGTGGGCCAGGGCGAGCCTCATGATGAGGTCGCATACATGCCGGAACTCCGTCGCGTCGCTCCTCAGGTATTTGAACCGGGCCGGCGTATTAAAGAACAGGTCTCGCACGATAACTGTTGTGCCGGGAGGAGCCCCCGCATCGGCGACCTCGAGCCGCCTGCCCCCCTCGACCTCTATCCGGGTCCCTGTGGGGGCGATGGAGTCCGCCGGCCGGGTCAGGAGCTCTACACGCGACACGCTCGCGATGCTAGGGAGAGCCTCCCCCCTGAAGCCCAGGGTCGAAATGCTGAAGAGGTCCTCGGCGCGGGATATCTTGCTCGTGGCATGGCGCTCGAAGGCGAGCAGGGCGTCGTCACGGGTCATCCCGCAGCCGTCGTCGGTTACGCGCATAAACTCCACGCCGGACCCGTGCACCTCAATGATCACGTTCCTGGCCCCGGCATCGATGGCGTTCTCGACCAGCTCCTTCGCAACAGAGGCCGGCCTCTCGACCACTTCCCCGGCGGCTATCTTGTTGATCGTCTCGTCATCCAGAAGTCTAATCATAGATAAAGTCTAATCATAGATAATTATGTATTACGCCGCTCCTGCCTGTTTTATACAGTATGCCGCTCCTGCTTGTCTTACCCTGTTTTATGAGGTTATTATACAGCCCCGGCGCCCACAGCGCAAGCCAATTCATCAATTCATCACCGTTCATCGCCGTCTCCCCATGGGGCCTAATCAACCTGCCCGGCCGCGCGGAGCCTCTGCTGGAGCTCATGGAGTTTTTGGAGCGCCTCGACCGGGGTGAGGTTATCTATATCGAGGTTCCTGATATAATCGAGAATCTCGATCTCCCACTCGGCTTCGCCTCGTCCAGTCCCGTCGCATTGGGCCCCTCCCTTGCTCCCCTCATCCGCGGGGGCATCGCCTACGGCACCATCGCCTGTAATACTACCATCAATGCCCACAGGGGCGCCCTGATCATCCCGCTGCCCCCGAGATTCCATCTGACTCGCGGCTTCCACCATGCCGAATAGGGACAGCTGGAGCCTCTCAGGATTCCTCCTCTCGAGGTCCTTCAGGATCTGCTCCGCCCGCCTGCAAAACGCGGCATCAAAGCCGGCCATCCGCGCAACATTGATGCCGAAGCTCCGCGCAACGGGCCCCGGCGCTATTTTGTAAAGGAATACGGGCCTGCCCTCCCTGACAACGGTCTCCATGTGATAATTCCTGACCCCATCGATCTCCCCCTCGAGCCGGGTAAGCTCGTGAAAATGGGTGCTGAAGAGGACCTTGCACCCGCCCGCTCGGGCCATGGCTTCCACATAGGCCTGGGCTATGGCTATGCCGTCATATGTCGAGGTCCCCCGGCCCAACTCATCCACGAGCACAAGGGAGTGCCCAGGGCCGGACCCGGATCCGGCGCGAATGCGGCGGCGCGCGGCGGCCACCAGGTGTTCCCTGGTCTCGATCATCTCCACCATGAAGGTGCTGTAACCGGCGGAGACGTCGTCGCCCGCGCCGATGCGCGTGAGCACCTGGTCCACAATGCCTATTGTGGCCTCACTCGCGGGCACGAAGCTCCCCATCTGGGCCATTATGACGATCAACGCGACCTGCCTGATATATGTCGATTTCCCGGCCATGTTGGGGCCTGTGATCAGCATGATCTGGTTCTCCGCCGGGATGATGACTGTATCATTAGGCACGAAGACCCCGTCCAGCATCGCCTCAACGACGGGATGGCGGCCGTCCCTGATTATGATGGAGTCCCCCGCATTCACCTCGGGCTTCACGTAGCCGCGACGCTCAGCCACCTCCGCCAGGGAGGCGAAGACATCTAGCTCGGCGACGAGCCGCGCGACCCCAAGTATCCTCTCGGCCTGCGCGCTCACCCTGTCGCGGATGTCTACAAAGAGGGCATACTCGATCTCGATGATGCGCTCCTCGGCGCCGAGGACCTGGGATTCAAACTCCTTTAGCTCGGGGGTTATGAAGCGCTCGGCGTTGGCCATGGTCTGCTTGCGGATGTAATCCCCGGGGACGAGGTGCAGGTTTGGCCGCGTCACTTCTATGTAATACCCGAATACCTGGTTGTAGCCGACCTTCAGCGATTTGATGCCCGTCCGCTCGCGCTCGCGCGCCTCGAGACTCGCGATCCACATCTTGCCCTCGTTTTTCACCCTGCGGAGGCGATCAAGGTCCGGATCATACCCGTCCCTGATCATGCCCCCCTCCCTCACGGTGGCGGGCGGGTCGCTCACCAGGGCTTTCTCGAGCAAATCGTGGATGTCGCCCAGGTCATCAAACCGGGACAGGAGGGACCTGAGGGCCGGCGAGGTGCACCCGCCGAGCGCCCTCTTGATATCCGGCAGGACATTCAGCGACGCATCCAGCGCAACAAGATCGCGGGCGCTCCCCAGCCCGCACGAGACCCGCCCCACGAGGCGTTCCATATCCCGGACATCCCGCAGGAGCCGCCTGAGGTCCTCCCGCAAAACGAGGCTGTTGACGAACTCCTCAACAGCCGAGAGCCTCCTGTTGATCTCACCGAGATCGAGCGATGGCTGTTCGATCCACTTCCGGAGGAGCCGGCCCCCCATTGGCGTAATTGTGAGATCGAGCACCGAGAGGAGGGAACCCTTCCGCGACCCGTCCCGCGCGTTCTCCGTGAGCTCCAGGTTCCTCCGTGTTGATGCGTTCATCGTCATATAGCCGGCGGTGGAGTAGACCTTCAGCTCGGCAATATGCCCGAGCGAGGACTTCTGGGTCTCCCCCAGGTATGCCATGAGGGCCCCTGCTGCGCCCACGGCGAGCGTGGAGCGGTCATCGATGCCGAACGCCTCGAGCGAGGCGATCCTGAAATGGTCGAGGAGCACGCGCCGGGCCGGCCCCGGCGCGAAGTGGCCGGCGTCGTAGTCCGTGCAGGGAAGCCCGGTGAAGCCGCTGAGAAACCCCCAAAGATTCTCGCTCTCCCGCACCCCGGGCCCTACGAGGCACTCGGCCGGCTGGATGCGGGCTATCTCATTCACCAGGCGCCTTTCAACATCATCGCCCGTGATCTCAGTGACAAGGAACTCGCCCGTCGAGACGTCGCAGGCAGCCAGGCCAGCCCCTTCGCGGTCGCGGCCGCGATCGCGATCGAGGATGATCGCCATGATGTAGTTGTTGGCCTTCTCCTCCAGTATGGAGAGGTCGGTGACGGTGCCGGGCGTAACGACCCGGATAACATCCCTCTTAACTATCCCCTTTGTGAGCTTCGGGTCCTCCAGCTGCTCGCATATGGCGACCTTGTGGCCATTTTTCACGAGCCTGCCGATATAAATCTCAGCAGCATGGTACGGCACCCCGCACATGGGCATGCGCTGCCCCTTCCCCGCCTCGCGGGATGTCAGGGTGATCTCCAGCTCGCGCGAGGCGAGCTCCGCATCCTCGTAAAACATCTCATAGAAGTCGCCGAGGCGGAAGAATAGTATCGCGTCCCCGTATTTGGCCTTTATTGCCCTGTATTGCCGGAGCATCGGGGTTACGGCATCGCTCAAGAGACTCACCTGCTCTGTCATCTATCGCATCCATATTATACCATGAGTATACCATGAGCGACATCGAATTACAATGGGTTACAATGAGGCTCACCCCCCCAATCATGGCTATGTCAAAGCCATGCCGGGGATTCTTGAGAAAACGGTGAAGATGATCTTTGAAGATGATATTTATGTGGTGGCTATTCTCAGGACGGGGGCAAGAAGGCGCTGAGGCGCTAAGATACTAAGATGCCAAGAGATGTTAATCGTCTCTCGCGTGCCGGTAGCTCCAGGCCCGCAGCTCCGCAAGTTCAACGCCGTCTGGGTATTTCGCCGGATCATTCTCCCCACCCTCTGCCATCGCCTTTAATTCCAGGGCTCGTTGGGGGTTATTGCGAAAGTAATCTACAAGGTTGCGTATGAGGCACATGGTGGCGGGGGTAATATAATGCTCGATCCCTTCAACCTGCCCGTCAACGTCGAGTCCATGGACTGTGCCGAGGGCGCGTAGGAAATCCTTGAGCATCTTGTCGCGCCACACCAGGAACCGCCCTATCTCCTCGCCCCGCTTAGTGAGAACGATGTTCCTGTACTTTTCATATCGCACAAGGCCGGCTTCATCGATTTTCTGAATCATTCTCGTGATCGATGAGGGCTGGACATCCAGCGCCTCCGCGAGCTCAACCACACGGAGGGAGCCCCTCTCCTGGACCATCCTGTAGATCATTTCAAGATAGTCCTCCATGCTCTCAGTTAACATGATACCACCTCGCTCCACGCTCCACAGGTCTTTGCGGCTTTTCTTTCAAGCAGTTCGACAGTTTAAGCTAAGCAGTGCGCGCCAGTGCCGCCAAAACTCAAGGCAGAGGAAACTCAGGGCAATCCGAAAAGCCTCGTCGCCCAGGTAATGCTGAAACATACACCGGATGCGACGGCCAACGGGAGGGCGGCAGCGGCGAGCGCCCACTTCGTGCTGCCTGTCTCCTTGCGTATCGTCCACAGCGTCGTGCCACATGGGAAGTGGAGGAGCGAGAAAAGCATCATAGAGAGCGCCGTCAACCAGGTCCACCCGTGCCCCTCGACAAGTAGGGCCCTGAGGGCTTCGAGGCTTTCGACCTCCAGCATCTTGCCGGCCGAGAGATAGCTCATAAGAAGGATTGGCAGGACGATTTCGTTGGCTGGGAGGCCGAGGATAAAAGCCATTATGATGAAGCCATCCAGCCCCAGGGCCCGGCCGAACGGCTCGATAAGGGCCGCCGTATGAGCTATAATGCTCTGGCCCTGGATGTAAGTATTGGCCAGGACCCAGGTGATGCCCCCGGCAGGCGCAGCCACGGTAACGGCTCTCTGCAGGACGAACGCCGTCCTGTCGATGAGCGACCGGAGGAGGATGCGGCCGACCTGTGGTTTTCGATATGGGGGCAGCTCAAGTGTAAACGATGACGGAACGCCGCGCAGGATCGTCCTGGAGAGGAACCAGGATACCAGGAGCGTAATCACGATCCCGACCAGCACGAGCCCCACCACAACAGCTGCAGCCGCGGCCGTGCTGCCGCAGGCGGCCTGCACACCTGAATCTACGGGCTCCACGGCCGACGCTGTGGTCTCGCCCATTCTCCCCATGAATATCGTCGCAAGCGTTATGAGCAGCGGGAACCGGCCGTTACAGGGGACGAAATTGTTCGTCAGGATGGCGATCAGACGCTCTCGCGGGGAATCGATGATGCGGCACGCAATAACGCCCGCCGCGTTGCATCCGAAGCCCATGCTCATGGTCAGCGCCTGCTTGCCGTGCGTTCCGGCGCGCTTGAAGAGGCTATCGAGGTTGAAGGCCACGCGCGGGAGATAGCCCAGGTCCTCGAGCAGGGTAAAGCACGGGAAGAATATAGCCATGGGAGGCAGCATGACGGAGACAACCCACGCGACGGCCCGATAGACCCCAAAGATGAGGAAGCCGTGGAGCCAGTCCGGCGCGCCCAGCCTCATGCAGAGTCCGGATAGGCGCGCCTCTATCCCGAAAAGCAAGGACGCGAGCGCCTGAGACGGGTAATTCGCCCCCGAGAGCGTTATCCAGAAGACGATGCCGAGCAACAGAAGCATTACAGGGTAGCCCCACAGACGCGATGTCAGGATATCGTCCAACCTCTGGTCCCAGGGGCTGGTGTTATCAGCACGCTGCACAACCCGGCGGGCGATAGC
Organism: Bacillota bacterium; assembly: GCA_013178125.1. NCBI lineage: Bacteria > Bacillati > Bacillota > Bacillota bacterium. Next base: position 284,149 of record JABLXJ010000002.1, on the reverse strand, counting down.
CTCGGCCCGCCTGTAGATGCTGCTCACTATGTGGTCGCGGATATCGCAGGTCTCGCTGGTTTCGCTGGTCCCGCTAGTCGCCAGTTTTTGCTCTTGCGTCGACCTGGGGTGTGATCTAGATTCTCTGGTAACCATGCCGGTATTGGGTCCGGCGCCCCTTACCCTGCTCATGGAGGTTCCTCCAGATCATTCCTTTATTCCTACCATTGTTTCTATTCCCACCATTATATCCGCTATATCCACTATATCCGCCATTATTCCAGTCATTGTATCCGTTATTATTTCCGCTATTCTCCCAGTCACCATCGTCAACCTCTTCGGGCAGCCGCCCGAGTAGTTGTGAGGTTAACTTGGGGGCTACCTGCGGTGCCAGGTCCTGTATCATGTCAATTGTGGTCATATCCCCCTCTATGAGCCTCAGGGCCACCCAGCGAGGATTTAGTTGATCGCCAACTGCTTCGGAGATGCCCGGCAAAAGCCTTTGTATTCTATCCTCCAATTCAGGTTCATAGGCGACGCATCTTGGAGAGGTCACGCGTACGCCAGTTACGATATCATCGACAACATCCATCAACTCAATTAATCCCTCCCCGGTGCGAGCGACCGTCCCTATAGCCGGGACGCCGAGTTCGCGTTGAAGGCCCTCAACATCCACGTATATTCCCTTGCGACGTGCCTCATCCATCAGATTCACGCATACCACCACCTTGCTGGTGATCTCGATAACCTGAAGCACGAGATTCAGGTTTCGCTCGAGGCATGTCGCATCGACCACCACGATGACCGCATCTGGCCGCCCAAAGCACAGGAAGTCACGGGCGATCTCCTCCTCGATGGAATTAGCAAGAAGCGAATATGTCCCGGGGAGGTCCACCAGCACAAATGTCCTGCTCTTGTGAGTATACCTCCCCTCAGCCCGCGATACGGTCTTCCCGGGCCAGTTTCCCGTGTGCTGGCGTAACCCGGTAAGCGCATTGAAAACCGTGGTTTTCCCCGTATTTGGATTTCCCATCAACGCTATGACGTGCTGGATGTGCTTTGAGCCCACTTGGGCCATCTCCTTTCCCCTGCTCCTTTGCCTGCTCTTTCGCCTGCTGGTTAGCTATGGTGCCCCTTTATCGCTATGACCCCTCTTCTCGATCCTGCCCATTGCTCATTGCATGCTACGCACGCTACGTTGCGTGCCACCTGTTACGCTACCCTTATCCAAATCTAATTGCTGCGCGGGGCACACGCGGACCCGTGCGGCCTCCTCCCTGCGAAGCGCAATGACCGCCCCGCGAATCCGGAACGCAGTCGGATCCCCGGCCGGGCTACGCCGCACGGCGTAAACCCGGGTGCCGGGCACCAGGCCGAGATCGAGAAGCCTTCGTCTCACGATGCCGCCTGCCAGGATCTCACCTACGATGCCCGCCTCGCCCATAGGCAGGTCGCACAGGCGCAAGTCACCGCCGATTTCGCCGCCGTTTTTAGCTGCCGAAACCGCCTCTCCCGCTCTTCCTTGCCTCGCACCAGCAACCATGCGTATCGCACCAGCAACCATGCCTACATCCCCCACTCTTTCTCCTCTTTCTCCTAATTCTTTCAGGCTCCATGAATATTTTGCCAGTATATCTTGTATATTTCGTCCTACGAGCGAAGTCTAACTGCCACCAACGTTACTAAAAGCCGCTATCACCCCAGATTAGCCCCGCTTAGAATATGGCCTATACTTCGGCCTCTACTATGAACCCAGTGCAAAATAGTTGCACGCCGCTAAATCTCGGACCGGGATGCGGCTGGGGGCCGGCCCTGTATCGAACCCAATGTCGCTACATACTATGTCTCCGGGGCATAGCGTGGTACCTTGTCAGAGCGGCCAGAGGATGACTTTCCGAGCATATTCCTGGCAGGATTCTACGCCTTCGGCCAGAACTTTTAAAGCTTGTGAGAGTACGCCAAGATATTCTCCCCGGGCATTCTTTGGGTAGAAATAGCTCTGGGAATGGTAAAGTTTCACTGATGAGGTGCTAGATTAAATGCTTACCAGGGGTTACATCCTCGCAAGACTTGGGGATATTCGGGAGAAATCTCATATCTTCCCTCAGCGCTCCGCGGAGTATGCGGCTCAGGAGGCTATCCTGGTCCGGATGCTGCGCACCTCCGTGCCCGAAGAGGAAGAAGAGGAAAAGGATGAGTTAAGGGATGCTCTGCTGCAGGAGCTCGCAGCAATCATGGACACGCCGCTAGGGGACGAGGTTAGATTCATCCAACGGGTGGAAGAATGGAAAGCGCAAGGCATTAAAGCCGTTGGCATTGAGGCACGCGCTCGCGGCGGCGATTCTACTACGATCACGCCCGCGATTGAGTTGCAGCTCACGCTGCCCATCTTTGGTTGCACGGGTGTTTGTGCGGATTGTGCAGACGCTCCAATTTCGGCAGGCGCCTCCAGTGAAATGGCAGTTCAAGACTGTGAACGTTTAAATCCCTCCGTTGATGCACCGAGCGGAGCCTCGGCGGGGCGCCACTCAGCAGAGGCTGAGGCGGCCGGGATTTCGGATTTCGTGAGATTTCTAAAGATCGCGATAGAAAATTGCTCTGGCCAGGTCCGGTCTGGCCTAACCAGAGCCGGTATATCAGAGCAAGACCAGAAAGAGCTTTTTAGCAGGGCGAAGCTCCTGGTCGCGCTCCATGAGGTACTCACTGAATAGTCACCGCCGGATAACTACGGGCTAGATAATTACGCCTACCTGATTCCAAACCGGGGGGCCAAGAGGGGGTCCGGGTGGAAGCCCTGGAGGGCCGCCGTTTTCCTCCCCCCTTCCTTCTTCTCTTTTGGCCACAACTGAATAATGACCTGATATAGAATTCCCGTTATGATGCCGGCGATGGCAATCCCGACATAAATATGTACACGCTCTATCAAGACTTCTGTAAGAATGCCGCCCCAAAACCCACTCACTGCTCCCGCCGTGAGCTGGGGGCCGAGCACCTCGATTCTCTCCTCTCCTGTGACGAGCGCAGGCCCTATTACAAATGCCACGCCCGCAATAGCCCCTTCCACCCCGAGCTCCAGGATCTCGGCTCTGCTCCTCCTGGGTCGTTCCTCTTGCAGCGCGCGTTGTGATGATCGTCGCCGGAGCGATGCCATCTCAAACAGCATATTCCAACGCCATCTCCAATCGGAATCGAATATGTCAAGGAAATACCCCAATCCTACCACTAGACTATGCGTTGCGTCTCTGTTGCGTTACGCACCCTTGCGACAGAGTGAGCGTATCTATGTATCCAAGGATTGTCACTTGAGTTTCAAAAAGCTTGCGCCCAAAAGTTTGGCCCCCTCTCCTCTTGACTTTACTGCCATTTTGTCTTACATTAATCATGGTAAGATAATAGTATGGGTAAGAAAAGGGGACAAATGATGGCCATCATCATTATTTCTAGGAAGGGGCAAATAGTCATCCCTGGAAAGATAAGACAGAAATATAACTTGCGACAGGGCGACCGCCTGCTGGTAAAGGACGAGGATGGCAAGATAATAATAGAACCATTGGAGCGGTACCCGCTGCTGCGGCTGCGTGGGGCTTTTAAGGGGGGCGCTGATTTGACCCGCGTTCTACTTCGGGAACGGCAGTTGGAGCGGGCCAGGGAGGACAACGAACGTGCCTAGAAGATACATCCTAGATAGCTACGCACTCCTGGCTTTTCTCCAGGACGAACCTGGCGCTCAAAATGTGGAGGATATAATTTCCGCAGACGACACCGAGATATTTGTGAGCGTAATAAACCTTGGCGAAGTATTCTACATCTTATCGAGGGAATCTGGTGAGCAGGCAGCATTGGATTTTGAGGCCAAGCTTCTTGATACGCCTAAAATAAAGGTGATGGAATGCCCCTGGGAACGCGCGAAGGCGGCGGCGAGGCTTAAGGCGCTTGGGGGACTGTCTTTCGCTGATTGCTTTGGGGCATCCTTGGCTCAGGAGCTAGAGGCTGTTTTAGTGACAGGTGACCCCGAGTTTTCTCATTTGGAAAACAAGGGCCTCCTGAGGGTATTGTGGTTGCCATTGAAACCCAAGAAATAAGAGCACGCCCGGCAAATCCGCGGTCACAATGGCCTATTCCATGGCCAGGGCGGCCAGTGTACACAGTGCAAACCCCAAGGCAAGCCGGTATTCTATGCCCTATCCTATCGGAAAGGATCCCCGCAAACGGCCTAATGATGATTACTCTGCCAAATAAAGCAAGTTCTCACCGAGGATAAACATTTCTCCCAGGTAGGTATGGGTTTTCAAAGAGTGCTATAAATTCATGACATGATAAGGTATCAGATAAACAATGTTACCCTGGACTCCGAAGCCTCCTTGAGGAAAGCGGCCACGCCAGCGAACTCATCCACGCCGGTGAGGTCTTCGCGGGGGATCTCCATCACGTCCATGGACATGGTGCAAGCGACCATCTTCACACCGAGTTCCCTAGCCATCTGGATGAACTCAGACAATGGCTGGATCTTCTTGTTTCTCATTTGTCTTCGCATGAGGGCGGCGCCTATCCCGCCCATGTTCATCTTGGAGATGGGAAGCTTCGCGGGGCCCTTCGGGAGCATGATGTCAAACATCTTGCCCAGGAGGGTGCTGGCCCCCTTGCGCCCCTCAGGCTTTTTCAGGATATTGATCCCCCAGAACGTGAAGAACATCGTCACTTCCATACCCGAGGCAGCCGCTCCCGTGGCGATGTTGAAAGCGGCCATGGCTTTATCGAGGTCGCCGCTGAAACATATGATAGATACTTTGTCGCGCACGTCCTGCGCCCTACTATCCTGCACTCGATCCCGCATCTTATCCTGCGCCCCATCCACCCTGGCCTGATCCTGTGCCTCCTGTGTCATAGCCTCTCCTCCCTCCCGCTGTAGTGCTTCCTTTCGTAGTGTAGCATGTACTGATATAACAGCATGTACTGCATACACTAAAGCACCGTAAATCTGCGTTTTGCCTATTCTACCTTACCTCGCGTTTGCGTGCCTGCGTTGGGTCTTGATAGGCCTAGGCCTGATAGATTTGATACTATTTTGCTTAATACTATTTTACTTTCCGCACAAAAAACCTGTAGAACCCACCGGCCTCCTCCATACCGAGATATTCATTCCCTGTTTTCCCACACCACGCAGGGATATCAGCCTTAGCGCCCTCATCGTCCGCATCGATCTCTAGGATGGCGCCGGCCTCTATTCCTTTGATCTTCTGGGATAACCTCACAATTGGCATCGGACAGAGCAGCCCTCTAGCATCGAGCACCTCATCTGCCTTCATTCAACTCACCCCCAGGTTATGGTTCCGACCTATCCCTGATTCCTGATATAATTCCCTACAAATTAAATCCTATAGATTTTCCTAAGATTTCCCTATAATAACCAAAGCCAATAACCAAAGCCCGACAAGGTCAAAAAGCTCCTCAGGGAATCGAAAAGCTCATCTCAGAAAACCTTCCTATGCTTGAAAACGAGCTCAACAAGCCCTCGCATGTCGATGACCTTCATGTCGCAAATCTCCGTCATCCCGCCGGCTGTCAACCCCCTCGCCGCCAGATCCTCTGACAGCGCGTAAAATTTCACCCCGCGGACCCTGGCCTCCTCCGCCATTTGCCGGAACGTAGGAGGAGCACTCTCCGCAGCAATCACGCCATCCTGGATGAGCACCACATCTGAGCCCTCGGACATCCCGGCGAGCCTCAAAATCGTCTTGTAGTCATCACGTTCGAAGGGCGACCTCGATATTATGAATAAAGCCAAAGGACACACCCCCATGGATTCAAACCTGGGCCCTGAATCGAGCCATCCTACCCCCCCTGGATCGAACCGGTTTAAAACCGGATCACTCCGTCAGTCGCCATCATAGCGGCCGCGATCTCCTCCAGTGTAACCACTTTCCCCCCGACGAGCCTGTCGGGAGAAATGCCCCTCTCATCAAGGGATTCCCTGCATACGAGGAGTTCGATGCCAAACGAATCGGCGTTTCCTATCGCCTCGCCCATGGGCTTCATGCCGATGGCGGAAGGATCCTGACCCCCGAGCGCGGCGAAAACGCCATCATCCAGCAGCACGAGCGTCGTTTTGATATCCATCCCGGCGCAGCCTATGGCGCACCGGAACCCTTCTGCATCAAGGGCTGTGCCGTACGGTCCCTTTGTGATTACTACCATAATGCTGTTCGTCGCTCTCACCCCCGTATCTTGACCTCCATTCCCTAAAACCCCAGGCTCATCACCGAGTCGGCCTCGCTCAGCATCTCGGCCAGGTCGACCAGGCTGCCCATGTGAGCCCCCGGAATCACCATATCCTTGGTTATCCCGCGAAACTTTGCACACGCCCCGCAACCTGCCACCCTGACGCCAGCCTCCGCGAGCTCTCGAACCATATCCGCGATATTCCTCTCTCCCGGCGATGAGATTTTCTGATTCAGGCAACCCACACCGTCGACGTAGAAAAAGATGCTCACGACATCCCCCGTAGAACGGGCGGCCTTTGCGAGACTGTAGGCTAAATCGAAATTCTCGGAAAGGTAGGGACCGGTCTGGATGATTATGCACAGATGCCTTGCCTCGCTCACGGCATCCACCTCCGCCGTTGTTTATGTGACCGGCACGGCCTTGCCGCCTGCCAGCGATCATCGACCATCAATGCCCGCCAGGTATCATCGACTGTCAATTAATTGGGCCGGGCATTGCGCATTTTGCTCGAGTTCAGGCTTTTCAAGTTCAGGCTTATCGAGTTTAAGCTCAGGCCATGAAGATGATGGTAGGATTATATCTTTCACGCGCTCCATCACGGCGCATATCGCTGAATCCTTTATGCGGTAAAATACGTGCTGCCCGCTGCGCCGCCTCATCACAAATCCTTTAGCCTCGAGAACGCGCAACTGCTGCGAGATGTTGGATTCCTTCTCGCCTATCTCCCGTGCGATCTCGCTAACACCCTTCTCCGCTAGGTGTATCGCGCACAGGATCCGGATCCTCACCGGGTTTGAAAAGCCCTGCAGGAAACGGGCGACGGCTTCGCATTCTTCAGGAGTCAGCATCCCTCGTCACCTCTCGTCCCATTGATATAGCCGCTTTGCCGGGGGTGAGAGTTATATCTTGCGATATTACAATATTAATATGATTATATGTCGGGGGGTATTACGATATTTTAAGGATTATTAATATGTCACTGCAACCCAATTCTACCTCACCAGCGGAAATCTGTCAACACCCTGGCGATGGCCGGATGTATGTAACTTTTGTGGTGTACAAGGATTTCCATTTTAGTCTTTATGATGTATCTCAGCATCTCATGTGACGGCAATTATCTACCATCACCCCCGGCCACCTGGTAACATTCTTGACGGCACACCTTTAAAAAGATACTTGAACATAGGGGGTGTGCATTTTTTATCCTGATCAGCCTGCTATCGAAATCGCCTCCCAGGACGATCTCGATGCCCAGGCTCACCAGGGCCTTTCCACTCAGCCGGATAACCGTCCCCTCAATCCCCGCCCCGGTCACTTCATACACGGCTTCCGGGTCGAGGCCCCGCAGCTTCAGCCGGGGCATTTGGGCTCTGAATTGCTGGGAATGCAGGAAGGCGAAAACCACGGACTCGCTGCGGTCCAGGGATACATACTGCACGGCCGAGATACTGGCGCCGGCACTGACGCTGGTGCAGGCGCCCCTGATAGCCTCCTCCTCCGAGGGCGACAGTAGCCGGTATAACTCCCCCTCCTGGATTATATGCCTGATCTCCTTGTACTCCGCGACCTTCTGCCGGGCCAGCTCCATCTCCTCCGGTGACCACTCGTTGAGATCGCCGCCTATGCCAAGGCTCCCCATCATGGCGCTGTGGAATCTGTAAGACAGGGAGACCTTGCGCCCGTTCATAAAATTAGGTGAATCAGTCACCCAGGCCACCATCACCTTGGGGCAATACACATAGGAGAACCCCTCCTGGATCCTGAGCCGGTCGAAGGCATCTGTATTGTCGCTCGTCCAGACCTGGTCGACCCGGCGCAGGATGCCCAGGTCCACCCTTCCACCGCCGCCAGAGCAGGATTCGAAGATTACATCGGGGTGCCGCTGCCTCAGGCGCTCCAAAACCTCATACACAGCCTGGACGTGCCTCACCCATATCTCCCTCTCCCTCTCCCTCCCCACGGGCGCCCCCGGCCACCCCGGCTCACTGAAGTGCCTGTTCGCATCCCACTTCACAAACTTGATGTTATTCTCAGTAAGAAGCCTATCCAGACACTGGAAGACATATTCCTTGACATCCTCCCGGCTAATGTTCAATATCAGCTGGTTTCGCTGCTCGGACCTCGGCCTATTTGAAAAGTGGTAGACCCAGTCGGGGTGCGCCCTGTAGAGATCGCTATTGGGGTTTACCATCTCCGGCTCGACCCACAGCCCGAAATCCATCCCGAGGCTGTTTACCTTATCTATGAGGGGCTTAAGCCCCCTGGGGAATTTCTCCTGGTTGACATACCAGTCGCCGAGGCCTGCCGTATCATCATTGCGAGCCCCGAACCACCCATCATCAATCACAAACAGCTCGACGCCGATGGAAGCGGCCTTCTCGGCCAGCCGGGCCTGCCCCTCCTCTGAGACATCGAACTTCGTCGCCTCCCAGGAATTGTAGAGGACCCTCCGCAGCTCGTGCCTGTGGCTTTCCGGCAGGATGTGCTCCAGCTGGAACCTGTGCATATTGCGGCTTGCAGCCCCGAATCCGTTTGCCGTGTATCCGCCCACAAACGCAGGCGTGGTAAATACCTCACCGGGCTCCAAGAGCCAGCTGAAGTCGAAATCATTGATGCCCCCGGCGACGATGAGCTGCTGGAGGAATGTATGCTCAACCACGATCTTCCAGTTCCCGCTCCAGCCCAGGGCGCCATACCACACCTGCCCGTGTTCCTCGCCCGCCCTCTCCCGGGGGTCAATGGCAAACCACGGGTTCGCCTGGTGGCTCGTGAAGCCCCGCCGGCTCTCGAGGACGAATTTGCCCTGCTGAATATCGATCCTGCGGAGTTGAGTCTCCGCCCCCCAGTGGCCGGCGAGATATGTGAGGCGGTAGCCCGTGCCCCGCGGCAACGCCCATGCCCCGGATAGAACCTGTTCGAGCGACACATCCCCGGAACCCGCATTTTCGATCTCGGCATACCGCTCCAGGAGGTCGAATTCCTCGTAAAGCCTGTAATGTAGCTTCACCCTCAGGTTGTAGTAGGGGTCCTTTAGGACGACTGTGAGTTCAGGTATAGGCTTGGGCCCGGGGGCTCCACTGGCGGCCGTCGCATTGGCGGCCGTCGCTTGCCAGTGTGTTTCGTAGACCAGCACTACATCCCTTACCCCATCGGAATAGGAAGCCTTGAGGCATGGCTCCGTGTATTTTATACCGCCCCACGCAGGGTATTCCTCATATACCATGCTGCGCGGCGATTCAAACGGGTGACAGGAGTTCAGGGAGCCAGCGCGAGCATGGGTGGGCGCAGGCACAGGGTAATCTGAAACCCTTGGGAGCCGGTCGCCCCAATAGAGATGCTGAAACCCGCCCTGCCCGTCGACCCCCATCACATAGGCCATCCGTTCTGTTTCCAGTATCCACATCTTCCGGTCATCCAAATAAGTTACAGGCAACCCCTCTCACTCCCGATATAGTCTTAGCATTAACCAGGGCCAGGCGTTAGCCGGCCCGCCTCTCCTGAGCGCGCAGACCTACTTACTCGCCAACCAACGCGCCGCCTGAGGTGCGCCTGAGGTGCGCCCCATAAGTGACGAAGCTTTGTAACCTTGTGCGTACGCACTACCCTGGTGTCACCAGCCAGGCAGGTACCGGGCCTCCGCTTCGAACATTTCGTCGACCATCTTGCGTATCTCGCGAGGCGAGAGCAGCGCCGCCGTCAGGGGGTCGAACATCACGGCCATAAAGGCGAGGTCCCTGTCACGCTCAAGGGCTGCCCTGACTGCAAGTTCCTGCACGTTGATGTTGGTCCGGTTCAGAGCCGCGCACTGAGAGGGAAGGTCGCCAATATAACAGGGGTGGAGCCCTGCGTCATCAACCAGGCAGGGCACCTCGACACAGCAACCCTGCGGCAGGTTCGTTATAATTCCGCTGTTTAGCACATTGCCATTTATGCGGCGCGGCGTTCCGGTCTCGATGGAGTGGATTATATACGCCCCGTATTCATGAGAACGCTCGACGTCTACCGGTACCTCCCCTGCGATCTGCTTCCTTATCCGGTCATAATGTGGCTTCCAGCTCTCCCTGCAGTGGCGCAGGTAAAAGCCTGTCTCCCCGCCGAAACCCTCCGTGCAGAATTCGTCGATAAGCTCATTGCGCTTTCGGAAATACGGCACGTATTCTGACAGGTGGCCGCTGGACTCGGTGATGAAATATCCGAGATGGCGCATCATCTCAAACCTGACCTTGTCCTTGCTGTAGACCTCGGGCCTCCCCATAGCCTCGAATAACAGGGGATAAGCATCCCGGCCATTCCATTCGAAGCGCAGGAACCATGCCATGTGGTTGATGCCGGCCACCCAGTAGGACACTTCCTCACTAGGCGCTCCGATATAGCTTGCAAGCTGGGCTGCCGTCCCCTGGACGCTGTGACAGAGGCCTACGGTCTTGATGCCGGTAGCCAGGTTTATAGCCCACGTTATCATGGCCATGGGGTTGGTATAGTTGATGAGAAGAGCGTCAGGACATAGCTCCTCCATATCCTTGCAGATATCCAGGAATACGGGTATGCTTCTCAAACCCCGGAATACACCACCCGGCCCGAGGGTGTCCCCTACGCACTGTTTTATCCCGTATTTCATGGGAATATCTATGTCAAGCTCATACGCCTCCAGCCCGCCGACCTGGATCATGGTAATGACGTAATCAGCCCCCTTCAACGCTTCCCTGCGGTCGAGGGTCGCATCGATTTTAACGTCGAACCCCTCCTGCTCGGCTAGCTTGGTGGCGAGCCTGGCGATGAGGTCCAGCCTCTCTGCATCGATATCCATCAGAGAAATTGTGCTCCCCGCAAGCTCGGGAAACGAAAGGATGTCATATATGAGCCTCTTGGCGAATACTACGCTTCCTGCACCGATCATTGCGATTTTAGGCACTGGAATCCCTCCTCATCCCAACTCTCAATATAATAGACCTGACTTAGCCAGCGCGACGGGAAACCGCCCGGACTGCGATCTCAAGGAGCTGTCTCGCATCCTCCTCGGAATCACACGACGTCGAAAGCATCAAGCCTTCCGGGGAAAGCTCTCTGAGCAGGGGCTCCACCTCCTCAGATATCACCGAGAGATGGAGTATCTTCCCTGCGCGCTGGATCCTCCTGAGCAGCGGCACCCACTTCAGCATCGACTCGGAGGCGGCGCCTGGCACCCACTGTATTCCATGAAGTTTCTCCATTTCCAGCAACAAATCCAGGTGGGGTATGGCACCCGGTCCATCTAAATGATAGATGGAATGATCAAGCCAGTTGGCTTGGTCGATAATCTCCGGCAAGAAGAACTCACTGAACATATCGGGCGATATCATGCAGGAGAAATCGCAGGAAAGTGGGTACATGCGATCCGGGGACCATACATTCAACCAGGTCGACGACCCCTTCATTCTCCGCTGGACGATCTCGTGAAGCTCCTCGAAGACGGTATACCAGATGGGTTTTAAGCTCTCCATAGCCCGTTTGATCTTATCGGGGCTTTCCAGTAAATCAATACATAGCCTGTCAGGCCCCCTCATTGCCGCCAGGGCATCGCCGCCGCCGTGGATATCCGTAATCCCAACGAAGTATTTCCCCTTCCCTGCTTCTACGGCCGCGGCCGTCATCTCTTTTGTCAGCCGCCACCATGCATTCTCCGGATCGAGCTCAATTCGCGGGAACGGCTCCCATGAGTCAATAAACGGCCGCGACCACGTCGTATCCTCAGCGAAACTGAGTTCGCATCCTAAATAAGCGGCAAAAATGTCGGGGCCTAGATTCACCCAGAGACAGGGAAACGCCTCTCCTCCCCAGAAGGTCGACCGGAAATATTCGTCATTCTTTGCTATGACATATTCAATATCTGTCCACCGGCGTTTTGGATCTTTAAGGGGTTCAAGGGACGGGATCTCGCTATGAGGCTCCCGGGCATAGGATCTACCATGATAGCCATTTTTCGGGGCTGTCACCTGGAGAGCCACCCTATCGATGACCTCCCCCTCCCACCAGGCTTCAAAACGGCGGGCAACATCCTCCCAATCTTCTTTATATAGCATCAACATCACCCGGCCTCTCCTCTATTGACCAACTAACTTATGATCAACTAACTTAACTGGCTTGACTGATGATCTTGACTGACGTTTATTATGCACCCCTGAAATACTCATGTGCGACTTCATACATGGCAAGTATATTCTCAATCGGCGTGTTGGGCTGGATATTATGACAGGGCGCCAGGATATACCCGGTGCCGTCAGATCCGAGCTGGTCGAGGCAGTCTATAACCTCCTGCCTTACCTCATCGACCGTGCCAAAGGGCAGGACCTTCTGGTTATCAACACCACCATGAAAACACAGCCTCCCGCCGAATTCGCGCTTGAGCTCCGAACGATCCATTCCAGGGCAGGTTGACTGGATGGGGTTGAGGATGTCTATGCCAAGCTCTATGAGCTCGGGGATGAGCGGCCTCATGGCCCCGTCATCGTGGTGAAATACCTTTATGCCGAAATCCCTGGCGAGCTTTATGAAGCGCTTATAGTGGGGCTTGAAGTATTTCCTGAACATGTCTATGCTGATAAGGAGCCCCGTCTGGCTTCCGAAGTCATCGGTTACCTGCGTTATATCTATCCTGCCCCTCCCCGCCTCGAAGAGCCGCTCATGATAGTCATAGAGAAAGCTACACACCTTATCGATTATGTATCTCGAGAGTTCCTCATCCGCCGCGAGGTCGATCAGGGATTGTTCGAGGCCGCGGATGTTATTGAACATGTAAAATGGCGCAATATAACCTGCCTCTATGGCGTAATCGGGGTATTTATCGCATTCCCTGGCCACACCAGAGAAATCGAACCAGTCTGCCCTCGGCCACTCATAGGCAGCCTTTATTTCCTCTATGGTCTTGAGATGACCGATGGGATGATGGCACATTTCATAATAGACGCCATCGCAGGCTCCGGCGCCGCTGCCGTAGGGTTGGGGTTTGTAGCCTACCCCCCAGTAGTCGCGCCTCGAGCCGTCTCCACCATCGAGAACTGGGCCTGTATGCTGGGGACCGACGTTTATGATCTTATCTATGTTGAGTTTCCGCCAGAGCTGACTGGCGTCAGATACCCCGAAATGCCTCATAAGGGCCGCGGTTACTTCATCCGTGCCCCAGTAGTCTGCGGGGATACGATCGACAGAGGTCCGGTCTATCGCAGCGAGGATTCTCTCCCGTGGTGTCATATCAAGCTTCACTCCTTAAACGCCCCCGACATCAGGCCTGCCATTATCTGGCGCTGAAAGACAAGCACCAGGACAGTGACCGGGACGATCATCATGACCGCCATAGCGCTTATATTCTCCCATGGGGTATAGAAAGACTGGGTAGTCGCGGCCTCAGTCAGGCCGACTGTAAGGAGTTTTGCATCAGTCCGGGTGCAAAAGATCAACGGCCAGACCAGCTCGTTCCATGCTGAAATGAAGTTTATGATAAACATGCTCGACAAAATAGGCCGCATTAGCGGGGCAACTATTTGGAGGAGTATGTGTCCAAACCCGGCACCATCTATGCGTGCGGCGTCCTCCAGCTCAGCGGGCACCTGGCGGAAGAAGCTCGTAAAAATCCAAATAGTAAACGGCAAGAGAGCGCTTGAGTATACAAGTATTAAGCCCCCCAGGGTGTTCAGCAAGCCAAAATCCCGGAATAATTTAAATAGGGGGATAACCGTCGACATCGGCGGGAGCATCATCGAAGCGAGAAACAGCATGAATACGAAGTCGCGACCGCGGAATCGCAATCTTGCGAAGGGGTACGACGCCAGGAAGCTTACGATACTGACGATGAGGGTGGACGAGAAGCATACAATTAGTGAATTCAGGAAATATCGGCCATACGGGATGCTCTCAAATACCAGACGGAAGTTCTCGATGCTAACGTGGAGCGGCAGATACCTGAACTTATCTGCAAATAGCTCGCCTCTCGGGGTAAATGCTGAGAGCGCGATCCAGTATACGGGTACGAGGTCGGTAAAGAGAAACCCGAATATAGCCACTCCTAACACTACTAAATGAAGATTCCTCGAGCTTATACGTCTGGATGCCGCTGGTTTACCAAATCCGCTGGGCATATATTCATCCTCCTACTCCGATCCAGGCCGGCGTCCCGGTCACCGGCGCCCCGGTTAAATTGAATAAACCCGACTTCAACTTCCATATCGTCTTTCCACGAATCGCAGTGCACCAAATCCTATCAGGCCCAATATCGCGACCATGCTAAAAAGCAGGAAAGCGGTTGTGGCGGCATAGCCAAAACTCAGGGCATTGAAGGCATCGTAATAGGTTCGATAGGCGAGGAGCGATGTAGCGGTGCCGGGCCCACCTTTGGTCAGGCCGTAGACAAGGTCGAAACTGAAAAGACGAAAGAGAGATACGAAGATGGCCATAGTCACCATAGTGGGAGCCAGGAGCGGCAGGGTTATGGATGTAAATATCTTAAAGCCCGAAGCTCCGTCGACTCTCGCAGCTTCATTGAGTTCAAGGGGGATTCCCTGCATGCCCGCCAGGAGAACAATGGCAAGAAAGGGAACATTCTTCCATACATCAACCAGGATCACCGCGGATCGCGCGCCCCAAACCGAGCTTAGCCAGACCGGCCTCGAGTGGGTGGAGAAAAGGAAATTATATAAATCATTGACCAGTCCGAATTCAGGTTGGAACATATACTGGCCGGCTATAGCCATTACGATGGTCGGGATAGCCCAGGGAAGCAGGTTAACCGTGCGCAAGAGCCCCTTGATCCTGAGGGGAAGATTCAGGAGCGATGCGATGATCAGGCCGGCGATAAAATGCAGACCGGTTGAGAGTATAGTAAAGATGAATGTAAAGCGCAAAGAATCTAGGATTTTTGCATCATGGAAAATAGCAATATAATTAGAGAGCCCCACGAAATCATTGGTGCCGCGGACGAAGTGAAGATTTGTGAGCGAGAGCCGGAATGTGTCTGCGATCGGATAGACCGCCGTAAAACCCCGCAGAGCCACCGCAGGCAAGATAAGCAACCACGGGAATAACGCCCTATATACGGCGCGCTTTTGATGCTTTTGATGGCCGGCCAAGCTCTTTCGATACTCAGCTAAGCTCATGATGGTTCGACCTCTCTTTCAAGCATTTGACCCCTGGACCTCAGGCGACTCAACCAAGCGATCCCGCTGGCGCGCCGAAGTGCTAAAACATCAAATAGCAGCCGGGGGCCCGGCATACCATTACTCAATATACCGCCCGGCCAATATACCGCTATCGATATATCGCTATTTACCATAGGCCGGGTCCCCCTCAAACTCGAGCCCTCTTATTCTTTCATTATAGCCTTCATCGCCTTATCGCCCTGTGTAAGCGCGGTATTTATATCCACCTGCCCAGTGAGGAATTTGTGGGCCCAGTCCTCCTGCGCCTCCATAACCTCATTCGTCCGCGGCACCGTCATGAGAGGCCGGCCGCGAACGGTGGAACCGTAATCGCTCCACAGCTTGTTAGGTGGGTTCACCTTCCATAACTCGGAGTCCTTCATCACCGAGAGGCGCGCCGGCGGGCGACCAGCCTTAGCCCAGGCCTTCTGGGCATCAACGGAGCTAAGGAACAGGATGAACTTGAGGGCCGCATTTTTATGTCTCGAGAACTTATTGATGGTCCATCCCCAGCTTCCGGAGATCGTATAATCATTCGCCGGGCCCTTTAGAGCCCTGGTCACCCCCACCTTGTCATCGATAGGCGCGTCCGCTATGAACTGCTTATCGCTCTTGAACACGCTGTAGAAGCCCTGCCAGGTGAACCAGGTAGCCCAGATGCCCTTCTTGAAGCCTTCGGCGGCCAGGTTGTAGTCAGTGGCAAAGGAAGACTCAGGAGCTATATGATGCTTGTATACAAGATCATACATGAATTGGAGAGCGACCTTGGAACCAGGAAGGCTGTAATCGATGGAGGAGCCACCTGCCTGCAGCATGTAGAGTGTCAATTCGTTTGAAAGCATACCGCCCTTCTGGCCGCTTATCAAGAGGCCCCATCGCTTGCCCGCCCCACCCTCGCCAGAAGTCAGCTTCTTGCCGACCTGCACCAGTTCATCCCAGGTCGCTGGCGGAGCAACCCCGGCCTTTTTGTAAAGGTCTTTCCGGTAAAATGTCCACATGGCCTCCACCTGGCCTATTACCCTGTATAACTTGCCGTTTACATATGCTGAATCATGCACAACACCAGCCGGCCAGTCATCCAGATACCCCTTGGGCAAGGCGTATTTCCCCTCGAGCGGCTCCAGCCAGCCGGCCTTTCCGGCGTTGCAGACTATCTGATCGTCCAGCCATATAACATCGTAGCTTCCATCCCCAGAGCTGAGGAGGGTTGTTATCTTAGTCACATGGGATGGGAAATCCGTCTGGGCGGGCTCCCATTTGACCTTGATACCGGTCTGGGCTGTAAATTGGTTATAGAGGTCGCGAATAGTGTCCGCTACGTCAGGCCACGGTCCGTACACGGTTATTGTCTCGGCGGCCTGCGCATATACTCCAGCGAAGCACAGAATTAGAATTGCCGCTATTAACACACTGGGCACCGTTTTCCCTCTTTTGCGGAGACTCATCTCTTCTCTCCTCCTTCAAATTAGTGAATTACTTCAGGAGACTACTCTCTTCCCTCTTCACGTCTAGTTTTCTACGAAACATCACCTCCCCCTGATGCTGAAGCCCCCTATTTCCCCCGGGCATTATCTTATCTCCACCAGGATATTGCCTCATCTCCACCAGAATATTGCCTCGCTTTCTCCGAGCATTGTTATTTGGGTATTAAGTTAGAATCTTCAGTGGGGCCGTGGACCCCCTCTGGATGAGCTCCTCAGGTAAACTCACTTCCCTCGGCTCACCATGGTAACGCCCGTCGATCCGCTCCAGTAGGAGCTGGGCGGTGATCTGGCCGGCCATATACATCGGGAGTCCCACTGTTGTAAGACGTGGCCGCGTGACAGTCGCGAATGTATTATCGAAGCCAACTACAGATACATCCCCGGGAATACCTAAATTCTCCTCTCCAAGGGCATCCAATACGCCCAGGGCCATCAAGTCGTTGGATGCGATTATGGCAGTAGGACGTTCCCCGCGCATCAATAGAAGCTTTGTCCCGGTGTAGCCGGCCTTCTCTGAAAAATCTGGGGCCTCGACCACCAGTTGGGGTGGGAGATCGATCCCAGCCTCATCCAGCGCTCCCCGGCACCCATCCAGCCGTATTGCACTCGTCGTGCTGCCCTTTACAGCTATTATGCCGATTCGTCGATGCCCAAAGTCTGCAAGGTGTTTCGCCGCCAGATAACCGCCTCTGGCGTCGTCACATATAACCCTGTCGACACCCTGTATCTTCCTGGACCCCTGGCAGTTCACTATTGGGATGCCCCTGTCCTTGAACACTTCCACCAGCTCAAACACCGAGTCATCGCCAGGCAGTGAGAGAACGATACCATCGACTCTACCCCGATTTTGCCTCAAGTTGGTATATTTATCTAATTATCAGATATTAGCTATCAGGTATTTGACTATCAGATAGATCTCCCCGCTACACGTCTTATATAGGCCCTGGATGCCTTATGCAAGGCAGTCCCATAGGGATCATTGGGGTCAAATTCGCGCAATGGAAGGAGATTCCCAATCTTGGCGACCATATTTGCGGGCGTCAAGTCCTGGGAATGGACAATTACCAGCTGGACCCCATTCTCAATGCTGAGCGCTTTCTTCACAAGATCACGCGCCCTCCGCTCTCTGGCCCCCCTCTTATTCGGATAGCGCTCAGTTGGGCCATAATGCTGGGGTCCATTGAATTCGAATGCCACCCCCCTCCGGTAGTAGCGATCATATTCCAAGTTTTGCTCGGTTAACGGGTTTTTCAGGAAATCAGGTCTGGCATTATCCTCATAATCCTTGTCATCCACTAGCAGGTCCAACCACGACTTCATAAGAAATTCCCCTATATTGGTTGTCTCACCCAGTGCCTTCCAAAGCTCTTCAGCCTTGCGTATCCTAGCCTCCCGGATTGGGTTCCGAGGTTTAACAACCAGTTTCCATCTAAGTATAAGTCCAAAAATCATCGCCACTTTTCCAGGGGTTACCGGTGCTTGCGTGACGGGGCCTTTGAAATTTGGCAATGCCCTCGCGCCAAATTTCAACGGAGGCGCGCCGCAAGCGCGCCGTCCCCGGAACGCAACACCGGTAACCCCTGGGACGTGTTGGTAAACCGGTGTAAATTTATGGCCTTATACTTAGTATCAGATTTAATAGGCTCTACCCAACCCCTGTCTACCAATAGCTTCAGGTATCGCCTGACTGTATTTGGGCTCCGGAACCCGGTCAACCTCATAAGCTCCCCAATTCGGGTTATGCATTGTCCCTCAACGGCATTCAGCGCAATGACTACATATAGGATTCTTCCATGTATACCGAGGGCATCATCCAGCAACACGTCTCTAGGAACCATATTCATACCATATTATTCTATATCTGTAACGAAAATCCTGAACATTTTTTGGGGATTCTAAAATAAATGCTCCCGAGTATCACCCGATTATCAGATGTTCATCGAGTGACTGATCGTGGCGATGAATTAGTGCTCACCGGGTGACTAATCATGACAGCAAATTGGTGCTCACCGGGTAACTGACCGTAATGGCGAACCGATATTCACCGGATGACAGATTGCGATGGTAAATTAATGCTCACCGGATGACCGATGAATATTGATTCAACGATGGTAGAGGCGGATTAATGATCGCAGAATATGGCTGTAGAACATGGATTTATAAATTGAGGCCGAATAGATGGTGGGCATGCTGTGAGGTACCGAGGCAACGGGGTGCTGGGTGCCGAGGCGCTGGGGTACTGGGGTACCGAGATACTAGCGGGGTAGCGGGGTATTGGGGTACTGAGGTAACGGGGTAACGGAATCCAAATTGACAACAATATAGGAATCGAATAGGATAAATTGTAGTTATACGAGGATTATGGGATTATGAGAGTATGATAATTCTCAGGGGATATGGCCAAGCGGAATTTGGGGTAGGAATTAGAGAGTGAGTTGGATGGGATGTGAGCAGATCTGATAGAATGCCGTAACCTGACCAAGAGATTCAATGGGAAAATTGCGGTGAATGGAATTTCATTTGCACTCCCCGACGGCGGCATCATGGCCCTGCTGGGCCCCAACGGCGCCGGGAAGACTACAACGGTGCGCATGCTCACGGGACTCATCTACCCCAGCGAGGGGGATGCTACTGTGGCGGGGCTCCCGCTCCGCGGAAACGAGGACCGCATCCGGGGCCAGGTGGGGGTGCTCACGGAGAGTCCGAGCCTCTACGACAGGATGCGCGTGGCCGACTACCTCGCATTTTTCGGGCGGCTCTATGGGATACCAGGCGCCGAGCTGGGATCACGCATCGAACGGTTTTTGCGTCTCTTCGACCTCCAGGATCACCGCGACAAGAGAATCGGCAGCTTCTCCAAGGGGATGAAGCAGAAGGTCGCCCTGGCGCGTGCCCTCCTGCACAACCCAAGGGTCATTTTTCTGGACGAGCCGACCTCAGGCCTCGACCCCGAGAGCGCCAGGGTGCTCCGGGATTATATCCTATTCCTCAAAGAGGAACGGAGGCGCACCATACTGGTCTGCACGCACAACCTGGATGAGGCGGAGCGCCTTGCCGATTATATAGGGATAATAAGCAGGGGAAAGCTTCTGCGATATTCGCGCGCCGAAGATCTAAAAACAGAGGGGCTCAGAGAGCAGGAATTCAGGATTACGATAGATATGAGAGACCTAGACCTCATCGCCGATGCTATCGAGCTCGTTAAGAACACCGCGGGTGTAAAGAGAGTGGTAAATGTGAGACAGGAAGGCGCGGCGGGCCCTGCAGGTCAATACCCTGGCGCCCCGTCGAGCGTCGTCTCTATCGTCTCCATAGTCTTCTCTACAGAGGACCCGTGCTCAACAAACCCGCAGCTCCTGTGGAGCCTCCTGAATCGCGGGTTTGCCGTGATATCCTGCGAAGAAACCACGCGGAGCCTGGAGGATATCTATCTCGAAATCGTGAGCCGCCAGGAAACGCACGGAGAAGACACTGGGGAAAGTCGATCAATCATGCAAGCCGCAGCCAATGAAGATCGATGGAGAACGTGATCCGGAAGATTAGTGAAGCTGATTCGGAAGATTAAGAAGATTAATAAGAAAAATGATCAGGGGGAAAGATTGTAGTCAAATTAAGCTAGATGAAATAGAAATAAAATAGAAGACGGGGGAAGATATGGTTATATGCCAGCAAACATCCCAGTAAGTATGCAAGTAAAAATAAATAAGACGTTTTTGGTCGCAGCGCGTGAATTGAAAGAAACCTTCCAGGACACCAGGTTTGTATACACAACAGTGGTGACGGGCCTGGCCCTTCCCATCTTCTACGCCTATATCAGCATGAGCACGGTGAGGGCCCTGCCAACCGGGGTGGCAAGCACCATGTTTCCGGTGTGGTTTTTGCTCTCGAGCATACTCCCGGCCTCATTTTCGATGCAGCTCGCCCTCGCGAGCTTCGTGGGCGAGAAGGAGAACCGGACGATCGAGCCGCTCCTGGCCGCGCCCATAAGCAACCGGGAATTATTTGTGGGCAAGGTGATAAGCTCGTTCATCCCCCCGCTCGTGCTGGTTGCTATCGTCCAGGCGGTCTTCCTGGGGGCGAGCTTCGGCTTCGCGCGGCTCAAATACAGAATGCCGTTCTCGCCTGATCTCGCCGTGATCGGCCGCACCGCCCTGTTCGTCCCACTCGTCATCCTCTTCATGGTGGCCTGCGCCGTATTGCTTTCAGCGCGCTCCACCAGCATGAGGTCGGCGCAGCAGGTCGGGGCCTTCATAAACCTCCCTATCATTTTCCTGGTCGTCTACAAGGCGCCGCAGATTCTGGATATCATAGGTAAGAGCGCGCCGGAGGTGCTGGCTGTGGGCGTAGCGGTAAATATCTTGCTCCTTCGCATCGGCATACGGATGTTTAATAGGGAGAGGATACTTACCCAGATCGGCTGACAACGAAATGACTATGACTAGTCAATGCCGGGGCGGGAGGCCGGGACGAGAAAGCGGGGAGGCAGCTGATCCTGCTTTAGACCCTGCTTTAGCCTGGGAATAAAAAGTGGAGGTAGGTGGCCCTGCCCTGCGCGTGCCGCGTACCGCAGTTTCATATCGCACATTGCATATCCGGGCATGAGCTACCCCCTCCTGCTTGCGCCTCTGACTCGGATTCCTTCTGAGTTCCCCTGCCCTCCTAGCGTATCCCTAGTGGGCGGGCTCGACCGGGTACCAGCCCCTGGTGTTCATGGTGTCGAAAAGGGTCTTCGCCTGCTGGATCTGGTCGTCGTGAAGCTTCTTAAAGGTCTGGCGAATCCCATCATTTGCCGACTCGAGCACTGCCATGTGGTAACCAGCTGACATGCTCTTTATACTGGAGAGCAAATCGCCTACCATGTCCTTATCATTGAACCCCGCCGGAAATGGCATGTTACTTCCTCCCTTCATCCAATTTACTTATGGGATTACAGCCATGAGATTGCGGCTGCGAATTGCTACGACATCATTTGTTGTGGGTTGTAGCCGGCCTGCTGTAGAGTGCTTGACAAGGTATTCACGTGACTCTGGCACACGTCCCTTGTCTGCTGTATCACGCTTTTCAAGGCAGGATCCTGAATCTGGTTCAAGTAGTTGTTGCATTTTGCGAGGCATAGCTGCTCCATGCTAAGCTGCTCTTTTAGATAGTGCTTTTCAAGCTGGGTTAGTCTTCCTACCGCTGGCACCTGTAATTACCTCCTTTGTATTATTTATCTGCGTGGCGTGAACCCTATTTAGCGCGATGCGCTTATGTGGCATAGGCTTATATAGGATGCGCCACACGAAAATAGTGTTCCATGCGCGCAATAAGGATATTCCAAAGACGAAAATCGCAGGCAGGTTTTTATTGCATAATTACAATTACAGCACACCATATATCAGGTTTGGCCGCTGGGCGGGCCTGAATGTTTCAATGCGATAGCACCCTGCCAGTTCCCCGGCGGCCGCCGCAGCCTTCTCATCAGAGCTGGCGTGAATCTCCGCCATGGCCTCGCCGTTCGCGACCCTATCGCCCACCTTCTTTTCCAACATGATGCCGACCGAATAATCTACAGGGTCCCCGATCCTCTCGCGGCCCGCTCCGAGCTCCATGGCGATCCGGCCGACCCGCAAGGCGTCTATCTCATGCAGGTAACCATCGCGCGGCGCGGCAACCTCCCGTATAACCTTCGCTCCGGGCAGGCGCGAAGGCTCGGCAATAACCCTGGCGTCGCCGCCCTGCGCCCGGACAAGCTCCTCGAACTTCCTGAGACCGGCGCCCGATGCCAGGCAATCCTCAAGCTTGCCCCTGCCCTCGTCCACATCGCGCGCGACCCCGGCGAGGAGAAGCATGTGGCTCCCGAGGACCAGGCAAAGCTCTGTGAGGTCTGGAGGGCCCGAGCCTTTGAGCGTCTCTATGGCCTCCCTCACCTCGAGGGCATTCCCGACGGCTATCCCAAGGGGCTGATTCATGTCCGATACAACCGCCGCCATTTGCCTGCCCGCCTCGTGACCTATGGCGATCATCGCCGTGGCTAGGCTAAACGCCTCATCTGGGGTCTTCATAAAAGCGCCCTTCCCGGCCTTGACATCCAGGACGATCGCATCGGCCCCGGCAGCTATCTTCTTGCTCATGATGCTGCTGGCGATGAGGGGAACGCTCTCCACTGTGGCGGTCACATCCCTGAGGGCGTATATCTTTTTATCAGCGGGGGCCAGGTTTCCGGTCTGTCCAGAGATCGCGATTCCAATGCGATTTACATTCGAGATGAATTCCTCCCTTGATAAAGACACGCGAAACCCCGGGATCGACTCGAGTTTATCGATGGTCCCTCCCGTGTGGCCGAGGGCCCTCCCGGACATCTTGGCTACGGGCGCGCCGGCGGCCGCCACGAGCGGTCCGAGGACGAGGGTCGTCTTGTCGCCAACGCCGCCCGTACTGTGTTTGTCCACCTTTCTTCCGCGAATACGCCCCAGATCAATGGTTTCCCCGGACCTGACCATAGCGAGCGTAAGAGCCGCCGTCTCCCGCGGTGTCATCCCTTTAAAATAGATTGCCATTAGAAAGGCCGCCATCTGGTAATCAGGCACCTCTCCCTTTACAAAACCATCAATCATAAAACTAATCTCACCGGCATCCAGTTCATGCCCGTCGCGCTTGCGGGCTATGATCCAGCTGGCTTTCAAGGCTTTCTTCCTCCTTATCCGCTTTAATCTTATCTTATCTGCATCCGATTCAATCTTGTCCGCTCTATCCTGATTAGCCGGCTCGCCCGGGCAACGCACCCTGGGCAAGATCCGGCTTGGTATTCCAGAAAGTTACAATGAAATCATGTAAAATAACGCTGATAGCTGCATGGAAACCCTTCACATATGGACAACTTTCATGTAAGATTATAGCTGTGGCCGGAACCAGATGTTTTTATAGTCTGCGCTTTTTATGGCGTTTCAATTTTCCACTAAAGCCTTTCCGAATCTCAAAACATGAATCCAAAATTCTTTGAGGAGGCACTTCCTGTGTTACGGGACCTGAAAGTCTTCAGTGGCCGGGCTCATCCTGAGCTCGCAAGGGAAATCTGCTCTCATCTTAATGTTGCGCTCGGCCAGGCCGAGGTAACGACATTTGCCAACGAAAATATCTTTGCCAAGATCAACGAGAGCGTGCGCGAGGCCGACGTCTTCGTCGTGCAGCCTTCATGTTCGCCCGTAAACGATGGGCTCATGGAGCTCCTGATAATGATCGACGCCCTGAAAAGGGCCTCGGCGGGCCGGATAACAGCCGTGATACCATATTACCCCTACTCGCGCTCCGATAAAAAGGACCAGCCGCGCGTGCCGATTACGGCAAGGCTCGTGGCCGACCTGATCACAGTCGCGGGGGCCAACAGGGTTGTGACGATCGACCTCCATGCCAGCCAGATCCAGGGCTTTTTCTCCGTGCCTCTCGACCACCTGACCGCCCTGCCCATCATAGCTTCCTATTTTAAGGAAAAGCAGATCCCAAACCTTGCTGTGGTCGCGCCGGACGCCGGGCGGGCAAAGCTCGCAGCGAAATACGCAGACCGCCTCGCGGCGCCCATGGCCATTATAGACAAGCGACGAATTGGAAACGTGGACAGGGCCGAGTCCAGCCACGTCGTGGGCGACGTCGAGGGGATGAACACCCTCCTCGTCGACGATGAAATCACCACAGGGGGGTCGCTTATAGGCGCCCTGGAGATCCTCCAGGATCACGGGGCCCGGGACATGTATTTCGCCTGCACCCACGGGATTCTAACCCAGGGAGCCGTTGAACGCATCCGCACCTCGCCCCTCAAGGAGGTAGTCGTGACGAACTCGGTTCCCGTGCCTGACAGCAAGCGCTGCGGCAGGATCGTTGTGCTTTCCGTTGCGAAGCTGATCGCGGAGGCCATATGGCGAATCCACGCAGGCGGCTCCATCAGCAAGCTCTTCGAGCCCTGATCGAAGGCCTATTTACGCTGGATATGCGTGCCGTGCATGGCGCCGACGAGCCGGGCGAGTCCAGAGCCGATGACGGGGATGAGGCGAAGCTCCCTCGGCGTAAGCTCGCCGAGCAGGATCAGGATCACGCCATAAGTCAACGCGCCGGCCGCTATGGCCGCAACCGTCGCCAGCGAATTGCTGAACGTAGCCTGGACAATCCGGTGGTAAGTCAGCCTCACACCTACCCCCATGGCGAGCGCGGCAAGAGCTGCTTTGAATACGGCTTTGGCCGCGCTCGAGCCAACCCTTGCCCGATCAAAAACCCAGACCCCCGCGAAGTTCAGGACGCCGGCAGCCATAAACCCCAGAGCCGTCCCCAGGGCCGCTCCCCGTATTCCAAGGTCGGGCACGGCTGTGAAAACAAAATTAAGCGATGCCCCAACGGCAGCCCCAGCAAGCAAGCTCCGGACGGGGACCAGCGTTCGACCGAGGCCTTGAAGGATGCCAGACGATGTCTGCTGGACACACAGGAATAAGGTCCCTATCGAGAGGATGGTAAGCGGTTCCCCCGCCTCGGGACAGGCAAACAGCATGCCGCATATCTGCCTCGCCAGGATGCGAAGCCCCACAAAAGATGGCACCCCTATTAAGATGGTTAACCTCATCGCCTCCTGGATACGCTCGCTCACGAGCTTTCGATTTCCAGTGGCCCACGCCGCTGATATAGATGGGACCAGGCTCGTGGCAAAGGCCGTGGTGATCACGGTCGGGAGCCCCACAAGGCTCATCGCCATCACTGCGAATTGGCCGTAAAGCCTGGTTGCCTCGGGGATATTGAACCCTGCCACCCTCAGCCTTGCAGGGACTATAGCCGCGTTTGTAAGGTCCGTCAGCGGCACGACGAGCGAGGCAATAGTCACGGGCAGCGCGAGCGCCACGATCTCCCTGAGCAGGCTCAGGGCGGAGGTGCCGCCCGTCTCGTCCGCCGCGCCTGCCGCCCCCGCCGCGCTCACCAGGACCCCCCGCTCCCTGAAGTAGATCACGATAAGCAACATAAGCCCCGCGAGAGCCCCAGTAACCGCCCCGAAAGCAGACCCGGCCGCCGAGAACTCCACGCCGCTCGGAAGCAGCATATATGCCAGCAGGAGGGCGGTAATAACCCTGGCGACCTGTTCGATTATCTGCGAGGCCGCTGTCGGGGTCATCGTCTGCAGCCCCTGGAAGTAGCCACGCAATGCTGACATGGAGGCTACAAGCACGATCGCCGGGGAGATGGCCCTTATCGAATAGTAGGACCGGGGGTCGCCGAGCACCCTCGTGGCCAAAAACCTCGCCCCGGCAAAAAGCGCATACGACAGGATGGCACCAACGGCGACCAAGATAACCGTTGCAATCCTGAAAACCCTTGCCGCCCCCCCGGGATCGCCGTGAGCGATACGTTCGGCGACGAGCTTGGAGATAGCAACGGGGAGGCCCGATACTGATATAACGAGCATTGTGCCGTAGACGGGATAAGCCATCTGGTAAAGCCCGACGCCCTCTGCACCGATGAGCCTGGTGAGGGGGACGAGGTAGATGGCGCCGAGCACCTTGCTTATGAACCCGGCCACGGTCAATACCATGGCCCCGCGCAGGAATGATTGCTTCCGCATGCAGGGGTGCGCCCTCCACATAATAAGTCCTAAATAAAATGAGTTCTGAAAGCGGCAAAGATCGGTGCGCGCCGGCTAGGTCTACATGATCACTGCCAAATTAGAGGCGTACGGGTTTCAGGACAACGATCGGGGTTTGCTGGTCATCGTTACCGAAGGGATTGTCCGAGAGCAATTGGTTGAGCACCACCTGGTCGATGCTATCCGAGGCTGCGAGGATGTCGACGCAGCCCTTGTCGTTCACATCTGCTATAAAGACGTCGATGCCGGTCTCCTTTTTTATCCTGGCTACTACCTCCTCGGGGTGGGCGGGCCCGAGCACGACATGCTCATCGTATGGGGGCATCGTCCCCGCTATATCATCTATGAAAGCCAGGGAGCGGCCGGCAACCCTGTAGAAATCCCCTTTCCGGCCCACCATCTTCCCCAGGGCGGCAGCGGCCGCGCCCAGCAGCACCCGGACGGCTCCGGCCTCATTTATGGCGAGCTGCATGGCCGGCGGGGTAGCCAGGCTCCCATCTTTCCCGGGGAATTTGCTCAAGAAACGGGCCAGCCGCCTCGGCCGGACGGTCTTAGGCAGAATTGCGCGGCCCTGGGCTATAGCAACGACGCTCTCGGCTATTCCAATAAAATCTCCGGGCTCTGCTATGTCCCGGGTATACATCCTGACGACGTCGACGATATCATCCTTCTCCGTTATTATGTGAGTCCGGATGGGTATCCGCACCCGCGCAGCGCCGCCGCCAGCTCCACCTGCAACCTGTTCCCTCGCCCTCAATTCGCCGCGTTCCCGCTCCGCGAAGAAGCGTTTGACACCGTTAAAGATCCCATCGGCAACCCGCTCCTTGAAAACCGGGCTGCGCAGCAGCCCCTCCTCCACCCAGTTGGAAATGCATACAGCCTCCACCGTTATTATGGGGCTCATGAGACTGCCGGGGGGCCTGGTCGCATCCCTCGCCACACCTCTATCTTTCAGGCCCGCCCTCTGGATGACCGCATCATGTACAAGAATGGCAAGCTCCTCGCTCGCGGGTCGCGAGGGATTGTAAAGGGTCCTGAGGCCGCCGAGCTCCGCGTTTCCAGATGAATATGTATGTATGCTTATAAAAGCCTCAGCCCCGAATCTGGCGGCAAGATCAAACCGCTGTTTCAGGGTCATGCCCACGTCGCTGGTGCGCGTCATGAAAGGCCGCGCCCCAGCCTCTTTCAAGTGCTTATAGAGGTAGCGTGCGATATCGAGTACGACGTTCTTTTCAAGGAGATTCACCGGCCCCCTGCCGCCAGCATCCATCCCACCGTGGCCGGGATCTATCACAATAATCCTGTCGGACAGGATCCTCTTAATGGCCGCCCGGTCAAATGCTATCACCAGGCGCACCGGAAGCGAGCGCAACGGCTCACTCTGCAGGAGGGTAGACTGTGACGGGTGTTCGAGCTCGACCCGGATGAATACACCGTGCCTCGCCGCCCGGCTGACCCTGATATCGGTCAGGAGGCCATCATTCACCCTGATCATGCCCTCAGGCATGTTAAGCTCGCAATCTGGCAAGATGACCTCTGCCGTGAGAGGGTCCCTCCACCGGATATCACATTTTACGGGCGAAGTAGCCTCTATGACAACCCTGGAGGTCGCCAGCCCCGATACGTCATCAACCTGCCTTTTCGACCAGATATTAGTTATCTTCCCGGTCATATCTACTACCCTTCTGTCTGAATGGGTCTCCCGTGGTCTCCCCCATGAATGTGCTTTGGGTTAGTTTATGCACAGGCGACACATTACATGTTATTCAGGAACCTGCAAGTTGTGAATCTCATAATACCCCATACTACTTCATTATTATTCGCAACCCACAGGCTGGTATCCCAAGACAGATCGGGTAGGATGCGGCTTACATGGCCTTCTTCAGATTGGTCGCCAGGGAAATCATCTCCTCCGCATGTTTCATGGTGATGTCAGTAAGGTTGCTCCCAGCCAGCATCCTCGCGATCTCGGTGACCTGGTCACCCCAGGCGAGCTTGTGAACGCGCGTCCTGGTCCTGTCGCTGGTGACCTCCTTCGATATATGGAAATGGACATCCGCCATGCTGGCTATCTGCGGGAGGTGGGTCACGCAGATGACCTGCCTCAGCCTGCTAACCTTGACGAGCTTTTCGGCGACGGCCTGGGCTGCGCGGCCACCCACCCCGGAGTCTATCTCATCGAACACCATCGTGGGGATCTCATCGTGGGCGGCGAGCACGGCCTTTATGGCGAGCATGATCCGGGAAAGCTCGCCCCCGCTCGCTATTCGCGCAAGAGGCCGGGGCTCCTCGCCCGGGTTTGCGGAGAGCAGGAATTCGACAAAGTCCACGCCCCTTTCTGTGACCTCCAGGCGCCGCCCCCCGGGCTCGCGCCCGGGCCCGCTAGTACCGGCGCCAGAGCTGGAACTAGAGCCGGAACTGGAGCCAGCAGTGGCCGGGATGCCACCGGCGGCTTCCCGCTGGGAAATGTCCACCTTGAACACAGCGCCCGGCATGTTGAGCTCCTCGAGCTCCCTCATCACTCCACCCTCGAGCGCCTTCGCGGCCCGGACCCGTGCCGCGCTCAGCTCCGCACACAGCTCGGCCAGATCAGCCTCGAGCGCCTTGATCTCGCTTCTGAGCTCTTCAATCCTCTCGCCGCTCCTCTCGATCGCGCCCAGCTCCGCCTCGACCTTGGCCTTGTAGTCCAGTATAGCCTCAACCGTGTCCCCGTATTTCCTCTTGAGCCGGGCGATCAGGGCGAGCCTATCCTCGATCTCGGCGAGCCTTTCAGGGTTGAACTCCAGTTCATCCCTGTAGGACCGGAGTCGCGTGGCGGCCTCCTCGATTCCAATGGTGGCATCCTCGAGGAGCTGCACGACGCCCGCGAGCGAGCTATCTATGCGGCTCGCAGCCCTCAACTCGCTGAGGGCGAGGGCGACGAGATCCCGCGCTGGCATTGCAGGCATGCCCTGAAAGCCATCCACCGCGCCCGCCCCGCCACCGTTACCGTCACCGCCGTTAAGGCAAACATAAGCGCGGGAGCACTGCTCAAACAGCTTCCCGGCATTTGCGAGAACCAAGCGCTCACGGGAGAGTTCCTCCTCCTCACCCCGCTCAAGCCTGGCGTCGCCTATCTCCCCGGCCTGGAATTGAAGCAAATCAACCCTCTGAATCTTGTCCCTGTCATCCTGCAAGAGCCCGGCAAGCTCCATCTCGAGGGCGCGCAGGTCACGGAATCTCGAAGCCACCCTCGCCCGCAAGGCCAGGAGTTCTTCCCCGCCGAAATTATCCAGGAGATCGATATGCCTCCCCGGGGAGAGCAGGGACTGGTGCTCGTGCTGCCCGTGGATATCTACGAGATAATCCCCGATCGAGGAGAGCGTGGCCACGGTCACCGTCCTGTCGTTGATGCGGCAGCGATTCCGGCCCGAATTCGTAACCTCGCGAGATATGATGAGGAGCCCACCATCAACACCTGCATCAACATCTGTCCCGAGCCCGAGGTCAGCCAGGGCGGCACGCGCAGGAGAGCCCTCGTGAACGGCGAAAACAGCCTCTGCGTACATGGACTCAGAGCCGGACCTTATGGCATCGGCGCTGGCCCTCCCCCCGAGCAGGAGCCCCAGGGCATCTATGATGATGGATTTACCGGCGCCCGTCTCGCCTGTGAGGATATTGAGGCCCGGTCCAAACTCAAGGGAAAGCTCATCGATGAGTGCAAAATTCTTGACATGCAGCTCAAGCAGCATGAGTTCCTCATCCCCTAAGCCTATTGAATCTCTCGAGCAACTCGGGCACGACGGACTTAGGCCGCACAACTACAAGTATGGTGTCATCGCCGGCTATCGTCCCAAGTATCTCCTTCCAGTTGAGGTCGTCAATAATATCCGCCACAGCATGAGCATTGCCCGTCAGGGTTTTTATGACGATCAGGTTCTCGCTATAGTCGAGGCTCACGACGGAATCATGAAAAAGGTGTTCAAGCCTTGTGAGCACGTCCCCAAGGGCCTGCTCGTGGGCAACGGCATACCGGTATCTCCCATCCCCCGTTGGCAGCTTTGTGAGGCGCAACTCCTTTATATCCCTTGAGACCGTGGCCTGCGTCACATCTATACCCTCGCTTCTAAGCGCCTGCGCAAGCTCCTCCTGTGTCTCTATGGTCCTGCTTCCTATGATCTCGAGAATCTTTGCGTGTCGGATTGCTTTAGCGCTCTCAACCCTGCCGATCATATATTCCCCTCGCTTAGTCTTGTCTTCAAAACCTCGTAAAAGCCCCTCGAAGCGAGCTTGACCAGCCTGGTCTTATGTTCAGCCTTTTTCACTATGACCTCATCCTCGTCCCCGAGCCTGTACCCCACCTGCCCATCCACAGTCACCATGATATCGTCATGCGAGGCATGCACCACGACCCTGACAATCTCGAAGCTCGATATGACAAATGCCCGGGCAAATAATGTATGGGGGCATATGAACGTTATAATCAACGTATCCATGAGCGGGTTGACGATTGGGCCACCCGCCGAGAGCGAGTAAGCTGTGGAGCCGGTTGGGCTCGCAACGATGACGCCATCGGCCGGGTAGGTCCCTATATAGTGATCGTCAATGTAGGTCTCGAGGCGGATCATGCGCGAAAACGCACCCTTGGCGACCACTATATCATTCAGGCCCGTGAACCTCTCGACCTCGTTCGCGCGGCGTCGTATCGTCGCAGCGACCATCATGCGCTCCTCAACCTTGTAATCCCCATTCAACACCCTCTCGAGGGCGCTGTAAACCTCCGGGATCTCGATCTCAGTCAAGAAGCCCAGGTGCCCGACATTCACGCCGAGGAGCGGTAGGCCCGAGGGCGAAAGCATCCGGGCTGCATACAGGAGCGCCCCGTCCCCGCCCAGGACCACGGCGACGTCCATCTTCTTCTTGAGGTTGCCCGCCCCGCCAAACGAGAGCTCGGGCAGGCCAAGGGCCTCCGCGCTCCTCGGATCGAGAAGCCCCTTCACGCCGCGCTCACCCAGCCACTCCAGGATATCCCGGGCGCTCTTCACCGCTTCCGGTTTCTTCAAATGGGGAATCAAACCGATTCTCGTAACCCTCGTCATAGGAATATCTGGTCTCCGGTCATTTCATTCTTTTCTGGTCGTTCTAGTCCTGGTCATCTTGCCGGGTCGCCATTCAGTGCCGCGTGGGCGCGCCGGACCACCTCATCTACATCAACATCAGGGCCCACTTCCACTTCGCCCGGCCTGGAGCTCGCTTCACCCGGCTCCAGGCCAAGATGCAGGAAATACTCTATGTTCCCCTCCGGCCCCTTGATGGGCGAGAACGTTAGGCCCTTTATATGGAAACTATTAGAAGCTACAAAATCTATTATATCACTTAATGTCTTCCTGTGCACCTGGGGATCCCTGACCACTCCCTTCTTACCGACCTGCTCCCTCCCGGCCTCAAACTGCGGCTTTATGAGGGAGATGATTCGGCCGTTGGGCGCGAGGAATTCCTTCAGGCGAGGCAGGAACTTCCTGATGGATATAAACGAGACGTCGATCGTTATGATATCCGCCTTCTCCGGCACGCGCGCGGCATCGAGGTAGCGGATATTGGTCCGCTCGATATTCACGACACGGGGGTCCTGCCGGAGCTCCCATGCCAGCTGGCCGTAACCCACATCCACGGCATAGACCCTGCGGGCGCCATGCTTGATCAGGCAGTCAGTGAACCCGCCCGTTGAGGCCCCAATATCAATGGCCACCTTGTCCTTAACGCTGACATCAAACTCCCTCAGCGCCGCTTCGAGCTTGATGCCGCCCCTGCTTACATACTCTACGGCCGGTCTCGCGACCTCGATCTCGCAGTCCACGGGAATCCTGGTCCCGGGCTTGTCAATCCTCCCGCCATCCACCCGGACCTCCCCGGCCATTATAGAGCGCCGGGCCTGTTCGCGGGATTTATGCAGACCCCGCTCGACCAGCAGGATGTCGAGGCGCTCCTTCTCCTTCAATGCGCCGCCGACCTCCCCTGGCCCGTCACAAGCTGCCGCGCCGCACTCGCTATGGCGCCAGCCGTCAAGCCGCACTTCTCGAGCAGGAGGTCGCGCGCCCCGTGTTCGATAAACCTGTCAGGGATGCCGAGCCTCGTGACGCGAACCCCGTCGATCCCTGCGTCATTCAAGGCCTCAATCACCGCGCTACCGAACCCTCCCTGGAGCGCCCCCTCCTCGACGGTCAGGACGTGCCCCGTCCTGGCGGCGATCCCGGCCAATGTCTCGGTGTCGAGAGGCTTCACAAAACGAGCGTTGATGACGGCCGTGCTAATCCCCTGGCCCTGGCCATCATCAAGTATCCGCGATGCCTCAACAGACGGCCCGACCATGCTGCCGATGGCGAAGATGGCGAGGTCGTTTCCAGGCCTCACCATATGCGCCCGGGTGTCAATGGCGCCATTGATCGCGCCATCCTGGCCATACTGCTCGCCCGGGATCCTCGACCTCGGGTATCTGAGGGCCACCGGGCCCTCGCAGGCGACGGCGAGATTCAGCATAGATACGAGCTCACCCCCGTCAGCAGGGGCCATGAGGCACATGCCAGGAAGGTGCCTGAGGAACGCCATGTCGAAGACACCGTGGTGCGTCGGGCCATCCTCGCCAACCAGCCCGGCCCTGTCGATCGCGAAGACCACGTGGAGACCCTGGAGGCACACGTCGTGCAGTATCTGATCATATCCCCTCTGCAGGAAGGTAGAGTATATGGCAACCACGGGGATGAAGCCCTGTAGAGCGAGCCCCGCGGCGAATGTGACCGCGTGCTGCTCCGCTATGCCCACATCGAAGAAACGCCCGGGGAACCTGCGGGCGAATTGCTCGAGTCCCGTCCCATCGGGCATTGCCGCTGTTATGGCGACTATCCTCTCATCCCGGGCGCCGAGCTGGAGAAGGGCCTCCCCGAAAACATCTGTGTAGGTCGTTCCTGCCCCTATCCCTACGCCTATCCCGGCCCCGGCGACAGAGGCCACCCCTGCCTGAACTTGAGCCTGGGCCGGCGCCCCCGGCTTCGGGGATCCCGTAGCTATATCAAATGGCCCGACCCCGTGAAAGGCCCGGGGATTCCGCTCTGCAGGTCCGTAACCCTTGCCCTTCTGCGTCAGGACGTGAATCAGAACCGGCCCGCCCTTATCGCGGGCATCTTCGATAGTGCGCCTGATCATGGCGATATCGTGGCCGTCGATGGGACCCAGGTAGGTGAATCCGAGCTCCTCGAAGAGCATCCCGGGCATGACCAGGTATTTCACGCTGCCCTTGACTCGCTTCACGAGCGTTGAGAGGTCTTCGCCCATTATCGGCATCTTCTCGACAAACTCCTCGAGCTTGCCCTTGACCCTGCGGACGCCGGGGTTCATCCTCAGCCTGCTCAAGTAGGCCGCGAGAGCCCCGACATTGCGCGAGATCGACATCTCGTTATCATTCAAGACCACGATAAGGTCCGTCCTGACATGACCCGCATGGTTGAGCGCCTCAAAGGCCATGCCGCCGGTCATCGAGCCGTCCCCTATCACCGCCGCGACAGCGAAGTCCTCGCCCCCTAGGTCGCGCGCTACGGCTATGCCGAGCGCAGCCGAGATCGACGTGCTCGAGTGCCCCGTATTGAAGATGTCGTGAACGCTCTCATCGCGCCTGGGGAAGCCGCTTATGCCACCATACTGTCTCAAGGTGGAGAATCTATCGTCGCGGCCGGTCAGGAGCTTGTGGGCGTAGCACTGGTGTCCAACATCCCATATGATTTTATCCCGCGGGCTCTCCAGCGCCGCGTGGAGGGCGATGGTCAGCTCGACGACACCGAGGTTGGGGGCGAGGTGCCCTCCTGTAGCCGCAGTCGTCTCTATTATTGTGGCCCTGAGCGCGTCGGCGAGCTTGGCAAGCTCGCGATTGCTCAGGGACCTTAATCTCTCGTGTGGTCCACCCATATTGTATCATTCACTCCCGCTCCGCTTTCCGCGCCTGCTTCTTGTCGCTTTCGAATTGTTCTTTCCCCTCTTATCCTCCAGGATGGCTATGCCCGTTACCCCCTGAAACCACCGCAGGGCCTCGCCGACCAGGAGTATAACCCTGCTTGCTTCGTTGATTGCAAATCCCTTGCTGAAGGATTTCCCCCCGACAGTGATGGCGGCAATCAGGCCCGTCATAAGGACGCCAGCGATAACCTCGTTAACAGCAGACCTGGAGACTATGAGCCTGAATACAATGCTCGCCCCGACTGCGCCGCTGACGGTCCCCGAGATATCGCCTATGACATCATTACAGAAGTTCGCAACCTTGTCAGCGTTCCGGATGACGCGCAGCGCCTCCCTGGCGCCGTAGACCCTGTTAGCCGCCATGGCATGAAAAGGCTTCTCGCTGGCCGCTGCGGCTGCCGTTCCAATTATATCAAAAACGATCCCGATCAAGACAATAATAAAAAGAATCAGGAAGCTTAAAACCAGACCGACATGAGCGAGGAGGAGCCGCGAAACAAGATTCATGCTCATCGATAAAAAAAAGGTCAGCAGCCCGACCTTTAAAACTTGCTTAATGCGGCGCAACAGGTTCCTACGCACCTCCAGTGTTCAAGCAAAATAAAACATAAAATCCAGGCGAAACCCAGATCAAGACCTGCGCAGGTTAGACCTGAATAGAATAGAATGAAACGAATATAAAAGAAAAACAAGGTGCAGGTGGCCCCACGCTGAGTAAATATTGTGGCTTGAGGTCTAGCTGGTTTTCCCAGAACGATTCTCCTGCGCGTTGCCGCCAGGCGGTTTCCCTTTACGATCGTTTCCCCGTGTCGCCACCAGGGATGCTAGATTACCACTTAGTCCACACTGTAATCCCCAGCGTGCCCCACTTGCTGTGGACAGCCTAGGAGTTTTCCCCACCAACACGCTCCATCCTCTAGCCTCTTTTGCAGCCAGGGTTTCAAGCTGCAAGATGCCGCTATCCCACTCTGGCCACTCAAGGCAGGCTACACTGCACCCAGCGCGATATGTACGGTCCTATCGAACGCACACGCTCGCACCGCTGTGCAGGTTAACCCCAAGCCGTAGTTACGCGTCCCAGCGCAACGCGCGGGAACTGCGACCCCCCACGTACTTGGGCCTCCACGGAGACAGGGTCAACGCCTACATGCCATTGTAGATCGCCCTATCTCCTTAACCCCCAGCACCGACCCCCGACTGGGCGTCGGCAGCCGGCACCAGGGACTTCATCGATGTGCCCTCGACGGATTTTTAGGCCCGTCCTCAAAGATGGGCATGCCGACTAGGATACTGTGCCACCTGCCGTTAGCATTTCAGATTATAACATAAACCCGCCTGCACTGCAAGTTTGCCAGAGCCAGCCGGAGCAAGCCAGAGCCGGGCCGGGAGCCAGGGACCGGTGATAGCTGAGGCCAGACGAATCAAAAGTCCCCTGCCCCCGTGCGACTCGCTCTTGCGCAGCACGGCATCAGGCAGAGGCAATGAACATTACGCAGAGGCAATGAGCAAATAGTCTGCTAGCGAACGGAGAACCCTCGCCCGCTCGCCCAGGAAATCAAGCTCCGATACGGCGCGATCCCTGAGCTCCCGGATCAGCGAGCGCGTCCTGTCAGCCCCGTATGCCCTTGCCAGCGAGATGCTGTCTTCGTCCGAGTTCATATCCGCAAGATCGTCCGCGGCCTGAAAACCAAGGCCGAAGTATTCGGCAAATCTGCTCAGCGCCTCGAGCGCGCGCTCATTCGAGCCTGCTGCTATTGCCCCACACCGGAGGCATGCCTTGAAAAGCGCCCCCGTCTTGAACCGGGCCACAGTCTCAAGCGTTTCAATCTTTCCGAGTTTTTCGGAGCGCACCGCCTCGCTTCCCTGCCCCGCTTCAGTTACAGCACCGTCGCCGCTGCCGCTGCCACTGGTATACAAAAGCTCCATGGCCTGTCCGCCGGCCATGCCGAGCCCGCCCGAGGCCCGGGCCAATTCCTCAACTAGCCTCACGCATGTTTCAGCCCCGAGCTCGGCAACGGCCCCGGGTGAGGATAATATCTCAAAGGCGAGGGAGATGAGGGAATCACCGGCGAGAAGGGCCATGGCCTCGCCAAACGCCTTGTGGACTGTGTATCGCCCCCTGCGGAAATCATCATCGTCCATACAGGGAAGGTCATCGTGAATGAGGGAGTATGAGTGGATGAGCTCCAGGGCGCACGCCGGGCGTATCGCCCGGCTATAGGCAGCGCCGAGCGCTTCGGCCGCAGCCAGGGTCAGTATGGGCCTGAGCCGCTTACCCCCGGGGAACAGGCTGTAGTGTATGGCATCGTAAACCGGGGACCCGCCGGTCTTGAGGTCCGCAATGAACTCCGCGAGGGCCGAATTGATGGCCTCCACCCTGTCCGCTACATAACTCGATAAGAAACTCGATGAGAAATCCTTCATTACCGGCATCAACCCGCATCAACCCGCGCTTTCCAGCAACATTAACCTGCGCTTTCCTCGACCTCAAAGGGCCTCACAAGAGGCTTCCTATCGCCGTCGTCGGCATCCCTGACCAGCATGAGAATCCTGCCCTCGGCCTCATCGAGCTTCTGCGTGCAAAACCGAAAAAGCCCCATCCCTTCCTCAAAAAGAGCCAGGGATTTATCAAGATCAGCCTGTCCATCCTCGAGCGCCGCGACGATCTCCTCGATCCTCTTCATCGCCTCTTCAAAGCTCGGACCGCTTAAATCGCTCAGGCTGCTTGAATCCGGCACCGGCCTTTTCGTTT
Organism: Bacillota bacterium; assembly: GCA_013178125.1. Classification (NCBI taxonomy): domain Bacteria; kingdom Bacillati; phylum Bacillota; species Bacillota bacterium. The sequence continues at coordinate 246,967 of JABLXJ010000002.1, read as the reverse complement.
CCAATGCCATACGCACACACCTCCTCGACGAACTTGACCCCGCACTCTATCCGGCCATCAGCCAGGATGACCTCGACATCCGAGCCAACGGCAACCTCGCGCGCAGCCCGGACAACAACGCGCCCCGGCAGGGTCCGGCAGATGGCGTAGCCCCTCGCCAGGGTTGCGAGCGGGCTCAGAGCATGCAGCCTGCCTGCGAGGGCCGCAAGCCTCTCGCGCCGCAACCTTATGGAATAGTCAACAGAGGCCATGATGGCCCTTATCTCTTCATCCACGGCCTGCCTGTACGCGCGTAGCCTCTCCTCAACGGCGCCGCGCATGCGGGCCGCGCTCACCCCGAGCCGCCTGGCAAGCTCGATCACATCCGGGACGGCCATTTCCGCTGCGGCGGACGGGGTTGGAGCCCTCTTATCCGCAACGAAATCGGCTATGGTGAAATCCGTCTCGTGGCCGACGGCTGATATGACCGGTATCCTCGAGCCGGCGATGGACCTGGCAACCCTCTCATCATTGAACGCCCACAGTTCCTCGATCGCCCCGCCACCGCGTCCCACAATCAGGACATCGACAGCATGCTGCTCCTCTGAATACTCATTTATAGCATCTATAGCGTTTACAATGCTCTCAGGGGCGCCATCGCCCTGGACCAGCGCCGGCGACAACACCACCGTGACGCCAGGCCAGCGCCGGCGCAGCACGGTCACGATATCCCGGATAGCTGCGCCCGTGGGGGACGTCACCACTCCAACCACGGAAGGAAAGGCCGGCAGGGGCCTCTTTCGCCCTGGGGCGAGCAGGCCCTCCCTCTCGAGCTTCTCCTTCAGCTGCAGGAAAGCCAGGTAGAGCGAACCAAGCCCCGCAGGCTCGATCTCTTCGACATAGAGCTGGTAATCCCCATTCCTATCGTATACCCTTATCGAGCCATAGGCAAATACCGACATCCCGTCCCCGAGCTTACATGAGAGCTTGCTATTCCAGGTCCTGAACATCACGCACTTGAGCCTGCCTGCATCGTCCTTGAGGCTGAAGTACATGTGCCCCGAAGTGTGGTGGTTGAAATTGGATATCTCTCCCCTTACCCATATGCCCGAGAGGATATCGTCGCTCTCGAGGAGCGCACCTATGTAGCGATTCACTTCGCTTACCGTGTAAACCCTAATTCCCGGCATTGTCCCTATTGTCAACCATCTCCCGTGCAACGCTCGCCAGGATCCCGTTTACGAACTTGCCGGAGTCCTGATCGCCGTATTTCTTGGCAAGCTCCACGGCCTCATTTATAGCAACCCCATGAGAGGTCTCATCCATATAGAGCATCTCATACACCGCCATGCGCAGGACATTCCGGTCGATAGATCCCATCCGCTCGATAGCCCACCCGCGCGCAAACCTGGATATGATCTCATCGAGGCTCGCGAGGTTCTGCGCGGTGCCCGATACCAGGGTCGTGAGAAACCTCTCGTTCGCCTCGGGGATTCTGCGCCCACCCGGCTCCGACGATAAGGCACACTTCAGGGCATCCTCGACCGGGGTGCGAGCGATATCAACCTGGTAAAGCGCCTTTAGCGCCACCTCTCTTATTTCACGCCTTGTCACAGACTCCTCACCCTATCTCTCTATTGGTGGGAGCACCCTTTCGAAGAACTCCTTCAAGGTCTCCTTCTTGTCAGCCTGCCTCCCGAGGAGGTAGCCAACCATCACGCAGATGGCAAAGGAGATTGCATCGAACCACCCGTAAAAAATCACGATAATGCCCACGATAAAACCCAAAAAGGTGCCGAAAACCTTACCACGGTGCTCGATAAGGATGCGAATCAACTCGACGATCTCAGGGCGCATCCTGCCTACACCTCTTTCCGTGCTTCCCTGCCATGCTTCCCTATCCCATGCGTTTCCCATGTCCTCTACTCAACCCGGGCCCTATTCTCGGCGGCGATGTTTCGCACGTTGACTTTAATCCTGGTCGCTTCCACGCCAACCGTCTCCCGGATGTACTGTTCAAGGCGCGCCTGGGTTTCGTCACATATCTCGGGGATATTCAGGTCCGGGGCTACAAGCACCGATAGCACCACCTCAATGCCTTCCGACGATGCGTTGACAAACGTGTCAACCTCCCGTATTCCCCTTACCTGCCTTGCCGCCCGCCTCACGAGGTTTTCTATCGCCGCGAGCGAGATGCTCACATCACCGAGGCTTGTCCCTCTTACGATCGCACGAGGACCGCGCCTCGTGCGAAAGCCGAGCTCCAAGAGGTAAACGCCGATCAAAAGCGCCACAAAAGCTATGGCGGCAAGACCCCCGCGCGCTCCCCTTCCCCATGCCTCAATCAATACCAGGGCCCTATCGAGAAAGTACCCGTTTGAGATAAGACCAAACATGACAAGCGCGAATGCTGCTAAAACAAGACCAGCCAAGATTACTATGAGCCTATCCAGGGTCCTCATAGGGGTGCGCTCCTTTCCTTAAACACATTAGAAAACTCATCAAACTCATCGCAACCCGGCCATTACAATCTGGTCATCTCCACTGATCATCTCCATTCCATATCCCGATCCCGTCATACCGGTCGATGTCGTACCGGTCGATCCCGCTCCCGCTACCGCACGCGCTGCTGTGGCTCGCCCTTCTCCTCCTGCGAGAAATGCACGCCCTGCACGTGGACGTTTACCTCAACAACCTCCCGGCCCGTCATGCTCTCAATAGCCCTCTTGACGTTCTCCTGGACCTTCCAGGCCACATCGGGGATTCTCACGCCGTAATCCACGATCACGAAGAGATCAACAGCTGCCTCCTTCTCCCCCACCTCGACTTTGACGCCCTTAGCAAGGTTGCGCCTGCCCAGGATCTCCGCTATCCCACCCACAACGCCGCCGCTCATCCCGGCGATCCCTTCAACCTCCGTGGCCGCCAGGCCGGCAATGACCCCGACGACTTCGTTTGCTATGCGTACGCTACCTAGCTCTTCCCCCCGGCCGACCGCTTCTATGCTGGTCTCGTTCTCCACCTTCGCCACCCCCCAATAGGGTTTACTGGAAAGCATCCCATCCTATCAAGTATATTATACCAGTCTTTGTTTTTTATGACAACGAACGGCCCTCCCTGCCAAGAATGGATAGAATATCATCATCGGAGTAAATCCTCGCCGCCCGGAAGGCCCGGCTCTTCACGATCCTCTTCTGGAAATCCAGGTTGGTTGCTATCCCGTCGATTATGACTTCATCCAGCGCGCGGTCCATCCTCGCTATAGCCTCCTCCCGGTCCTTCCCCCAGGCCACAACCTTTGCGACCATGGAATCGTAAAATGGGACCACGGTGTAGCCCTGGTAGAGGGCGCTGTCAACCCTGAGGCCCGGGCCGCCGGGGACATGATAAAAATCGACGGTGCCCGGCGAGGGCAAGAAACCCCGGGCAGGGTCCTCCGCGTTGATCCTGCATTCAATGGCATGGCCCGTGATCTTGATGTCAGACTGGGAGAGGCCGAGCTCCTCGCCGGCTGCAATGCGGATTTGGTGTTTCACCAGGTCGATGCCGGTGATGAACTCGGTGACAGGGTGTTCCACCTGAATGCGCGTATTCATCTCCATAAAATAAAAATTGCCATCCCTGTCTACAAGAAACTCAATGGTCCCGGCGCTCGTGTAACCGGCGGCCCGGGCCCCCTTTATCGCAAGCTCCCCGAGCTTTTTCCGGAGGCTGCTGGTGACGACAGGTGAGGGCGCCTCCTCCAGCACCTTCTGGTGCTTCCTTTGCAGAGAACAATCGCGCTCGCCGAGGTGAATCGCGTTCCCCTTCTCGTCGATGAGGAGCTGGACCTCTATATGCCTTGGCTTCTCGATGAACTTCTCCACGTATACGGCGGGGGTCCCGAATGCGGCGTTGGCCTCGACCTGGGCGACCTTTATGGCCTTTTCCAGCTCCTCCCTACTCCGGGCTATCCTCATGCCCTTGCCGCCCCCGCCGCCGGCCGCCTTGACTATTACGGGGTACCCAATCTCACCCGCGAAACGCATGGCTTCCCTCTCATCCTCAACGACCCCATCCGTGCCTGGTATTATCGGGAGCCCCGCGGCCTTCATCGTCCTCTTGGCTTCCGCCTTGTCCCCCATGGCCTCAATAGCCCCCGCCGCCGGCCCTATGAACTTGATGTCATGCGAAGCGCATATTTCAGCAAAATATGCATTTTCCGCTAGAAACCCGTAACCCGGGTGGATGGCATCCGCCCCCGAGAGCACCGCCGCGCTGATTATGTTGGGGATGTTTAAGTAGCTCCTGGCGCTGGGGGCCGGGCCGATGCAGTAGGCCTCATCCGCCAACCGGACGTGAAGGGAGTCCACGTCGGCCTCGGAATAGACTGCCACGGTTTTTACGCCCAGTTCCCAGCACGCCCTCATGATCCTCAAAGCGATCTCGCCACGATTGGCAATCAGGATCTTGTCAAACACTGCTTCATGTACCTCGCCATCCATAGAGTAATAATGTTAGAGTAATAATGTTAGAGTAATGTTGTCCAATCCAGCCTGGGCCTGTCTACAATCGCTCCAGCCTGAAAAGCACCTGGCCATATTCAACGGGCTCACCATTCTCAACGGATATCTCGACCACCCTCCCCCTGACCTCGGACTGTATTTCGTTCATGAGCTTCATGGCCTCAATAATGCAGACCGTCTGGCCATGCTCAACAATGTCGCCGACCTCCACATACGGGGGTTCCTCTGGAGAGGGGGCCCGGTAGAAAGTGCCGACCATCGGGGCAATTATCGTCAGGTAATCCTTCTTCCCCGGTTCCTCAGCGCCCGCACCCCTCCCGGCCGGCGGGGCAAGCCTTTCAGGAGCGGGCTCAACCTCGCCAGCCGGGGCTTTAACGACGGGCGGTTCCTGGCTGACCATCACAGGCGGCGCAGGCCTGGGCTGCGCGCCGGCCTGCGCCTCCGCGAAGCCGCGTTTTATGGTGATCTTCAGGCCCTCGGTCTCGATATCTAACTCGGAAACATCTGTTCCCTTTAGCACCCTTATAATCTCTTTAAGTTCGCGGCGAACATCCTCTAAACCCATGTGAAGACTCAATACCTCCCGGTCGGGAAAATCTTCCGATCCAAGCATAGTTTTCGTCCCATGTCTTCGTATATTCACCGCGAACATAGTATTTCCTGCTTTCGCTGATTATTCCTGTCATCAACCCTGGCCCGGCCTTCTCTCCGTTATGGTGATAGTCTGGGGCGCAAGGCCCGTCGTGCGCGCGGCCATATCCCCGATCTGCCGGGCGTCAACCTGGGTCAGGCCCGATGACGTCTCAACTATGATATCACATGAATTGTCTGAGACAAAGACGACGGCGTCAACGTAGCCCCTGGCCCTGATCAGCGCCTCGATCCGTTCCTCGTTCTCCATCGCAGCCGACATCCTCAGCAACTCCCGCTGGATGGCGGCGCGCTCCTGGGACCCCTCGGGCGAGCTCTCGAGCATATCCTGTAGTAATTCCATGCGCCTCGAACGGGCCCGGTCCCTCTCGAGGCGGGACTCTGCGAAGAAGTCGCGGGGCCCGGCCGCCATCGCCATTATCGCCTCGGGTTCCCCCGGCGCCTTGGATTCCTCTTGTACCATGCCGGTCCTATCCACGACAGCGTCGCCGATAGCGTCGCCACCAGTCTTGCCGGCCGCGCCCGGCCAGCGAGGGGCCATGATCCTCGCACCTGCGATCATCCCTATCACTGCCGCGATAAAGGCAACCCAGGCAAAAATCCTTTTCCTGGTCAGAACCCTCACGCCTGCTCACCTACCCCATCTCAACCCGTCTTCGTCCTCTACTCTCTCCTCGGAAGCACAAGGACCTTATGGGGAGGCACACCCAGGAGCGTCTCCACCGCCCTCGCCATGGTGAGCTTCACGCCAGGGTTCCCCGCCCCATCAGCCACGACGACCACGCCCCTTATCTCGGGTTCGCGCGTTTCCAGCAATATAGGGGTCTCCTGCCCCTGCGGCCCACCGCGTATTAGGGCCAGCTGGTCCGAGTCCCGGGCATCCGTTGTGATCCTCATCACTCCCTCTCTATCCTTTTCTTCAGTCGTCTTCTTCTCCCTGGTAAGATTCGAGGCATATTTATTCGCCCTCGTCCCGGCAAACGATATGCTCACGGTCACCCTGCCAGCCCCCCTTATATCAGAGAGCGCAGCAGCCACGTTCCTTTCGAGCTGGGCCTTTCGATCCAGTTCGGATCCTGAGAAGCCTGAGGTGGCGTACTGGAAGCTCTGCAAGCTCCCATCCACCTCCGGGCCCCGGCCGGCGCCCCCGATGATAGTCCGTCCCGGGGAGGTGGGACGCTCCATCTCGCCGGAGCCGGGGCCAGATCCAGACCTGGGCACGCTGCTCCCGGCGATCAGGAGGGATATCCCGATCAGCCCTAGAAGGATTATCAAAAATAGGGGTTTAATCTGGGGCTCCTTAAAATTGAAGGGCAGGTTGAAGGGCATTTAACTTCACTTCCTTATCGCTTCCAGGTTATTGCTCCCAGGCTATCACTCTCAGATTCAGCGCCCGGCTTCAGCTCCCAGGTTTAGCGCTCAGGTTTAGCACCCGGGGTTAGTGCCCAAACGGTAGTTACTCAATTGTGACCGCCACCCGTTCGCGGTCTAGCCCGTAAAAGTCGGCCACGAGGCTCCTGAGCCTCTCCGTATCTATATCTCTCCCACCAGCTATCCCCCCGGCATATCCCGCCCTATCGCACTTGATAGAAACCTCTATCGCAGCCAGGCCGCCCGAGGAGGGGGCGATTTCAACCCTTGCCGATATATCCGCAGGCATATTCCCCTGGCTGGCCTCGCCGCCATCGCTCCTGCCGCGTGCGCCGCCACGCGCGCCGCCGGCACCGGGCGACATCCCGAGCCCGACAAGCGCCTCCACCTGACGCTCCATGCGCCTCCTTGCCTCCTCCGTCAGCCGGCGTTCGCCGGCGGCCCGCATCGCCTCACCGCGGGCTATGTATTCCTGGCTCATGGCCATGGCCGGATCCACATCGCGGCCCGGGCCCGATCCTGTGTCCATGCCCATGCCCGGGGATAAGCGCCCGGCATCCCCATTAAGCCACTCCTCCCGGAGCTGCAACGGCGCGGAGGCCCCCCAGCCGGCATCACGGATTCTCGTGAGCGGGGCCAGGATAACGGCTATTATAGCCAGCCCGACAGCGATGCGCGCCGCCTTCTTGATTTCCCCCCGGGGGAGGAGCGCCTCCAGCATTGCGAGGGAGAAGACCATTATGATGACATCCCTTATCCACGACTTAAGGGCCTCGAGGATCACGGTTACAGCCACCTCATCATCTTATTGCCACTGTAATGTTGCTGAGAGCGACAACAACGGCGATGCAGACAAAGAACACCAGCGCCACGCTGGCCACGGTGACGAGGACCAGCATGAGCCCGTTTCCCAGGGCGTTTAGGGCGCCTGACAGCCTTTCATCCCCAAGGGGTTGTGTAACCGCCCCGGCTACCTTATACATCACGACCACCGCGAGCAGCTTCATGATGGGATGAAGACAGACCATCACAATGCCGAGGAGGCCGGCTATGCTTGCGGCGCTCTGGATCAGGAGCGAACAGCCTGCCACGACGCCGACGGCATCCGAAAACATCTTGCCCACGACGGGCACAAATGTATTGCTCACAAACTTCGCGGCCCTGATGGACACCCCGTCACCGACCGACGCCCCAATCCCCCGAATCGACATGATCCCCAGAAAGATACAAAGGGCAAAGCCCAGCGACATCACGGCCGCATCCCGTAACAGGCCGGCCAGCCTCCCGACTTGAACGCGCTCGAAGACCCTGCCGACAATATCGACGGTTATGGAGAGGAGGATCAGGGGGAACACTATGTTCTTGATCAACGTGCCCACCCCGCCCGCCACCATGACAACAATGGGATTGACGGCGGCCACGGTCGCAACTCCGCCAACGGCCGCGAGGGCCGTGAAGAGAACCGGCATGAGGACATACATCAGCGACGTCATGTTTTCTATGGTCGCTACCGCCAGTGTCGTCGCCACGTGGAAGCTATTGAGCCCCATTATGGCCAGCACTGCAAAGGCCATTCCGTGGGCGAGCGATGTTACCGTCTGGGCCTCAAAGCCCGATGAGAATGTCATAAGCAGGGTGCACAGCACGGCCAGGACGATAAGCTGCCCCAGCAGGCGGAGGTTTGCCACAACCTCCCTGGCCAACATGCGCAGGATCCCGCTAAAGACAGAGGAGATGCTGAGATTGATCCTATTACCCTCCCCCGGCGCCTGAAGGATTTCCGCCAGAGACAGGTTGGGGAAGTAGTCCCTCATACTCTGATCGATATCTCGCAGGAAGCTCTCAAGGCCGGTCATGTCCAGCGTTTTGAGCTGCTCATTTACCACATCATCCCAGGCCAGACAGGCGGAGGGCGCGACCACTATCCATCCGGCCATAATCAAGGCCGCTGCAAAGGGGATAATGCAGAGGGTTCTGTGGCAAGCTCCAGAGTGAATCCTAGGGTGAAGCATTATGGAGTGAAGCATCATGGCCAACTCCCGGGCTACCGCTTGTAATTACATCAAATAGCCGCTCCATGCTGGCAAGGCGGGGCGTCTGCATCCCGCCAGACGGCCTCGATTTCCATATAATCATGGCATCATAATCATGGTATCAACCGCGTAATAGTCTCGAGTATGGCGATCATGATAGGGAGGGCCATCACCATAATCAGAACCTTGCCGGCAAATTCGATCTTGGAGGCGATAGCGTTCTCACCGGCATCCCGCGAGACCTCCGCCCCGAACCCGACGATGTATGCAACGCCGATGACCTTTAGCACCGTGACGAAGTAGATGTTATCCACGCCTGCCCGGGAGACGAGCGCCGAGAGAATCGATATGAGCTCTCCTATCCTGGGCAGCATCATCGAGAAGATTATGAGGCCTATGACGATGCTGAGCTGCATTGCAATCTCGGGTTTCTTGCTGCGAACTATGACGGTCAGGATCGTTCCGATGAGACATATGCCGACGATCCTGAGTATCTCCATAGCGCGCGCCCCTCCCCTCCAGCGCAGCTGCCGGGTGTCACAACCAGCGCCATAACTAGCGCCGCAGCCAGCGCCATAACCGGTAACAACGGGTTCCAGAACCACTATTCCAGAATAATTCATCTACTACTACCACAACCGGAATACGCCGATTACCTGTTCAAATAGCGCACCTATTTTCTGCATCACCATTGCAAGGACAATCAAGGTCCCGGCCAGGGTCGCAATGAATGCATAGTCCTTCTTGCCCACCTGCTCCAGGATCATGTGTATAACGGCAACGAGAATCCCGATGCCCGTTATCTTTAGAATCAGGTCGATCTCCGACATGTCCCTGCCCCTTTCACGGTGCGGCTTTCACGGAATGGCTGGCTTACGGCCTACCTATCCTCCATACGGAATGGCGACAGGTGGGGGCGCCAATAGTCGTCAACGGTCATCAATTGTCGCCGATGGTCAATACAGGAGCAAGACCACGATGAGCCCCGAGCCGAGGGCCAGGAACCTCCACATCCGAGCCCCCTTCTCAGCCTCCTCCACCGCCCTCGCCTCGCGGTCCCTCAACTGCTCACAAACCAACCTGATATGCCGCACCTGGTCATCCCTGCCAGACGCCCCGAGAAATCTCCCGAGCGATTCGAGGACCTCCCTGTCTTCACGATCCAAAGCCGTAAAATCATAAGCTCGGTTCAGTGTAGCCTCCCAGGCCTCGCCCGCCGTATAACCCTGGGAGGATACCAGGAGCTCCCTCACGCCCGCAAATATGGCGCCTATCTGAGGCGGCGCCCCCCGTGCAATCCGGAGAAAGGCCTCGGGAAGCGGGGTGGCTGTATATGCGATCTCGGTCTCGAGCAATGCAAAACAGCGCCTCAAGCTCCTGAGTTCCTGCACCCTCCTCTGCAGGTTACTGGCTATGGCATTGCCGGTAAGCCACGACGCAAGCACAACGAGCGCGACGCCAAGCAACTTCACCACCATGAAACAAGCCTCCTGCCTCCGCCTACCGGACGGGACCATTCAGGATGACGGCGCCCGATATTCCATCAACGATCCTCTCCACGGTCCCGGGACCCAGGGTCTGGCCCAGGAAGATGAGCCGCTCAAACGCCTTCCACCCCAGGAGCTTATTCAGGGTGGGGCGCCTCGCGAGCTCCTCGAGGGATGAACCATGGGCCGTCGCAAGGATGCTCACGCCGGCGTTTACAGCCTCCTCGATGCTCTCAGCATCTTCGGCCCTCCCCAGCTCGTCCGTGGCGATCACATCCGGCGACATCGCCCTGATGAGCATCATTATCCCTTCGGCCTTCGGGCATGAATCGAGCACATCTGTCCGCACTCCCATGTCATTTTGCGGCTCACCCTGGTAGCAGGCTGCTATCTCGGACCGCTCATCCACCACAGCAACCTTGAAACCCCGTATACTCGAGCCCGCGCCGCTCGTACCACTCGCGCTACTCGCGCTACTCGCGCCACCAGCGCCACCGGAGCCGTCAGGGATCCTGAACCCGTTGCTCAGCTGGCGTATCATATCGCGCAGGAGCGTAGTCTTGCCGCACCTCGGCGGCGAGATAATCAACGTGTGGAGAAACCGCTCCCGGCCCCGCGCGCCCCGCTGGACGCAGTGGGGCATCACCTTATCTGCTGCCCCGATGACCTGCCTCGATATCCTGATGCAGAACCCGGTTACGTCCCTTTGAGTCTTCACGCGTCCCCCTTCGAGCACGGCGCGGCCGGTGATGCCGACCCTGTGTCCTCCGGGAAGCGTGAGATAGCCGTTCCTGAGCTCCTCCTCCACAGCATAGACCGAGCCTGAGCACATCAACTGCAGGGTCTTGCCGGCATCATCACGGCTGAATATATAGGCCTCACCGGGGTCCGCGCTAACGCCGCCGCTCCTCGCAAGGTAGAGGTCCCCTCGCGGCGTAACCAGCATGACGGGCCTCCCGAGCCTCAACCGGATCTCCTCGAGCTCGGCCACGACCGCCGGCTCAACGCCCGCCAGGAGGGCGCGGACCCGATTGGGCACGATCGCGGCAACCTGGTCGATGGACGCAGGCAACGGTGCTCCAGGCACTGCCAAGGCACGTCCCCCCCTGTACCTATATAGATATTGCTGTAGACGAATTTTATGACAAAAAAATCAGGACAGGCCTTCAATACCTTAAAACCTGTCCTGACCTTAGTACCTATCTGGGACCTATCCTGACCTCAAAACCTGTCCTGCCTGGCTGCCCCACCGTGCCATCAATCAAACCTCAGACCCTCTCGAGGTACTGGCCCGTTCTCGTATCGACACGTATTACATCGCCGATGTTAACGAAGAGGGGCACCTGCACAACCGCGCCCGTCTCCAGCTTGGCGGGCTTGGACCCGCCCGTGGCGGTATCGCCCTTGATGCCCGGGTCTGTCTCTACAACCTTCAACTCAACAAAATTCGGGAGCTCCGCCCCGATCGGCGTCCCCTCATACATGAGCACGCCGAGGACCATATTCTCCTTCAAATATTTTACATTATCCCCGAGCTTCTCTTTATTCAAGGAAAGCTGCTCGTATGTAGTCATATCCATGAAAAAGTAATCATCGCCCGAGCTATAGAGGTACTGCATCTCCCTGTACTCTATGTGCGCCTTCGGAAGCTTCTCGCCCGCGCGAAATGTCTTTTCAATAACGTAGCCTGTCTTCAGGTTTTTGAGTCTTGACCTGACAAATGCCGAGCCTTTGCCGGGCTTCACATGCTGGAAATCAACGACAGTGTAAAGCTCCCCATCGACCTCGATGGTGAGGCCTGTCCTGAAATCATTGGTCGAGATCATGCCCGCACTGCACCCCCATGTAAATACAAAAACTTCCAATTATAGAAACCAACAACCCTATTATATCATTTCCATCAGCCCGCGGAAACTATTAAATCTCAATCTCTCAATCTCAAATCTCAATCAGCGCCTTGTCAGAACGAGTGAAAACGCTGCAACCATCCCCGGTAACGGCCACCAGGTCCTCAATCCTCACCCCGCCCCAGTCCGGCAGGTAAACCCCGGGCTCAACGCTTACAACCATTCCTGGCTCGAGCGCGACCTCGCCGGACGGGGAGAGCCTCGGCTCCTCATGGACGGCGAGCCCGACGCCATGCCCGAGCCCGTGGCCGAAGGCCTCGGCGTAGCCCTCGCGTGCGATTCGGTCCCGCGCCACGGCATCGACCTCCGAACCCTTCTTCCCGGGGGCGACGGCCTCCAGGGCCGCCAACTGGGCGCTCAGGACAATCTCGTAGACTCTTCGCTGTTCCTCTGTGGCGCGCCCGATCATAATAGTCCGGGTCATATCCCCGCAGTAGCCATTAAACCTGGCGCCGAGGTCGATCACGACGAGATCCCCGGCCTCGATCCTCTTCCCGGAAGCGCGGCCATGAGGCAAGGCACTCCGCGCCCCGGAGGCAACGATTATATCAAACGCAACCCCCTCTGCGCCCTTCTTCCTCATGTGCCACTCAAGCTCAAGGGCCACATCCAGCTCAGATACGCCGGGTCTTATCATCCCCAGGATATGCGAAAAGGCGCTGTCGCCCAGGGCGCATGCTTGAGCTATCATGGCCAGCTCGTCCTCATTTTTTACCATCCTCAAACCCTCTACTGTGCCATCATACGGGATGAAGTCGAGGAATCCCAGATTTTCGGAAAGCATGACGTGCTGGCGGTAGGTGATGAAATCGGATTCGAAGCCGAGCGACCTGATGTTCTGGTTTTGCGCAACTTCCGCTATGGTATCGGAGATCTTCTGGCCGCATTTTATGACCTTGAAGGCCGGTGCCTCTTCTTGAGCCTGTTCGACGTAGCGAAAGTCCGTTATGAGAAGCGCATACTCGGCGCCTATAAGGAGGACGCCGGCAGACCCCGTAAAGCCGCTCAGATAGCGGCGGTTCTCGGGCTGCATCACAAGAATCGCGTCGATACCCTTATCGCGAAGAAGCCCGCGAACCTTCTCAAGCCTCGCCTCCACCCCCTGCAAGACCCCAACCCCCTGTCCATTATCTCATATCTCACATATCTCGCTCACATCCAGCGCATTTATCCCTATCCCTATCTACCCGCGTATCTACCCGCGCCCATTCTCACACTAGTTCCCAGTCTATCCAGCCAGGGATGCCTCGATCACCGGGAGCGGGATATCCGGGACAAATTCCACCTTGCCCATAGCCCTTGGCACCATAAGGCCCACAGCCGGGCCGCCGGCCGTCTCACTCTCATGCACCGGGAGGATCTCGCTAAGCGCGCTCATGATTCGCGAGGTGTCGATGCTATCCGGGAGGACTGGTAGGTCAAATGCCTTCAATATCCGGTGAACCTTCGCCTTTACTTCAGGGGGAGTGATCCCTATCCGCGCACCGATCTCGACAAGCCTCGCCATCGCAATGGCAAGGGCATCCCCATACTTATACTGCCCTGACTCGTCGCTACCTTGCACAGCCTCAGCGATGGCACACCCGACGCTCAGGATACGCTCGGCATCCTGAGAATCGGGAATCTCCTGGAATACCGCCGCCTCGATCTCGCACGCCCGGGTGACGATCCTCTTGAGCATCTCCTGGTCCTGGCGCTTTATCGCGCCCGCGTTTTCCTGGAGGAACTCACAGAAGTATTTATCCCTGATTATCCCGTATTTTATTACTTCAGCCATGCCGTTGCTGAGCTCCCGTCCCGGCAGCGTCTCCAGCGTAGTAAAATCAATAAGGACCACGCGCGGCGCTATATCCGATCTCATGGCCGAGCTATCGACCTGGTCAAACAATGTCGTCGGCACCTTGACAAAGAAGGCTTCTTTGAAATGTGTGGTGATGCATGACCTCACAACGCGAGTGATCGTGGAGCCGCCCAGGGCGATGATCGCACCACCTGGCTTGAAGGCACAGGCGCCGGCCTTATCGATCACGATCCTTGCAGCCTCGGCAACATTCTCAGCCGTCCTCCCCGGGAGCTCCGCCACATCAACCCTGTATCTCGCCCCTGACAGGCTTCCTTCCAGTATGCCACTGTATATTCCCCCTACCCTGCTATCAGTCACAATCAAGGCGTGCCGCTCGAAATTATAGCGCTGTAAGATCCTGCCCGCCTGCTCGATAAGATCGTCGGCAAGATAAATCTTGTGACACACGGAGCCAAAACGCACCTCAACCGTGTTCAAAACCAAGCTTCCCCCTCCATGACGAACTATCTTTTTATTTTTTCGATGTTCACATGGCTTTTCCTCCCTCGACCCCGTATATTACTCCCCGCGTAGTAAGATTACCCCCCGTGTATAGTCTCCTGGAGCAGCATAAAACAGGAAGCCGCGCTTCAATGCGAGGGTTTGCAGTTCCTTAAGAACCTCCCACGATATGTCATGAGGTATAGGTTCTCTCACCTTTGCCAACAGGAGTACACGTAAACCGGTCTTGCTGGATATCTTCTCAAATTCATTGAGTTTGTTAAGGGACCAATAATCCGTAGGCCATTTCAGTGGGAAGTTCTCCCACAAAATCCCATCGAGATACGGAGTGGTAAACCGGTAGAGGGTATCAATACCCGAATTCTGGATCAAGAGCGCATGCGGGAAGCGTTCTCTGATCTTCTTAGTGAGTAGAGCTGCAGCAGGCACCAATTGAGCGGCCAGAGATCTCGGTAAAAGGGGGTCTTCTACATCACCAATGGTATCTAAAAAGACGCCGTCACACCCCTTGGCCATTACGCATCGTTCCGCCATTTCTATAACTACCCGCGTCCAATGCTCTGAGCGTGGATCCATTATCCAGTTAGAGTATGCAGGATTGGTTTTCCTGCGACCCTCAATCACCAGGTAATCCCTGGGCTCAACATGACAGAAATCAAAGGAGTGATTTATCTCCAGCACGCTAAGATACCCGCACACAAGTGTGCCGCGACTGCGAATCCGTTGGATATCCCCTTCAGAGTATGCCGCTGGCTCCAGGATGACCAGGTCAAAACTGGCCAATAACTCCTCTTGGCCGAAGCCATAGTAAATGGCAAAATTAGCGGCCGAAGCCAATCGCTGGCGTACCGAATCATCAATCATGGCCACCCTCCTCAAACATCTTCACCCTCAAGTGAAGCTCAGGGGGATCGCTTCTCCCCATGTCACTACCGCAGGATCTCGGAGAGCTTGGGACGCCGTTGCCGAAATTGGTACTCTGTATACACCAAACAGCTCTCACAGGTATCCCCGTGCATGTGGCATTTCACACCGGGAATCTCCCAACAATTACCTCCAGACTTAAAGGCAGGACACGTGGCTGCAATCTGGGGCGGACACTGTCTCATGACCCAGCAATCCTCAAGTGCCTTCCCCCTGCGTTCAGGCTTCTGTTGCTTTATATCCCACAATTTGATAAAGGCATCCACAACCTTTGGATCCAATTGGCTCCCTGCAGCCGCCTTGATATCAGCTATGGCTCTTTCATAGGGCAGGGCCCCCCGGTAACCCCGGGAAGATACCTTTGCATTGAAAGTATCTGCAACCGCGATGATCCTCGCTCCAAGCGGTATCTCCTCACCCTTCAACCCGGCGGGATACCCCCAGCCGTCATAACGCTCATGGTGATGCCTTATAAGTGGAGCAATGGGCAAGGGTTTGCTCAATGGCTCAACAAGCGTGGCCCCTAGTTGAGCGTGACCCTTAATCTTTTCGTATTCGCTACTGCTCAGTTTGCCCTTTTTGAAGAGTATATCTTCACCCAGACCCATCATGCCAACGTCATGTAAGTAAGCAGCCAGTGAAATGGTCTCCACTTCCTCAGAGGATAATCCCATCATAAGTGATATCTCCCTGGCATACTTGGCTATGAGCGTGGAATGGTTGACGGTGCTCGGCTCCTGAGAATCCAATAAATCAACAATGGACCTGAGCGTTTCCAGGTACGACTGCAACATTTCCTCGTATATCTTGATGTCCCGGATGGTTGAAGCGATTCGCCGGGCTATGACCTCCAGGGCAGGACGCGTATAGTTCTCCATCTTCTTAAAGGACTTAAACAGGTAACCCAGGGTGCCAGGGCGACCCTCCGCGACAAACGGAATAACCCAGAGGCAATTTATATCCCTAGCTGCCAGCCAGGAAGATATGCGACTGCGGCCACCTTCCTCAGCAGTCAGTATTTCAGGCCTATCCCTCTTCATGAGAAGTTCACTAGCCACGGCAGGGTCTCTAGAAAGGCTCCTATAGACATCCTCCAATAATCCCCAGCATGCGGGCACCCATGGGGTCTTCCCTGGTTCGCCTTTTACAATCACAAATCCGCCATCGGCGCCAACCAGGCCGGAACCCAGATTTAGAAAAAGCCCAATCGCAGCCTCGCCCTCAAAAGTGGAGCGCATCATCGTAGCTGAAATCTGCGACTGGGCAGAAAACTCCTCCATCCGGAGCCTCAAGCCATCCCGCTCGGCCAGCAAAGCTACCATGTTGGCACACAAAAACGCCAATTCGGATAGGGCTTGTACCTGTTTGGGAGCGACCTTCCTCGAGGCTAAAGGCCCCACATGGATCACGCCCACAAGCCTCTCGCCTCGGAGTGGGATAGAGAGCAATGGCGCCGTTTGCTCACCCACAATGGCCACCCTGTCCGGTAGAGAATCTAGAGAAAGTCCCAATGGCGGATTGTATGCCTCTCTATTCGAGGCTACCAGGCCAGAATAACTGGGCCCCACTTCCACGTCTGTGGGTACGCTTTTCACAGCCTTCAGCACCAAGGTATTCTCTTTTTCTTCACGAATATAGAAATAGTAGCCATCAGCCTCCACGATACCTGCTACTATGTCCATAATCCGGACTAGGGCTTCCTCAAAGCTCAGCCTGATATCAACTATCGAGGCCAGCTCCTGCCACATCTGTTTGTCAGACCTTATTTTGGCGGTTAACGCCCTCATTCTTGCAATCTGGAGAATAGCCAGAATGATAGCTACTAGTAATAGAGCCAAGACTGCCGATATATACGATGCTGGCAATGGAGCGTTCCCCCAATCTTCCCTGCTTTTTTACTCCCCTTCCTGAGGTTTCATATTGTTAATTATACCACATTCTTATTGGATCTCTGGCCAGATGATTCGACGATACGTGTTCTTCACCAGCACCCTTCTGCAGGCATGGCTGGTAGAAAGATTCCTAGATTTGAGGGGCTTTACCAATATATGGCGTTGGGTCATGTTCGTACTGATATATTATTAGCTCGGAATCTTCGTAGAACACAGTAACATTTTTATGGGTCTTATGGAAAATTTTACACCAAACATAAGCCTCCTGTTCAAGATTTGCCCGCATCTCGGGGATTCTATAATATTTTTCTGTAGGGCCGGGGAAATCATCCGGATTAAGCCCGCGTTCCCAAATTTTTAATGGTACTTTCTCTATGAAAAAAAAGACATATTTAGTTGGTATAGGAGGGTCGAAATCCGGGTCCTCGGCGTGTTCGATCCTATACCTTCGAAAAAATTTCCATAGTTCTACATGATAACCATAACCCAATGATTCTTCAAACTGCTCGACAGGGGCTACCAGAGTCCATTCAAATTTGGGAAACTGGGCCTTAATTCGAAAGTAGTTTTCTGCTGCAGCCGGGTATTCAATCAAGGTAACAGGTGGATAGTATGGCGGAAGTGAAACAATTGTGTAGGCCATGGTAATTCCGACTAGCACAGTAATGAATCGATGGTCTATCAAAAGGGATGAAAGCATCACGAGTTCACTAATTGCAAATGCAAATAAAACACACAATACCAAGGTTATCCCTAGAGAAAGACGATAGATATCCATAATTGCTATGATAGAAAGCTCAGAGAGCCGGTAGAAGATGAGCATTATAATTGCCGCAAATCCCCAGGAAAGGCGAGCGGCGGATTGCCAAGAATTCTTACCGAGAATCAGCATGCGTAGGCCATTGCATATGATAACAAAAACCGCTGTACCTAAGCCTAAAAGGTACCAAGAAGGACCCTTGATAAACCCTGCGATGAATGGCAATATCTTTATAGACTTAGGGGCAGGGGCCCCGCCCGGGAGTACAACTGTAGAGGTAGCCCAGGTAAGAGAACCCTCTGTGGGGATGCCGCCAATAAAGCCGAGGAGGACTGGCAGATTGCCCAATACTATGCCGCCTAGACTTGCCAGGCAAAGACTAGCCAAATTTTTAAAAGTCAACTTCCTTAGCAAACATCCCATAGATACAATAGGAAGAGTTCCAAGTGCCAAATATCCGGTGCTGTATGGATGGATAAATGAAGTGGCAGCAACTGTTCCGAAAAAGTAATATAGATTTTCCTTGCGCGGGGTAAATATGTAGCGAACCAGGAACAATAGACCGGGTAGGACGAAGATGCTTGAGAACTCCATGGGTAACCCCCTCAGTTGCCGGTCAAAATCGGCAGGAAGCCATCGATGCATATCCAATCCAAAAATAACTGTCACCAGTATTGCAACCATGTCAGGTACACCTAGGCTTCGGGCCACATAGAAAATTGTGAGGATGAATAAGATACCGGCCACAGGACCAGTAAAGCGTATCACGTGGTAAAGATCCATGAAAGAAAGTGTACCAATAGTAGCCAAAATGGCATGGTATCCCATAGGATATAACTGGTCAACAAAAAGTCTACTTCGTTGAAGGTATTTAGCCCAAACCAGATGAACATAAGGGTCAGCCATCTGGGCACCTCCCAAAATGCATGTCCTTACAACTAGCGCTATACGGAGAGTCGCAATGTATGAAAGAGGCAATAGGACTGCCAAGATATATGGGCGCTTAACGATACCCAAAAGATTAGCTACTAGTATATCTTTGCGACTTTTGATGTCCTGGTAGATAGCTCCTTTAATGCCTCCTCTGCTATCAGCCATGTCCAGTAGCCCAATTACGATATTCATTCCCAAAGCTCTAGCTACTTTATCCGGCGAGCGGTCCCGCCTTTGGAGTAAAAAAATATATAAAAGAAAGTATACGATTATCAGAGAAAGCGCCTCATACAATTTAAGAAAAGCCAGAATGTAGACTACGATAACATTTACGATCACCATATAAGTGAGGCCAATAAAGAATTTATCAAGCAAACTAGCTTCCTCTCGGAAGTAGATAAGGCGACTGGGAATGAAAATATACAAGAGAAAGAAAAATATCAAGACTTTACCTGCTAGCATCCACGAATAGAAAGGGCTTACCACAGTAATAACCCTCCAATCAGCAATTATTCAGAACGTATTCCCGGTCTTACCTCAGGCCAAAACATCCTCACCTTGGGCACTCTCAATGCGAGACAAATGGCTATATAAACCAATCCACCAATTCCGAGCACGAGACCGACGCGCCAGACTTTGGTCGGCAGGTCTAACCCTTCTACGCGGCGTAATAAGAGCCTATTTAAAAAGTAAGCCATCGCTGCAAGAGAGAAAGATGCCACGCCTATCCGCCAGATCGAATGGACGATGCCTCTGCCCAGATACCCGACCCTCCTAGAAAGAAAATGGCCCAATGCCATGGCCTGTACTATGGTCCCTATCGAGGTCCCCAGACCGAGACCCGGTAACCCCCATCGCCGAACGAAGAACATATCTGATGCCACCGTGACAATGGTACTCACTACGGCTACATTCATAGGCGTTATCATGTCACCTAACGAATAGAAAGCCCGTAGGAAAAGATACGCAAGTCCCTGGGCTCCAAGCCCCAGGGCATAGGTAGACAACACACTGGAGGTCAGCCCAAGGGAATTGATATCAAAGGCTCCGTGCTGAAATAGCAAGGATACGATTGGCCTTCCCAGAATTACGAAGACAACTGTGAATGGAAGACAGATGAACATTGTCAGAACCAGACCTTCAGTAAGTACTCTCCTAAACTGCAGAAAGTCTCTTTCCCCAGCCGAGAGGGCGAGAGCTGGGAAGATCACGGTACCTATGGCCGCAGCGAAAACCCATATGGGGAACTGGGAAAGCTTAAAGGCATAACTCAAGCCTGCGATACTCCCCTCAACCAGGTTCGACGCCAACATCTTCTCCACGATGCCACCCGGTTGTGTCAAAAGGATCCCCGCCATCACCGGCCAGCTCTTATGCACTATACCTCTCAACCCTGGGTCGGTCCAGTCTGCCGTTGGCATATCCAGATGCCCGCTTTTCATCAGCGGCAGCAATTGCAATAGAAACATTGCTACCGTCCCTATCGTAAAGGAGATTGCGAGTATCTCTACCCCCAAAATTGGCGCAAGGAATAGCAGTCCAGAAAGGAATACCAGGTTCTGTACCACCGGGCCGAAGGCCGGAAAAGCGAAACGTCCCAATACATATAGCGCTGAATTGAAGAGCGCTGTGAGCACAAAGAAAGGCACTCCTGGTAAAAGGCAACTGAATAACATGCCAGTCAGGCTTCTGGTGGCCTCACTGAGCCCTGCTCCAACCCGGGCTATAAGAAACGGAGCCGCAAACCAGCCCAGTGCCGAAAGTGCCAAAGTAAGCATCAGGAGCAGGCCAGTGGTAGCTCCAAGTGTCCGTTTGAACCCCTCCGGATCGCCGTTCGCCCGATAGGTAGACAGGACAGGGACTGCCGCAAAAGTGATGCCGCCAGCAAGCACGGTGTTACCCACCAGGTCGGGGAGGTACAATGCCAGCATAAATGCGTCCGCGGTTCCCGTAGTCCCGGCGAAGGCCGCAAGCCGCGATTCCCGCACCAGTGCTATGATAGCCAGGACGATATTTGCGATAGCGACTATCACGATCGATTTGCTTATTTGTCGACTAGAAATTTCCATCTTTATTCCTTGTCTATTTCCAATTCATCAGGCTCAGATAATAACTCTCTAAGCGTGATACTGACTGGTCTATAGAAAAATTTATGCGGACATGCTCTTGGGCTGCGATGGCCTTGTTACGGCTCTCTACAGGATTTCGAACGGCTTCGGCTATAGCCAGAGCAAGGGCGTTGACATGTTGGGGGCGTACGAGCCAGGCATGTTGACTAGATAGAACTTGCCTATTCATGGGAATATCAGTGGCCACGATTGGTACCCCTGCAGCGGCAGCTTCTAGCAACGCCACTGGAAGTCCTTCCCATAAGGATGGAAACACAAATATATCGATAGCGGCGAGAATCTCCGGTATGTCTCGACGTTTTCCGAGGAAAATGACTTGCTCTTTTAGACCGAGATTATTTACTAAATTCCGTAGGTTTTCTTCTTCCGAACCATGTCCAATCAGCAACAGACGAAGATTTGGGAAATCTTTACGTAGATGGCCAACCGCCCTGATCAGGTAGGGGTGTCCTTTCTGCACGGTGAAGTTTGCTACTAATCCAAGTATGGGGCACCCATGTGGTATACCCAATTCCTTTCGAAATTCTATAATGTATTCTGTTGTACCCTTTCGGATCTCGGAAAACCGTGAACAATCAACGCCATTGGGGTTTATCCAGATTCTTTCCGGTGGTATATTGCTATTCTTGATGCAATGCTCTTTTACGGGTAAGGAGACCGCGATCAAACCATGACACCAACGTAAACTCACCCTGTCTATGATATTGCTCCAACGCCAGCCGGCACGTTCAGGATCTACGTTGTGAAGGGTAGTTATACACGGCTCTATCCCGGCAAGACGAGCAGCGATCCGTCCATATTGGTCCGCCCGATAAAGATGTGTATGGACAATGTCTGGGCGCAGCCGGCGATACAGTCTCGCCAGCTTCCATATAGCATAAGGCGTAAGGGTATCCAAATGGTACACTGGTATCCCGTCTTGCCTGAGCACTTCCGCCATGCCGTCGGGCCTTTCCCTCCCTAATACACATAGCATTGGTTCGAATTTCTCCCGGTCAAGCCTGCGCAATATATCACAGACGACGGTTTCAGTTCCACCCACTCCGAGATTTGTGATGGTGTGCAAAACCTTTATAGCCATTCCCTATTTCTCCTGTCACTTAACAGGTTATTATATATTGTAAGGTATTCAAGAACAGCCTTTTGCTTGGAATAAAGGGTTTTTACTCTTTTAAGGGCATTCTCTATGATACTTCGTCTCAAGTCCTTATCACTTGCCAATTTGTGAATGGACTGGGCAATTGCCACGGGTGAGGCTTCTGGGACAAGAAGGCCATTCTCTCCGTCCTCAATTAACTCAGTCAAACCACCAATATTCGACGCTACTATTGGAACACCGCAGGCCATAGCCTCCAAGGCTGCTATAGAAGTAGCCTCCACGATTCCTTCGGTTGTTATGGAGGGGATCACTACTATATCTACCGAGCGATACAGGCCAATCATTTGGTCTCTAGGAACGTCGCCCAATAATATCACATTATCGAGTTGGCATTCACGAATACATCGCTCGATTTCAGGTCGTTCAGGGCCGTCACCGGCGATTATTAACCTGGCATTTATTTGGTACTCCGATCTGAGCTCCTTGACTGCTAATATTGCGTAGATTACCCCGTTCTTCTTAACCAGCCTTCTGGGACAAAGAATAGTTACCCCCCCACTGAACTTGTCCGACTCAGAACTCACCGACTCACGAGGCGAAAAAAGCGTGGTATCAACGAAATTTGGAATTATAGATATCTTATTGGAATCTGCTCCAAAAGACTTCACGTACGAGCACAGACTCTTATCAACAGTTATTATATAATCTGCATCGCGATATGCAATCCGTTCTTCTTGAATCAAGTAACGTTCGGCATGCCCCCCCTTGACGATATTGCCCTTACTCAGGGCTTCACGCGTGAGGTACCCGTGTACTGTTAGAATTAACGGTATCCCGTCCGCTAAGACACAGCGATGAGCTTGATTTAGCGCACATACGTCCTGAGCGTGTATAATATCATATCGGCGGTGTCTAATAGCCTGACCAATTCTTGCCAAAAGCAATCTTCTTGTCAAATAATAGGTCACCATAAATCCTAACGATCGACCAGCGACAAATTTAAACTTTCTCAGAACGCCGCCCTCAATAGTCCAAAAGTCTCTAGTGATTCCAAATGCCGAAACAATATCCACCTGGTGTCCTAATTCTCTAAACGCAGAAGCCAAGGTGTTGATGTAAGAACCAACCCCGCCGGGAGAAGGCGTAACGTTTGTAACCAGCATTATCCTCATCTTAATCTTATCTCCTAAGTGGCAGGCATTTCACCAGTACCTATGGTACGCCGATATTTATTGAGTCAAGGTTTATGTGGGCGAGGACCTCCCCCGCCGGCGCGAAGCGGAATTCGCGAAGGAGCATCCGGAGTTTCTTCTCAGTGGTCCCCAGATTATGATAATGTACAAATCGCTTTGTAAGAGGCGCATGCAATATCGGCTGCCCCACATCGAGCTCCCAGGGGTGAATATATATCATCGCTGGGAACCCCATTGCATTTAAGGATTTGAGCGCTCTCCGGATGAAACTATAGGGGAGGGCCCGCAAAAAGAACCCTCCTGAGAAGGGTATTCTGATAGCCCCTCCTAAAACCTTCAGGACTGACGGAGGGAACTCAGTTATAGCATAGGCCCGTCCGAATCGGGGTTTATACGGGAAACGAGGCGCCCCTTGAAGCCCGAAGAGGGGTGTAAGGAACGGGAAGATACTAGAGTCATAGAGGAAACCTTCTTCCTCAAGGATGTCCAGGGCCCATAGGCTTTTGTGAGTTATGGACCAGGAGGGCGCCCGGTGAGCCCATACACCTCGCCCCGTTATATCTTCTATCATTCTCTTCGAACGCAGGAGTTCCTCTCTATATTCCACGGGCCGCTGAGTGTAAATGAGCCTATGGCGATAACCGTGCGTCCCGATCTCGTGCCCGCATTGACAGATCTCCCCTACGAGTCGAGGATGTCTTTCTGCCACGTACCCCAGGATAAAGAACGTGGCCTTAACCTGGTGATGGGCCAGAATCTCGAGCACCCTCTTTGTATTATTAGAAACTCTATCTTCATAAGCATCCCAGCGCCCAAAATCTATATTAAAATCGTTTCCGTGATACCAGTCTTCCACGTCTATCGTAAGGGCGTTGAGTATTCCAGGTTGCATATTCTTCTCCTTCTATCTATCTACGGGTTACCACAAATCTCCACATCACGGGATCAAAGATATACCTACAACACGCCAGGAAAAACCCGAGGGTGGGTCCCGGGTCGCTTAGAGAAATAATATCATCTTTGGTTTTAGGATCCCAAAAGTTGAAGAATCCCGGCTTCATCTCCCACCGTTTTGGGTTGGCAAGAAAATGAAGTATGTCCCCAGGAAGCAGCCACCGGCACCGGAGTCCTACTTCATACTCAAAGACTGGCTCCACGTCGCCATCCATAGCCATCCGGTAAAGCAGATATGGAAAATCAACCCCGCAGTCAATAGCCATCTGAAGAGATGCCCAAAACCTCGGATTTACTTCCATAAACATTGGCCGGCCATCCCGCGGATCAATCATAAATTCCACCTCACAAACCCCGTACCACCCTATACGCTGCATCAGTGCCACGGCCATATTCACCAGCTCAGGACGTTTCACGCTTTCCTGTAGGGTGCTTGGTCCCCCTGTTAGTGGATATTCCCGCAGCTCCTTTTGGACAAAAGCCGCCCGCACCACTGAATTAGGGTTAAAAAGCAGGCACACATCGTACTTTTCACCCGGGGGCACATATTCCTGTATCATGGGAAACGGGTAGTTGTTATGTACCTGATGATAAACAGGGATCAGATCCTCCTTTGAGAATACATAGCATATCCCCCTGGAGCCCGAGCTTTCCCTGGGCTTTATAACTACAGGGAAATCCAGGCTGTTGGCCAGTTCTTTTAGTTCCTCATCCTCAAGGCTGTGAGGTGTCATCGTTCGAGGGCATACAAGACCCGCCTCTCTTGCCAGCTCCAGTGTCTTGGCCTTGTCCCTTGCGAGGAGGAGCGTAGCGTGGCCTGGTATTGGAATCCGGGTGAGTGATTCGAATTCCTCCTTATGTCTAGCAATGTGTAATAATGCCTCGTCATCCATGGGGAAGACTACCTCGAAAGGGTTGGCACGTAAGAATTTGAGAAGACTCTTCAGAAATCCTTCCGGATAGCGACGTGGGGAGGGATAGACCAGAGATCTACGGCAATATTTGGAGAATAGGGCTGTGGCCATTCTGGTCTCTTCACCAGCACCGATGTATATCCCTTTCCTCCCCAGGGAACGCACTGCAGCCAGAGTCTTACGCTGTTGAGCGTCTGTAAGAAATACACTTCTCGTTGCTCGCACCCCCAAATCCCCGCGTCTTCCCCCTCGTATGTGTCAGAAGGTTTTCATGAAATAGCAGATCTCGGAGACTCTAGAGAATCAACGACAGGGGCACCTTCTATCCCGGGGTCCCACACAAAAGCATCCCTGAATACCCTCCTCAATAGCTTCGACAGGTCATTTCGAATGCCAAGCTTTACGCGTAAAAAGGCAAGCAATCCCATCCCCAGATTAGTAAGGCCATCCCTCACCCTTGCGCCTTCACGGTAGTAATTTATACGCGTGGGCAATTCGTTGTTAATCTTGAAATCCAGGAGTGCTGTAATAATGCCGATCTCCTGGGCGCAGCCATATCGGCGGCCCGTAAAATACTTAAGGAGGTGAGGGATTACCGCAGCCCCCATGAACCTGAACCCACATTCCACGTCATGGTACTTTACGCCCCCCAAGAAACTTGCCCAAAGAGAGAGACCCCAATTACCTATTTGTTTCAGCCGTGGATAGCCAGAAAGGTCCCTTCTGGTGAGCACGATATCATAGCCATGTCTCTTCATGAATTCAATCGCTGACGGGATCTCCTCAGCGCGGTGTTGGCCATCCGCATCGATGTTAATCACGATATCCTCTGGATCCACCATGCCTTTCTCAAGAAGCCCATAGACATAGCAGAAACCCGCAAGGAGGGCCCCCGACATACCTCTATTCTTTCCGAGGCGAATTAGACAAACCTTCTCTTTATCTCGCATCCACGCCTCGATAAGACCATAGGACGTATCCGTAGAGCCATCATCCACGACCACAATGATATCCACATACCTGTAGGCCCGGTTGAGCACTTCTACGACGGTTCTAGCCTCATTAAACTGGGGCATTACCAAGACCTTTTTCTCCAAAACCCCTTCCCTCAAGCTCATCCCCCATTTCAGCGGTTACAGATTCTAATCTAACTTCTCTTAACTTTCGGAGCATGTTTGATCATGTAGACCACCATCTTCCTGTCTTCATAAAACACTGACATATTGCCATGGCTCTTCATATAGGCTTCGGCCCACGCGATGATCTTGGCTTGGATTATGGCCCGGTTCCCCGGGTTCATGTAATACTATCCCGCCGTAGGGGTACCTTCCATCTTTATATATCTGATTTGAACCGATATACTTGGTCCAGGCAAGGTGGAGATAGGCATCAGATGCGCCGAGGTATGAATGAGTGAGCGAATGGTGGAATCGGAGATAGGCGGAATAGATAAGCACCCCCAAAGGTAGCAAGCCCTCCATAGGGTTGACCGCCCATCTCAGCCACGACGATAGTGCGGAGATTAATGCGCGTCTCTGACTCTCCATATACCCTCGGATGGCCGCCCCAAGCCCTCCGGTCCCCTCCGCCGCGTCCAGCAAGGCGGTTACGAATCCCATCCCAAGCTGCTCCACGAGCCGAATCGGGGATTGCCCCTGTCGCCAGACGACCAGGGCAATGATGCCGATGTAACCCACAACCAGTGAGAAATAGTCGTAGAGCCGCAGAAAGGCAAGAAGATGAACCAAAATGATTGTAATGCTCACCATGTGAATAAAGCTGATAAAGAAACGGTCAAGCCCATCCTCCCCTTCCCGAAAGCTCACGATGCGGCTGGGAAGGTAATAAAAGATGAGTAGAAAAAAGATTATGACCTTGAGTGCTGTAAGGTAACTGTACCAGGGTCCTATTATTACCTCTCCTCCCCCCATACCTCGCGGAAGAGCTGCCTCTTTGTCTTCTCCTGATGAATCTGGTAGACCACGAGATGCTTGCCCTGATAATATAGGCTCATATTTTTATGGGTTCTCATATATTCCTCCACCCATTGTCTGAGATGCTTACCCTCCCTTAATCGACGCCGATAAGTTTCTTGAACCTTCGGATCATCCAGGGGTACAGGATAGGGCTCCTTCTCGTAAAAAATGAATATATCCGACATCAATAGCCTCTCCCTCTTACCGGTTTGATTCCGGATAGCCAAAACAGGCGCCGTCGGGGAGTATCTGGCAAGAAAGTCCGATACCGACAAGTGCCAGCCGCGACCAAGGACCAACGCATAGTCTTCTTCGTTTGATACGATGAGCCAATCAGTAGGCAAATTAGTATGTGCTATCCTCAGGTACTGCTCAACCTCCTCATCCCACTGCATCTTGTATGGTTCCGGAGGCGTAGGGGCCCGGTAATATAACACTGCTGCCATGGATGCTATCGCCAACACTGTCAGCAGGGCTGTCATACGGCTATTGCTGCTTCTCCATTGAGCCACCTGATTGGGTGCTGGGTCGAGGCAGCGCCAAAAAAGCCCGTATCCGAGACACAAGGCTAGCGCCAGGAATTCACCAGCCCGCGCAGCAAGGGCCACGCTTTGGAGTCCAAACCGGGGAGCCTCATAAAGCGCGGTGGACCCACCAACAAGGAGTGTGACGAAATAGAGAGATGATCTCTGACTTCTATCTTGAACCAGGATCAAGCCATATAATCCTGCTGCAAGAGCCACAACCAATCCTGCAAGGATCGCCTCCGTCAACGGCGGCGGAGGGATAGCTGCCGTAGCTGCGGCAAACTCTGCAGAACTCCCGTGCAAACTCTTCCCCAAAGCAAGTCCAACTGCAAGGGGTGCTCCTGATACCAGGCCAGATAAGAGCGAACCCACGGTCAAATTGGCCAACCTGCGCCAGTTTACCGAGAAAGCCAGGATAGCAGCACCAGCCACTGCCAACATCCCTGCAGCGGCAAAAAAGGCCACCATGACGTGGCTCAGGCCCATCACCGCAAGCCCCTCGCTAGCAAGATACACATCCCTTTTATTCCCTTTTTGAAGAAAGCGCAGGCCAAACCACAGTGTCGGTAAAAGGAACACAAGGGCAAACTCCTGGGAGTTGGTGGCTGCCTGGCGCACGAATTCGCACGGCAGGTCCCGGCCCAAAACGCCGTAGGCAAAGGCCCCCACCAGGGCTGGAGTCTTTTGCCTGGTAAGCCTGGACAAAACATAATACACCGAAAGAGTGATCAGCACCCCGTTGAAGGGCCCCACGTATTTCAGTACCAGCAGGGGGTCGACCGCGGAAAACTTTCGCAATATGGAAAGGTATATATGGAATCCGTGAGGATATATGCCATCGTGGAACAGTTGGCGCCTTTCTACATATTTCATCCATGCCAGGGTCACATATGAGTCAGAGAGTGCAGGGGCAGCATGCCTTACGGCATCTATGAACCTGAGATATACTGCATACGAGAATATGCCAAGGAAACTAGCGGCCTGCAAAACGGAAAGCCAAGACACAAAAACCCCTTGGAGCGTTCTCCGCACTGCTTCCATCCCCTGGCGCAGGTAGCGTGCCACGCTCAACCTCAAGGAAACCGCCCCATCCAGCATGTCAAAGCTCAACTGAGCCATGTTGGCAAGGGTTGCTTTCAAGCTTTCACTGGAGTAGAGACTCCTCAGGCGTATCAGATAGATGATAAGATAGATCGCCCCCAGCGAGATTAGCTCATAAAGCCTCAACGCAGCCAGGAGGTACACGGCGAGGATGCTCCAGAAGCTCATTTGAACGATATTTGCAAAGAAAACATCCAGGAAGCCTTCGCCCTCTTGCTGCGGGAAAAGCCGGCAAGGCAGCCACACGAATACGAAAAGAAAAGCCAGGCAGATCCGGAGCATTGACAGGCAAATCACTCCCGGTGTGTACGTAAGTTACGACACCCCCTTTCCATCTTTACGTGGGACCTAAACCGAGGAATAAACATGGAAATCCAAAGCACCCAGGGCCTCGACCGCGTAACGCGAGGTCAACACGAAGAACACCAGAGCTCCACCAACCAGCCCGAGAACAGCATAATAATAATCGATCTCGCGGCTCAGCACAAACCCCAGAAGCATGTCCGCCCCTGAGGCATACAGAACCGCCCTCACTACCGGCTCAGGCCGCGAGAGCGAAAATAGATACAAGGAGTTGAGCAGGCCGGCAGCTATAAGCGCATAACTAACCACCCCCCAGGCGAATACAAAGTAGGTCACCCTGTTCTGGAAAAGATGAAGGTCGAGCAACCTGTAAGCATCGATGAGCCTCATCCCGAAATATACCGCGATTCCGCTCGCCCCGGCTGTTGCAGCATAAAGCGCCATCTGCCTGCGGTAAGTGCTCACGTAGATCTGATTGAACCTTGTAGAATCCCGGGCGAGAAAGGATTTCTGCCTGGCTGTAAGATTCATCCAAAAGTTATTGATCAAAACTTCAACCACGCCCATGGGCAAGATCAAGGTCAAAAGCGCCCAATCGAGGCCCAGCTCGTACTCGCCTCGGAACCAGATCACATAGGGCATGAAGAGGCTGTTTGCCGACCAGGCTATAACCCGGTCGATGTATATGAAGCCGAAATAGAGGAGGCCATATATAAAATACGGGATAACCGTATACACCACCAGCGACATGCGGGGCACCGGTGCAAGCTCCACACCCTGCTCGGCCCGACGCTCATGCTGATGGAAGAGCCATGCTGCCATCGCAAAAATGAGGAGTGCTGTTATCGTTAGACCTATCGCTTGAGAAAGCATGATATCAAGCCTAAATAATTCGTGCAACAGAATCACTGTTATCATTCCAATCACGGTTATACCAGTAAATAGAAGTTCGTGCCTGAGCATATATAGCACCGTTGTGGTGAGCCATATGCATGATAGAAAAAAATAATAAATCAGGATGTAAGACATCATCTTCAGAGGAAATATCTCAAATACGAGATTAAAGGCAAGGGCCGCAAGCGCCGCAAGAATTATCACAATAAGCCCCACCCGGATCATCAGGAAAGAGAAACGCCTTGCCAGGTTGTACTCGTTTTGACCGATATACATCAGACCACGGCGGGCAATAGCCTGAGTAAATCCGCCTGTAACAAGAAAACTCAAGATGGTGCCGATAGCTATGGCTGTAGCGATCTCCACTGAAAAATACTGGTAGGACCAAAGGGAATATCTTATAGTCAACATGGCGAAGATCGAAACCGCCATCGGCATGGCGAACATGATGCCTCGGAGGTAACTCTTGATAAAATCCCAGAGAATAATAAAAAAGGGGAATCGCTTCTCCCGGACAACCGGCTTCGTTATCACGTTTTTCCTGCAGAGATCCAATACATCTTTGGCGAGTTCGAATACATTGTCGTATCCGAAAACGCTCCTCGCCTGGCTGTCTGTCCAGCCCATACTCTCGAGAAGCGCCGCAACTTCGTAAAAGTCCCTCGGCGACCTGCTCTTTTCCATAACCTCCGTGGCCAAACCGCCGAGCGATTCTCGTTCCCCCACCATCGCGACCCCTCACAAAAATCCCACGAATTCTTCCGGCTATGAAATGTTCTGTTTGACAGTAGGGTCGGCCTCTATCTCGTCCGGGCTCATACCCGGCATCACCATGTGAACGATAAGTTCGGCCAGCTTGCCCTGAGCCCTGGCTTTCTCCACGACCTCCTGGGTGATCTCGTCTCCTTTGGCCACGATCGACACACCGTCATCTCCCACAAGGTCTCTGCCCGCTATCTTGCCCACCACATACCGCATCTCCTTTTTCTCGATATCTTGTCTGACACGGCTCGAAGGTTCGCGATTTTCCTTCTTATCGGGTGGTGCCTGATCGGGTGGTGCCTGAGCTCCATACACTTCGAGATCCAAGCTGGGAAGCCCCTCAAGTAGGGAAGAAGTCACAATAAGACGGTCAGACCGCATCGCCAGCACGCATGACGCTGGGATAACAGAACCGTCCGGGACAGAGCCTGGAATAGCGCTTCCCGTAATCTCGTAGCCGATCGTAGTCCCGCTCACCCCATCAAGGACCAGATTTGATACCTGTCCCACTGGTGTGCCGTCCTGAGCCACCATTTTTAGGTTTTGGGGGGCGACGTTGACTCGCAAGAATCCGTCCCGGCCCCTGGTCACAAAGGTATCCTCCGCATTCCCTCCGGCAAGAATCCGCCCTGCTACCTTGACTGGTGCCGAAGGTAGGGATGTAGCATCGTTTGCCTTTGAAGCCGCCTGATCCAGGAATGACCGAATAGAATCCACCAACTTCTCGAATTCCTGCCTTGATTTGTCTATCTGAATTGAGAGGGTAGCGAGATATGCCTTATGCGTCTGGACCTCTCTCTCTGCTGCCGCGATTATCTGTTCAGCCTTGTACCTGGCCATCTCCTCCAGGTACTGCGCAGATCTAAGAGCATTTGCGTGGGCTGCAAGGGCAGCCTCCCTCTTAGTCTCATACGCCGATACCTTATCCAAAGCCATGCTAACTTCCCTTGATAAACGCTGATTTTCAGACAAAGAAGCACCCTTCCGAGCTCCAAGCTCATCGAGCTCTTGTCTGTATCTAGCCAAAAGCTCCGCAATATGTTTATCTACCTGGGTCACATTATACCCCAGGAACCATTTACGGAGTCCTCCGCAAGACATCCTCCCCCACCCCACAAGGGAATCAATCTTCCTTTAATTTGGCCCCGGCCTCAAAGATCGACCCCTCATCCTCCGTAAAACGTGCATCATGGACAGAAAGCGAAGCCTTGTAATCATCGAGCATACGCATGAAATCCTTCTTAAACTCCTCAACGCGGGCATTGATATCCCTCAACTCTGTCCTCCTAATGGCTATCTCAGCCATTATCTCCTCCTTTATCCTCTCTGCCCCTTCCCTGGCCTCCCGCTCGATGGCAGCGGCCCTGACCTGGGCATCTACAAGAACCTGGGCTATAACTTGCTCCTGTTCCTGGTACTTTGCCAGTTGAGCCTCTAACTCCGCCAGTTTTGCGGCAAGCGCTTCGTTTTGAGCTATAAGCTCCCTATTTTTGGTAATAAGTTCCTCTCTCTTAGCCTCGAAATCGCGTCTCAACTGGGAGAGGTATTCATGGACATGGGCCCTCCGATACCCCCAAAAAGCAGTATGAAAACGAATTTGCTCTTCCACGCGCAACTCTCCCTTACAATTCTTACGCGACAAGACCTCTTTCAAGAACTGATGCCATGGCCTCCGCCTTCTCCAACTCGTTAATGGCTTGTGGGAATAGCCCCAACTCATTATATGCTCGAGATATCTCAACAAGCAATACGGGAACGGCGGGACTATTAACGTCTACCTCGATAGCCTGACGAAACTGACCTATGGCCTTTTGCCACATGCCTGCCTCCGCAAAAGCATAACCCCTCTGGGCATACAGCACCTGCCACCTCCGGAGGTCAACCACAAGCATTCTGGCACCCTGACGCTCGTAAAGCGTCATATAGGACTCGAGATAGAGATCTATTGCCCTTGAAATAGAAAAATAGGTTAAAGCCTTATTACGCGCTTCATCAGCCAGCGTAGCCCTTAATTTGTCGTCCAGCAGAAGCTTTATCAAGGCGGCTGCCAGGTCCTCGGGCTTACGGGGCCTCACCAGGAGGCCGCAGCCTTCCAGTGCCTCCTTGACCCCGCCCACATCGGTAGCCACCACAGCCTTTCCTGACATCATCGCCTCGATAACCGAGTAGGGGAACGCCTCTGAGATGCTGGAAAGGGCTACCACATCACCAGACCTGTAAGCCGAGACTACATCATCGGTATGGCCCGCGAATATCACCGTCTCCTTGAGCCCTAGCGACTCTCTGAGGTTAAGGCATTTCTCGTAGTACGAGGGAACACTTACGCTTCCATATATTATAAAGCGGACATCCGGAATATGCTCCCGGACAATGGCCGCTGCTCGAATCAGCGTCTCCATATCTTTTATGGGGTCCACACGAGCCACCGTGACTACCGTAGGATTCGACCTCGGGGTCAAAACCGGAGGCGTCTTTGCAAACACCGCCGGGTCTACGCCGTTATATATCACCTTGATCCGTTCCTGTGGAACACCCATCTCCCGTTCCCAGCGGCTATTATAGGCACAGACCGGCGATACCTGGTCAGCGAGATCATAACTCACTTTGACCACGGAAGTTACAAGATTGATCAGGAAGTTTTTGCTGTATGAAGACATGTTTTGCCGCGCCACCGATATGTACTGCTCGCGGAGGTACACGCCGTGTTCCGTCAAAAGGAAGGGCGTGCCGCTTTCGAGCTTAGCGAGCACGCAGGGTATACCACAAATGGCGGCAGCCGCCGAATGAGCCACATCCACCCTAGGCACAGGGGTGTTGAGCACTATAAAAAAACGATAAATCCACCCCATGCTCTGGATGAGGTCGAAGATATTGGGCATTTCAAGCCCGTCCTGGCCTTGCTGTGCCCTTACGATTATCATTTGCTTAAAGGCATCCCAGAGAATCTGGGACTTGAGTGTGCGATGGTAGTCGTACTCACGGAAATACCTGTACATCTCATGCAGTGTCCGGCCCAATTTCTTACCGCTCTTAAGGGGCGAGAGAATCTCCTCCACCATATCCCTGAAGAGTGGCAAGAAATGCTCCCTCACCACCTCCTCATTTGTCCGGCGCTTGGCCAGATACACCTGGGAGAATGGGATATCTGTAAGATGCTCGCTCGGCTCCTCGGTGCCCCATAAAGGCACCTTAACCAGCTTGCATCTGGGAGGGAGTTCAAATTTCTGTCGGACAAAAGGGTTCATCAGGATGCTATAAACCACGAAGTCTACGGAGGAGAGACACTTGATCAAAATATCACACCAGGTGCTAACCCCTCCCCTATGAAATGGATAAGTCCCTTCCGTGGCCAGCATCACCTTGATACTCTTGGACAATCGGCCATCGCTTCCATTTTTTCTTAAAATTATAGTAATTATACCATATCACAGATAGCTTCCCTTGTCAATGCACTGAGGCTACACTCTTGCGTAGCTCGCATGGGTCCGGCCCCCATCCCCGCGGGGGCATCCTCCCGGATGGAAGTGACAAAATACCCGCCTTGATTCCTATCCACCTCACCTGGCTCCCCTCAGCCCGATCAGCCTGGAAGCCTGGCGAGCCGGCGGAATTCCTCCCTGTCCAGCGCCCGCGCAAGCGCCTCCTCACCGCTGATTATCCCCTTGTCCTGCAACGCCCTCAGGGCCGAGTCCATCGTTTGCATGCCAAACCTCGCCCCCGTCTGGATCATCGACCTTATCTGGTGGGTCTTCCCCTCGCGGATAAGGCTTCGTATGGCAGGCGTAGCCACCATGACCTCAACCGCCGCCGCTCGCCCACAGCCGTCAGCGCGCGGCACGAGCTGCTGCGCTATTATGGCCACAAGGGTCCCAGCCAACTGGATGCGAACCTGTTGCTGCTGGTAAGGTGGGAATACATCAATGATCCTATCGATCGTCTGCACGCTATCGCCCGTGTGAAGGGCGGCAAAGACGAGATGACCGGTCTCTGCCGCCATGATGGCGGTGCTGATCGTCTCGAGATCCCGCATCTCCCCGACCATTATGACATCAGGATCCTCGCGAAGGGCGGCTCTCAGGCCGGCCGCAAAGGACTGCGAGTCCGAGCCGATCTCGCGCTGGTTTACTATGGACTTGCCATGCCGGTACAGATATTCGATGGGATCCTCGAGCGTAACTATATGGCAGCTCCTCTGGGAATTTATGAAATCTATCATGGCTGCAAGGGTCGTGGACCTCCCGCTGCCCGTCGGGCCCGTGACGAGAATGAAGCCACGGTTCATCTGGCACAGGTCCTTTACGACCGGTGGGAGCCCCAGCTCCTCTATCCCGAGAATTCGCCAGGGAATTACCCGTATGGCCGCGGCCGCCGCGCCGCGCTGGCGGTAGATATTCACGCGGAACCTGCCCACGCCGTGTATTCCGTAGGAGAAGTCTACCTCGCCTTTTTCGCGGAACCTGGCTCGCGCCTCCTCGGGCATGATGCCCGATGTCAGATTCTCTGCATCCTCAAAGGAGAGAGGCCTGGCGCCATCGACCGGGACGAGCCGACCCGCCACACGCAACATGGGAGGGACGCCGGTTGTGAGGTGCAGGTCCGAGGCATCGTGCCGGACGGCGATCTCGAGGAGCTTGTCCATCTCCAGCTTACCTGTCTCCACGTCTACGTTGGTGCTCATAAATCTTTGCCCCTTCTACGCTAAAACTCAAATCAGGTGGCGAGGAACTCGCCCAGCCTGTATCTCTTCCCGTTTCCTATCACGTTTCCCATCGCCGCAAATGCCACGCCTCAAACCTCGCTCTTGGAGGCTACATCTTTCGTCACGATTCTACTTCCATTTTTATTCTACCTAACCCAAGAAAATCCTCTATAAGATTGAGGAAAATGATTCTAAAATTTAAAAAACGGGGCCTTTTGGCCCCGGCTCGCCACCTGGCACGACATTTATCGACACAACGTTGAACCCCGCGCTCACGTGGCAGGCGCGCTATGTACTAATTGGCTTAGATCTCGCCCGCATAAGCTGCGCCACGGCGTCGAGCACCCTCTCCGCAACCTGTCGCTTCGGTAAGAGGGGCACCTCCTCGATGGACCCATCCTTCTTAATGATAGTTACGGCGTTGGTTTCAGCGTTGAAGCCCGCATCTTCCTTCGAGACATCGTTTGCGATGATCATATCCAAGTTCTTGCGGGCGAGCTTATCCCTGGCAGACTCCACCACATCCCGGGTCTCAGCCGCAAAGCCAACCAGGAGCCTGCCGCCCTTTCGCCTGCCGAGCTCGCCCAGGATATCCGGGGTCCTTTCCAGCTCCAGGACCAGGGGCCCGTCGCCCTTCTTGATCTTCTGCTCAGACACCCGGGCCGGCCTGTAGTCGGCGACGGCGGCCGCCTTGATCACGACATCGGAGCCCTCAAACCTGGCCATCACGGCCTCAAACATCTCCTGGGCTGAACGCACGCGCACGAAATCCACGCCGCCCGGCTCGGGCAGGCAAGTCGGGCCGCTTATGAGACACACCCTGGCTCCCCTGTCGCGCGCGGCTTGGGCCAGGGCGTATCCCATCTTACCCGACGACCTGTTGGTAATGTACCTAACAGGGTCCAGCGCCTCCTGGGTCGGGCCTGCGGTGATGAGGACCCTGATGCCATCCAGGTCGCGAGCCCGCCCGCCGGGCGAGCTATTCGACAGGATGTGACAGATCCTCTCGAGAATCTCGCCGGGCTCGGGCATCCTCCCCTTGCCTACGTCGCCGCACGCGAGGTCGCCCTTCGCCGGCTCCATGATGATATAGCCGAGGTCTGCGAGCTTCCTGAGATTGCCCTGAACGACCGGATTCAGGAACATCTGGGTATTCATGGATGGCGCCAGGAGCACAGGCGCCCGCGTCGCCGTGGCCATAATGGTCGTCGTGAGCATATCATCGGCGATCCCCGACGCGATCTTCCCGACACAGTTGGCCGTAGCAGGCGCGACCACCATGATGTCAGCCTTCCGGGCGAGGGAGATGTGCATGACGTTCCAAGCGCCCGGCTCACTGAACATGTCGGTTATCACGG
Source organism: Bacillota bacterium (assembly GCA_013178125.1). Lineage (NCBI taxonomy): Bacteria > Bacillati > Bacillota > Bacillota bacterium. The sequence goes on along the minus strand of JABLXJ010000002.1, from coordinate 210,311 downwards.
GGTTCAGTGAAAGGGTCCTGAAGGTGAGCGGCGATACAAATCTCTGTGCAGCCTCCGTCATGATGACGTGAACCTCGGCCTCGAGCTTTACGAGCCTGCGCACCAGCTCCGCGGCCTTGTACGCGGCTATCCCGCCGGTAACGCCCAGGACTACGACCTTCCCGCTGATAGAGCTGGTGATAGATCTGGTGGAGCCGCCGGCCTCCCTGCCGCCGCCCGCGCTGGCGCTATTTATGACAACATCCATGCTAACCCCTCCCACCCCGGCCCCTGCCGGCTCTCCTAAAATTCTGGCGGCCACTTGCCTGGCCGCCAGAATTCCTCTATCCCTTGTTTCTACTTTATTCCCGATTTAGTCCTCTCGTACTTGACCTTCCCCTCATATATCTCCTCGAGGGCGACCGTTACAGGCTTATCCGTGCCGGAATTGACGAGTGGTTTTTTCCCCTCCATCAACTGCCGCGCACGTTTCGCTGCGGCCACGACCAGGGTATAGCGACTATCTACCTTGTCGAAGAGTTTATCAAGTGAAGGGTGCATCATGGTCTATCTTATCCCTCCCAAGCTGACGTGGCCAACGGGCAGGCACCCATTCGTACCTCTTTACCCTGAGACGTTCAGCCGTTATCACCGCCGCAAGCTTCCGAGCCGCCTCCTCAATTGTATCGTTCACAATAACATAGTCGTACTCGGTCACGGCCTTCAGCTCATCATAGGCCGAACGCAACCTCAGTTCGATAGATTCCCGGGAGTCCCTGGATCGCCTCATTATGCGCCGCCTGAGCTCGTCCAGGGAAGGTGGCAGGAGGAAGATAAAAACGCCATTGGGCCACCTGGCCCGCACCTGTCGAGCCCCCTGGATATCAATATCAAGGATCACATCGAGCCCCGACCCTACATTCTCCTCTATCGGTCTCCGGGGAGTCCCATAGCGATGGCCATAGACGGTAGCCCATTCTAGCAGATCATCGTTCTTTATCATCTCATCAAAACGTTCGGGGGTCACGAAATAATAATCCCTTCCATCGATCTCCCCGGGACCCTGAGGCCTTGTCGTGGCCGAGACCGAATACCTGATACCCGGCAAGACCCTGAGGATCTCGTTTACCAGGGTATTCTTTCCCGACCCGGACGGCCCGGATAGTACAATCAGGAAACCCTGGCTCCTCTTGAGTCCCCCTTCTCCTGTCTCTGTCTTGTTCATTCCGGCTACCACATCACCCTACTCTCCGCCATCGGCAGCATCTTTGCCCGTTAACCTGTGGGCAACCGTTTCGGGCTGAACAGCTGAGAGAATGACATGATCGCTGTCGGTCATCACCACAGCGCGCGTCCGCCGGCCGTAAGTGGCGTCTATAAGCATGCCACGCTCACGCGCCTCCTGGATGATCCTTTTAATTGGAGCGGATTCAGGGCTCACGATGGCGACGATCCTGTTTGCGGCGACGATATTCCCAAAGCCTATGTTGATTAGTTTTATGTCCATTCAAGTCACCTCTTTTTAACTTTACAGGCCCATTTGACGCGGCGGTCTTCATCGCTTCACTTTGCGAGCCGTTTCAGGAGAGCTTCCTTCTGCCTCACCCCAAGCCCCTGAATCCGCCGGGATTCGTGTATGCCGACCTCCTCCATGATCTTGCGAGTGCGCACCCTCCCTATCCGCGGGAGCGATTCCAAAAGGTAAGCAACTCTCATCTTGGATACCACGTCATCCTCCGGGTGATTGAGAATCTTCTCGAGGGTTATCTTGCCCTGTTTGAGGCTCTGTCTCAGCTGCGCCCTCTTGCTGCGCATCTCCTGGGCCTTTTCCAGGGCCGCCCTCTTCTCTTCCGGCGTCAATTTAGGTAAAGGCACCTTCGCCCACCTCCTAGAAATTTTCCATGGTCTCATCCAGAATCCCAGAACCTATCCAACCAGATTGAATTCCCGCCAGATTTCCGGACCCTCGCCAGGTTCTCACGCCAAGTTCTCATGTCAGGTTCTACCGCCAGGTTTTCACTCGATGTTTTGAACCTGCTCCCTCATCTTTTCGAGCTCGCTCTTGATGGCTACAACATGGCCTGAAATCTCAATGTCCAGCGCCTTCGATGCTATCGTGTTAGCCTCCCTGTTGATCTCCTGAAGCAGGAAGTCAAGCTTCCTCCCAACCGCCCCCTCAGACTCGGACTCCATGGTATTGCGAATCTGATTCACATGGCTCCCAAGGCGCACCAGTTCCTCGGCGATGCTGCTGCGCTCGGCAAACAGCACTACCTCGGCTGCGATGCGAGAGGGGTCTAAAGGCAAATCCCCTAAGAGCTCAGCGACCCTCCTTTCGAGGCGAACCCGGTATTCCTCCGCAAGCTGTGGCGCTCGTTCGCCAATTCTCTTTATACATTGCTCAATTTTCCCCGTTCTATGTATAATATCCTCATAGAGTCGCATGCCCTCCGTCGTTCTCATCGCCACGAGGGCGTCCATGGCTCTGGCCACGGCAGGCTCCATGAGCGATGCCCATAGAAACTCAATGTCAGGCGCTTTCTGCTCGCAGGAAAGAATGTCTGGAAGCATCAGGAGAAAGCTGAGATCAATATCAGCATCAAGGCCGAGGCGCGCCGCGAGATTCCTCGCGCCATCAAGATACGCCCTGGCAAGGGGTTCATTGATCTTGATATCTACGCCGGGCCATTTGCCACCGCCCTCGCCAATATCATCGTCCCCGGCCGCGCCAGGCGGACCCACCGGGTCTACCGAGCCTACTGAGATGAGGATGTCCACATGCCCGCGCTCGATCCTCGACCGGGCGAGACCTCGCACTCGATCCTCGAGGGAGGCGAACTCCCTGGGCATCCGGACCGAGATCTCACTGTACCTGTGATTGACCGAGCGCGCTTCGGCGGTGACGCGTATCCCGTCCTGGCATACGGTGCCGCACCCGTAGCCCGTCATGCTGCGTATCATCAGGATATCCACTCCTGCCCCATATTCTACTACATTTCCTGCGGGCTTAACAAGGGGTTTCCATCGAAATTCGCTTAAACTCTCAATACGGAGAGCTTTCGCACCACTATCCGTTTAACACCGCGTGCCATCACGGAAAGCGCGCTTGACCACCCTGAGAGGGTAAGCACCAGGACCCAGTCCAGGAGGCCGAGGGTGGCCGTCCTGAAGACCAGCCTCAGCGCCGGCAGGTAGATTGCAAGGAGCTGCATAGCGCACGATACCAGCACTGCCCCCGTAAGATAGGGGTTGCCTCCAAAACTCATGTCCGGGATGGACCGGGTTTCCGACCTGCACAGGAAGACGTAAAATAGCTGGGAGAGGACCAGGGTTGTAAAGGCCGCGGAACGCGAGCGGATAAGGTCCCCGCTCGAGAGGTAAAGCTCCGCCACGAAGACCGCCACCGTGCACAGGCCTATGAAGACCCCCTGGGATATGATCTTCAGGCCCAGGCCGCGGGCGAATATGCTCTCCTTCGGACTGCGCGGTTTCCGGTTCATCACTCCCGGTTCTGTGGGGTCTATCCCGAGGGCCAGGGCAGGGAGCCCATCGGTTACAAGGTTTATCCAGAGAATCTGAATGGGCAGGAGAGGCAGAGGAAGCCCGGTGAGGACGGTGAGGAGCATTGTGAGAACCTCACCCACGTTGCATGCGAGGAGATACCGTATGAATTTCCTTATATTATCGTAAATAGCCCTCCCTTCTTCTATGGCCGCAACTATAGTCGCATAATTATCATCAGCGAGAATCATCGACGACGCCTCCTTGGCAACGTCGGTGCCCGAACGCCCCATAGCGATCCCTATATCCGCCTCTTTTATGGCCGGGGCATCATTGACGCCATCGCCCGTCATCGCGACGATCTCGCCACGCCGCTTCAGCGAACGGACGATCCTGAGCTTGTGTCTCGGCGCGACGCGGGCGAATACGTTTATATGATCCACCTCGCGGTCGAGCCTGGCGTCCGACATGCTTTCTAGGATTGAACCTGTTACCACCCGTCCACCATCACCATCCTCATTACCATCCCCATCCCCGAGGAGCCCGAGCTCCCTGGCGACAGCCGCCGCGGTCCCTTCGTGGTCGCCCGTGATCATTATGGTCCTCACGCCAGCCCGGCGGGCGGAGTCGAGGGCCTTCTTCGATTCCTCCCGCGGCGGGTCTATCATGCCAGCCAGCCCGATAAATGTAAGATCCCTCTCTATCCATTCGGCGTCCTCGAGCCCGATCTTATCAACCTTGAGTCCACGCGGCAGCACCCTGTAAGCCAGCCCGAGGACCCTCAACCCGCGGCCTGCCATCTTCATATTCTGCTCGAGCACCGCGCGGCGGGTGCCCGGTGTCAGGGGGCTCGCGGCGGCGGTATTCGATATAGCCGCGGCTGTGACCGTAACCGTGGCGGATTTCATAACGCTCGAACATAGCTCCACCAGGAAGTCGGGGGCACCCTTTACGTAGGCGACGACATCCTCACCCCTCTTGAAGACCACGGTCATCCTCTTCCGGTCTGAATCGAACGGGATCTCGCCGAGCCATTCGAGCCTGCGCGCAAGATCATCCTTCCAGAGCCCCGCCTTCGCCCCAGCGACGACAAGGGCTCCTTCCGTGGGATCACCGATCACACCCCATCGGCCCCCGGTCCCACGGCCCCTATTCCTATCCGCGCCCGCGCGCGGGTGGCCAGCGCGCGGGCGCGCCGCCTCCTCCCGGTCCCGGTTCGCGCCTCGCTTCTCCCGCCACTTGGGCCCGAGAGCGACCCCATCCCGTTCCAGCCTTGCGTTGTTGCACAGCACCCCTACCTCCAGGGCCGTCACCAGGCCGGGGTCCTTTTGAGGGTCGATAGGCCTGCCGCGCTCAGTGAATTCTCCCTTGGGGTCGTATCCTGTCCCGGAGATCTCTATCACCCGGCCCATGAGGTTTAGCTCGCATACTGTCATCTCGTTCCGGGTCAGTGTCCCGGTCTTGTCTGAGCATATAACAGTCGTGCATCCCAGGGTCTCAACAGCCATGAGCCGCCGGACTATAGCATGACGCGCGCTCATCCTCTGGACCCCTATGGCCAGGGCGATGGTCACGATGGCGGGGAGGCCCTCGGGGATCGCCGCGACGGCGAGGCTCACGCCGGCCAGGAACATAGGGATGAGGCCCTCCCCGCGCAGGATACCCATGGCCGAGATCAATACACAGATAGCAATGCAGGCCGCCACGAGCCATTTCCCGAGGTGCTCGAGCCTGCGCTGGAGCGGCGTCGTCTCATCCCGGACCTCCTGGATGAGGCCGGTGATCCTCCCTATCTCGCTGTCCATGCCGGTCGCCACCACGATCGCCCGCCCGCGTCCCCTCGTGGCCGTCGTCCCCATATAGATCATGTTGCGTCTCTCGGCGAGCTCTATAGCGGCGGGCAGCACGCCCGATGCCTGCTTCGAGCTGGGGATTGATTCACCTGTCAGAGCCGATTCATTCATCTCGAGGCTGAAGGCCTCGATAAGCCTGCAATCAGCTGCAACCCTGTCGCCAACCTCCAGGAGGAGGATATCGCCCGGCACCACCTGGGATGCTGGAACCGACTTCAAGCTGCCGTCCCGCAGGACCCTGGCCTCGGGGGCCGACAGCTCCTTCAGGGCCTCGAGCGATCGCTCAGCCCTGTATTCCTGGATGAACCCGAGGAAGGCGTTCATGAGGACTATCGTCATGATCGCAAGGGCGTCCCCCATCTCGCCGAGGGCGGCCGAGGCTGCGATGGCGCCAAGAAGCACGAGCACCATGAAGTCTGTGAATTGGCTGATTAGCATGCGGACCGGGGAGCGGTGCCGCGTCTTGCGGAGGACGTTCGGGCCGTACCTGGAGAGCCTCTTCTCTGCGTCTCGCCTTGACAGGCCACGTTCCACGTCGGTCCTGAGGGCCGCCTCTACTTCCTTAATAGTCATGGAGTGCCAGTGAAACTCTTTTCCATTTCGGGCCATTTGAGCTTACCCTCCCCTCCGGCGAGGTAGACCGCCCCGGCGTGACCTTTGTGTGAGGCGCGCCGTCTGGCGGGCCGGGGCTGTCCACCGGGCTTGTCACATCTACCATATATACATTGATATTCCCCGGCACCATCAAAAATGCCCTTGAGTTGTCTTTCAATTGTCTTTCAAAGATGGGATAGGATATAATGGAGCATGGAAGGAACATCCCGAGGACAGGAGAAGCAGTGAATGCTACATAAACTACATCAAACGAGAACAAAAAAGGGCGGGGTGAGCTATCATGGCATTTGACGGCGTCATGATGAGGGCTGTGCGCCAGGAGCTATCGGCGAGACTCACCGGGGCCAGGATCGACAGGATATACCAGCCATCACGGCATGAAATCGTAATCATCGCGAGACAGGCCGGTGAGGCGTTGCGTCTTCTCATCTCCGCTGCGGCTGAGACACCCCGCATCCACATAACAGGCGTCGCGAAGGAGAACCCCGAAAGCCCTCCCGCGTTCTGCATGCTCCTCCGGAAACACCTCGTCGACGGGAGGATAGACCGTGTCGAGCAGGTGGGCCTCGACAGGATACTCAGGATATCGGTCCGCGAGCCGGATTACTATCCGGATTACTACAGCGATAATAACTATAACGACTATGATGGCGATAGCCACGGAGACGACCAGCTCAGGGCCGCGGGCGGACCCGCTACCAGGGCCAGGACCCGGACCCTCGTGGTCGAGATAATGGGTAAACACAGCAACATCATCCTCCTGAACGGCGATGGCACGACCATAATGGATTCTATAAAACACGTCACCAGGGCGATGAGCCGGTACCGGGAGGTCCTCCCGGGCCGCCCCTACTCCCCGCCGCCTGCCGGGGACAAGAGGGACCTTCTCGGCGAGACACGGGAATCCCTTGCACGCCTCGTGGAGGAATCCTTCTCCACCGAAACCGCCGGGGTTTCCGTCAGCAGGTGGGTGATGAATACCTTCATAGGCTTCGGGCCCACGCTCGCGCGGGAGATCGTCGAGCGCGCCGGGCTTGATCCTGATGCGCCAGTCCGCGCAGCGGTCGCAGCGGCCCCAGATGCCGAGGCCCCGGATGCTGGCACCAGGGCCGGCACCGGGGCCGGGGCGGTCGAGCGCATCGCCGGGCGACTCGCTGCGTCGCTTTCAGATATGGCGGAGATTATAAAGGAGGGGCGATTCACACGGCCTACGGTCGTGGAGGACTCAGGGACCGGGAGGATCCTGGCATTTGCGCCCTTCCCCCTCATCCAGCGCCCAAATCCCGGCGACGAAGCCGCTGGCCCCCCTGCCGAAGCTGTAGCGAGGGAATTCGCAAGCATCTCGGAGATGCTCGACTACGTCTACACCCCCCGGGACATACAGATCTCCCTGGCCGAGGCAAAGAGCCGCCTGGTGAGGGTGATCGAAGGCAACCTCTCCCGGGCCCGGCGGAAGCTCGACCGCCAAGAGGAGGCCCTGTGCGATGCCGAGAACGCCGAGAGCTACAAGCTCATGGGGGAGCTCATCAAGGCGAATATGGGGGTTTTGAAGAAGGGAGATACAGAAGCCCGGGTCATAAACTACTTCGACCCGGAGCTCAAACCCGTAAAGATAGAGCTCGACCCGGCGCTGGCGCCGAGCGAGAATGCTCAGGCATATTTCGCGAAGTACGCCAAGGCCAAGAGGAGCCTCGAGGTGACAAGGGAGCAAAGGGACAGGACTAAGAGCGACATCGAATACCTGGAACAGGTGGCGCTGACCCTTGAGCAGGCGCAATCGCTGGATGCGGTCGATGAAATCAGGGAAGAGCTCATTGCCTCAGGCTATGCGGAAGGCCTGCCGGATGGGGTTCAGGACGGACGGCGCGCCCGGCAGGACGGGCATGCCCGGGACGTGCGGGCCCGCAACCGGAGCCGCCGGGCGGGCCCCGTGGCGGCCGCAAACAGGCCCCGCCCCATGCGGTTCAAGTCCGAGGACGGCTACGAGATACTCGTGGGGCGCAATAATCGCGAAAACGACTTCCTGACGATGAGGCAGGCAGCCCCGGATGATATCTGGCTCCATGCAAAGGGCATACCGGGCGCGCACGTCATAATCCGCGCCGATGATAAGGGGAATGTATCAGAGAGAGCGCTCCTCGACGCGGCCGGGCTCGCGGCGTATTTTAGCAAGGGGAGGCAGAGCACAAACGTGGATATCGACTACACACGGCGCCGCTACGTCCGGAAGCCCAGGGGCGCGAAACCGGGCATGGTGATATACGAAAGGCAGCAGACGCTCGCGGTCCCACCGCGCCTCATGCCCTCCGCGCCCGATCATGATAACGGCTAGGACGGCTAGCACTTAGAGGACTATGCTACGGGGTGAGCCGGTCCCTGTCGCGCGGGAAGAGGGATGCCTCCCTCACATTGCCGAGGCCCATGAGCCTCGCTGTAATGCGTTCGAGCCCGATCGCAAGCCCTCCGTGGGGCGGCATGCCGTGGGTGAATGCCTTGAGATAGTGCTCAAACGTCGCGGGATCGAGGCCCCGGGCCTTGATGCTCTCCACCAGCATGTCATGCTTGTGTATCCGCTGCCCGCCGGTGGTCACCTCGAGCCCCCTGAAAAGGAGGTCAAAGCTCCGGCTCAGCTTCGGGTCATCCCTATCCGGCATGGCGTACATGGGCCGTGCGCTCCGCGGGAAATGCGTAACGAAAACAAACTCCGATCCCAGTCTCTCAGCGCAATAGTCGCATATGAGGCGCTCGCTCTCCGGGTCGAGGTCGCTCCGGCGCGAGAGATCAAGGCCGTGTTCATCCCTGAGTATCGCCACGACCTCGCTGAAGCGCAGGCGCGGTATGCACGCCCCCGGCGGAAGCACGGGGATCTTCGCCCCGCAGGCATCGAAATCGGCCTTGCGCGTCCGCTCCAACTCGGATAGGAGGGACCTTATGAACCCCTCCTCCACATCCATCACATCGCCCTCGTCTTTGATGAAGCCCATCTCCAGGTCGAGGCTGACGTACTCGTTGAGATGGCGCGAGGTGTTGTGCTCCTCGGCCCGGTAGGCGTGCCCCACCTCGAATACACGCTCGAAACCGGCCCCCACAGCCATCTGCTTGTAAAATTGGGGGCTCTGGGCCAGAAATGCCCTCCTGCCGAAATAATCGACGGGGAAGAGGGCCGACCCTCCCTCGGTGCCGGACGCCACGATCTTGGGGGTGAAAACCTCGATGAATCCCTGGCTCCCGAGGTATTCCCTGAAGATGCGCACGATCTCGGCCGCCACGCGGAATATCGCCTGGGAGGTCGCGTGGCGCAGGCTGATCACCCTGTTATCGAGCTGGACGTCGAGGCCGGCATTGATCCCGTTCTTGTTTATCTCGAAAGGTATATTCTCGATGGCGGGGTTTATAACCTCAACCCCGGCTACTTCGACCTCGACCCCGCCCGGGGCCCGGCCATCGGCGCGGACCTTGCCGCGAACCCTCACAACCGACTCAGTCGGGAGCCCGTCTATCTCATCCGCGCACCCGCAGGCATCGCCAACACACTGTACAATCCCGGTCCTATCCCGCAGGATCAAAAATGAAAGGCCGCCCAGCGACCTGACATTATGAACCCAGCCCTCGAGCACCACATCCCTGCCTATGTAATTTGCAGTATCCCCTGCCAGAATCCTCTCCATCGTTCCCGTCGCTGTCCTTGCTGCTTTTATCGTTTCCAGAGTCTCTGATGTTTCCACCGCTGCCACCTCTTTCGCCTTGTGAACCATTTTACCACAAGGCGAGACAACCCTACAAGTGTAGGTATACAATCGTAGGGGGTTTTTTAAAACTTTTTCCGGCCTGCTATCCGGTCCCGGTGCGCGCCTGCGCGCCAGCCGATATCCCTGCGGTAATAGGCGCCCTCAAACCCAACCCTCTCGCATGCCTCATAGGCGCGCGCCACTGCGTCACCCACGCAGTCGCCCAGTGCAGTGATGTCGAGGACCCTGCCGCCTGCCGTGACGAGCCTGCCCCCTGCGAGCTTCGTGCTGGCGTGAAATGCCACGACGCCCTCAAGGCCCTCGAGCTGTTCAAGGCCCCTAATCTCCTTGCCCGTTTCGTAGCGCCCTGGATAACCGCCCGAAACGAGGACCACGCAAGCTGCCGCCCCCTTGCGCCACCTGATATCGGAGGATGCGAGTCGCCCTGCGAGCACGGCCTCGATTATCGATATGAGATCGGTCTCGAGGAGCGGGAGAACCACCTGGGCCTCGGGGTCGCCGAACCTGGCGTTGAATTCGAGAACCTTTGGGCCGTCCACCGTCAGGATCAGGCCGGCGTAGAGCACCCCTGCATATGGAGTCCCTTCCTCCGCCATGCCCCGGACGGCCGGCGCCAGGATCTCGCGGAGCACCCTCTCCCGGAGCGGTTCGCTAACTGCAGGGACTGGCGCGTATGCGCCCATCCCACCTGTATTGGGTCCGGCATCCCCATCCATGAGGCGTTTGTGGTCCTGGGACGAGACCATAGGAACCACCGTCGCGCCGTCACTAAAGGCCAGAACCGTAACCTCCTCGCCCTCTAGGAATTCCTCGATCACAACCCTGTCACCCGCCGCGCCGAAGGCCCGCTCAGCCATGATGGACCGCGCCGCGGCCTCAGCATCCTTCCTATTCTCAGCGATAATCACGCCCTTGCCGGCCGCGAGTCCATCGGCCTTCACAACCAGGGGGCGCCCGGCCTCAAACCCGGCAAAGGCGTCTATGAAGCGAAGGGCGTCATCGAGCCTGTTAAACGTCCTGTGCTCAGCGGTAGGTATGTCGTGGCGAGCCATAAAATCCTTTGCAAACGCCTTGCTCGACTCCAGCATCGCGGCCGCTCTGGTGGGACCGAAGACTGCAAGGCCCCTATGTTTGAACTCGTCCACAATTCCGGCCACGAGCGGGGCCTCGGGGCCTACGACGGTGAGATCAATATCGTGTTCGCAGGCGAAGTCGGCGAGCGCGCCCACCGAGTCACCCGGCGTTACGCACTCTGCAAGCTCAGCTATGCCGGGGTTTCCCGGCGCGCAGTATACCTTATCCACCGTTGGGCTTTGAGCTATCTTCCAGACGAGGGCGTGCTCGCGCCCGCCCCCGCCGACAACAAGGACCTTCATTGCCTGTCCCTCCAAACCAAATATCCCGCTATCCGGCCAGAATTGAGCCGGGCCCAACGCCAAACCTATCATAACAGGATAACAGGGTCCGGCCAGTAGATATTAGTGGCGAAAATGCCGCACGCCCGTAAATACCATCGCGATGCCATATTCATTTGCAGCCTCGATAGAATCCTCATCCTTGATTGACCCACCGGGCTGGATTATGGCGGTTACGCCCGCCTTGCCCGCTGCGTCCACGGTATCCCGCATGGGGAAGAAGGCATCCGATGCAAGGACCGAGCCATATGCCTTCTCGCCCGCCTGCTCAATGGCTATCCTCGCGGCACCGACCCTGTTCATCTGGCCGGCCCCGACGCCTATCGTAGCCCCGTCCCTGGCCAGCACTATGGCGTTGGACTTCACGTGTTTCACGACCTTCCAGCCAAAGAGCATGTCCTTCCACTCGGCCTCGGTGGGCTGGCGGCGCGTAACGACCTTAGCGTCCTCGAGCTTGAAGTCCTCAACGTCCCGGTCCTGCACCAGCAGGCCGCCCACCACCTTCTTCAGATCGTAGCCCTTATACGACCTGCTCGCGCTGATATCCCCTATCTCGAGCACCCTGAGGTTCTTCTTTTGAGTCAGGATGGAGAGGCTAGCCTGGTCAAATGACGGCGCCATCACAATCTCAAGGAAGATCGAGCTCAACTCCCTGGCCGTCGCCTCATCCATCGGCCGGTTCACCGCGACGATGCCTCCGAATATGGATACTGGATCGCTCTCATAGGCCTTGCGGTAGGCCTCCAGGATGCTGGAGCCACAGCCCACACCGCATGGGTTCGCATGTTTTACGGCGACAGCGGCCGGCTCATCAAACTCCGCGAGGATCTCCAGGCAGGCGTTTGCGTCGTTGATGTTATTGAAGGAAAGCTCCTTGCCCCAGAGCTGCCTGGCATTGGATATGCAGGGGACGGCGATTTTGGGCTCTACGTAAAACGCGGCCCCCTGGTGGGGGTTCTCGCCGTAGCGGAGGTCCTGCGCTTTGCGGTATGTCAGGGTCATGACCTCCGGGAACCCCGCCGCGGCGGCGCCCGCGATTTCTGGGCGCTTTCTCAGGAAGTCGTATATGGCGCTATCGTATTTCGCCGTGTGGAGGAACGCCTCGAGGGCGAGCTGCATCCGAGTCTTCCTGGAGATCCCGCCGGTCGCCCGCAGCTCATCGAGGACCTGGCCGTAGCGCGCCGGGCTTGTGATGACCGCCACACCATCCGAATTCTTTGCCGCGGACCTGATCATGGTCGGCCCGCCGATATCGATGTTCTCGATCGCGTCCTCCAGGGAGACCCCGGGCTTCGCGACCGTCGCCTCAAAGGGATAAAGGTTTACGACAACCAGGTCTATCGGCTTGATATCGAGCTTTGCGAGTTGCTCCTCATGCTCGGCCTTGCCCCTGATGGCCAGTATGCCGGCGTGAATCGCAGGATGCAAGGTCTTCACCCGGCCGTCCAGCACCTCGGGGAACCCCGTCACCTCATCCACACGAATGGCGGGCACGCCGGCGTCCCGCAGGGCTTTAAATGTCCCGCCCGTCGAGATGATCTCGCACCCGAGCCCTGCGAGCCCCTTGGCGAAATCAATAATGCCCGTCTTGTCCGATACGCTTACAAGGGCCCTCCTGACCTTGATGACATCATCAATAAAATTACCCGCGATGGCCTTTGAATCTCCCATTTGCACTTCACTCCCCGTCCCTTATTATCTAGCTTATAACCCAAACTCAGCAATGCCGGAGCCATTCCCCGACACCGGTCCCGGCAGAATCCTGACCCGCCCGCCCTCGATCACGAGCCGCCCCTCCGCAAAAAGCTGGATCGCGCGCGGGTATAGTATATGCTCCTGTTCGAGAATCCTGGCGGAAAGTATCTCCTCGGTGTCGTCCTCGAGGACCGGCACCGCAGCCTGGAGGATGATCGGCCCCGTATCCACGCCCTCATCTACAAAATGAACGGTGCAGCCTGATATCTTGACCCCGCGCGCGAGGGCCTGGGCCTGCGCGTGCGTGCCCGGGAAGGACGGCAGGAGGGCCGGGTGGATATTCACCAGCCTCCCGTAGAAATGCCTGACGAACCCGGGCGACAACACGAGCATATAGCCGGCAAGCACGACCAGGCCGACATTTCTCCCCTCGAGCTCGGCCTTTAGCGCGTCGTCATACGCCTCGCGCGACGGGTAATGCCGCGGGCTCATGTAGATGGCCTCGATGCCATGATCCCTGGCCCGCCTTAGGGCGAGCGCGTCCTTCCTGTTGCTGATCACGATGGCGATATCGGCCGCGAGATCGCCCCTCTCAATGGCGTCAATAATCGACTGCAGATTGGTCCCCCGGCCCGAAACCAGCACCCCGAGCCTCAAGCGTCGCACGTTCCCCACCTCTATGTCCCAAAGCTTCATCAGAGCGTTATCATCTAAGCTTCATTGATCAAAGCTTCATTAATTAGAGCTCTATCATCAAAACACCATCAGAGGGCTAATCCAAATTCACTATCTCCACGCCCTTGGGCCCCTCCTCGACCCTGCCTATGATGTACGCCGCGTGCCCCATGCGAGCGAGGGCCTCCACGACCCCGTCCGCGGATTCAGAGTCCACTATCACTGCTATGCCAATCCCGAGGTTGTAGGTCCTGATCATCTCGTCGCCCGAGATGTTGCCCGTCCTCTGGATCAGGTCGAATATGGGATGGACGGGCCAGGTGCCCCACTCTATCCTGGCGCGGGTCCCCTCGGCCATCGCCCTCGGCAGGTTTTCGGGAAGCCCGCCGCCGCTTATGTTAGCGATCCCGCGGAGCTCGAAGTCCCGCCTGAGCTGCAGGACCGGCCTGGCATATACCAGGGTCGGCGTGAGGAGCTCCTCGCCCAGGGTTTTGGCGCGCCCGTCGATCGTTCCCAGCTCGGGCACCTCGTCGAAGACGCTGTAGCCCGCCACGTCAAAGAGGACCTTCCGCGTGAGGGAAAACCCGCTGCTCTGCAGGCCGCTCGATGCTATGCCTATAATCGCATCGCCGGGCGCGACCTTCGACCCGTCTATCAGCTCATTACGTTCGACCACGCCTACAGCAAAGCCCGCCAGGTCGTACTCGCCCTCAGGGTAAAACCCGGGCATCTCGGCAGTCTCCCCGCCGATGAGCGCACACCCCGCCTGGCGGCAGCCATCCGCAACCCCTTTCACCACATCCTCGGCCTGCGCAGGATCCAACTTCCCGCAGGCGAAATAATCCAGGAAAAACAGCGGCTCCGCCCCATGGCAGATTATATCGTTCACGCAGTAGGCCACAACATCCACGCCGACGGTATCATGCTTATTCATCATAAAGGCGATCTTGAGCTTCGTCCCGACGCCGTCGGTCCCCGAGACAAGCACGGGATTTCGCATGGCGCCCGAGCCCGATACCTTGAGCGCGAATCCACCGCCGAACCCACCTATATCTCCGACGACCTCGGGCCTGAATGTGGATCGCGCCAGTCCCTTGATGCGGCGCACCACCTCATAGCCCGCCTCGATGTCCACCCCCGCCGCCTTGTAGCTCAAAGACTCCCCTTTCCCTTCCTGCCCTTGCCCTTTACGCCTCAATTCCAAATTCTGATCACCCCTCTATCCCTGCCCTTTATCCTCATGCCCTCAACTCCAGCACATGCTTTTGCGCGGCCCCACCACCCGGCAATTCAACCGGGTACTCGCCATCGAGGCATGCAAGGCACAATGAGCCCTCGAGCGGCCCCATCGCCCCGATAAGCCCCTCGAGGCTCAGGTAACAGAGGCTGTCAGCCCGCAGGTGCTCCCTGATCTCGTCAATTGTGTGATTGGAGGCTATCAGCTCGCCGCGGGCCGACGTATCTATCCCGTAGTAGCAGGGGTAGCGGACCGGCGGCGAAGCGACATACATGTGAACCTTCTTAGCCCCGGCGGACCTCAACATCTCAATAGTCTTGACGCTGGTGGTGCCGCGGACTATGGAATCGTCTATCATGACCACGCGCTTGCCTGCCACCAGGTCCGCGATGGGGTTCAGCTTTATCCTGACCCCGAGCTCCCGCATGGTCTGGCTTGGCTGGATGAACGTCCTGCCAACATACCGGTTTTTCGTCAGCCCCGTATCATAGGGGATGCCCGATGCCTCGGCAAACCCGATCGCCGCCGAGATGCCCGAATCCGGCGCCGCTATAACCATATCCGCATCCACAGGGAACTCGCGGGCAAGGGCCTGCCCCATGCGCTTGCGGGCGGTATGCACACCCACCCCATCTATCTCGCTATCCGGCCGGGCGAAATAAATAAACTCAAAGACGCACGCCGCCCGCCTCCGGGCGGGCACGGCCTGGGAAAACCGGACCCCGCCCCGGTCGATCGTCACCATCTCCCCAGGCCCGACGTGGCGTATGAGACGAGCCCCGACGGTATCGAGGCCGCACGTCTCGGAGGAAATAAAGTAGGCATCCCGCGACTCTCCGAGACAAAGCGGGCGAATGGCATGGGGGTCCCGCAGGGCCATGAGCTTGTCGCCCGCCAGCACAACTATGGAATAGGCGCCCTGGAGCCGGCCTGCGGCTATCCTGACGGCATCCTCGACATCCTGAGCCTCTGACCGCGCCACGAGGTGCAGGACGACCTCCGTGTCAAGGGTGGACTGGAAGACGCTCCCCTGCGCCTCGAGCTCCTTGAAAAGCTCCAGCGTGTTCACGAGATTCCCGTTGTGGGCGATGGCGACCGCGCCGTACTTGCACCGTCCGAGAAGCGGCTGGGCGTTTTCCACGCGGCTCGAGCCTGTCGTTGAATACCGGACGTGCCCAACGGAGATATGGCCCTTGAGGCCATCCAGTACCTCATCGGGGAAGACCTTCGCTACAAGCCCCATCTCCTTGTGGAGAATGAGCGCCTCTCCATCGGATGTCGCCATCCCCGCGCTCTCCTGCCCCCTGTGCTGCAATGCATATAATCCCAGGTAAGTGAGGCCCGCGGCATCGATGCCGGGGCTCTTCCCATATACCCCGAAGACGCCGCACTCCTCCCTGGGCTTATCCGGGCGGCCTCCTGCGCACCTCGCTGCGCAACCCACCGCTCCCGCTCCCTTGCAACTTGCACCCCCGCAGCCTGGCCCCTCGCAACTCACATACGCAGCCATATCATCAACGTCTCCTCGCAACGCCTCATCGTACTACCTCATCACGATGTCTAGTTACAGTGCCTCATAACTGCTCTGCACCGTCTTACCTTGCCTTCTTGCCGCTTACCTTGCCGCTATTTCAGCTGCTGCTTCAGCAGATTCGCCATCACTCATATGCCTTGCTATACTGGTCCTCCACGCGCGATCCAGATCATGCAGATCAAGATCTACGAGGCGCCTCCACCGGCGCTGGCCGGGTCCAACCGGACCCGAATCGGCATCCTCGACTACCCGCATCACCAGCCTGGCCCCGCCGACCCTGCCGATAACCTCAAACGGGATCCCATGGCGGCTGGCCAGTTCCTCCAGCTCCTTACGATTCTCCTCGGGCAGGGACACGACTATCCTGCCCTGGCTCTCGCTGAAGAGCAAGAAATCAGGTCTCATACCGGAGCTCCAGCTGCCGCAGCATTCAATATCGCGGGCACCAGTAGCAACGTCGCAGCCGCCAGCGTCGCAGTGACCAGCATCGCGGCCGTCAGCACCATGATCACTGGTGCTGGAGCCGCCATGGACAATGGCAATGTGCGCCCCAACATTGCCGGAGATACAGCTCTCGGCCAGAGCCACCGCGAGCCCTCCCTCAGCGCAGTCGTGCGCCGAGCTCAACAGGCCGCGCCGCACCGCATCGCGGCAGCAGGCCTGGACGCGCCTCTCGGCCTCCAGGTCGAGCCTGGGTGGGCTGCCTGCAACGACCCCGTGAATCACCTCGAGATAATCGCTCCCGCCCATGTCCGCGCCGGTCGCGCCCAGCAGCACGATGAGGTCGCCCTCCCTCTTAAAACCCTGTGTGATCCTCAGAGCAACATCCGGTAGGAGGCCGGCCATGCCCACCACCGGCGTTGGGTAGATCGCCACGCCCTCCGCCTCATTATAGAAACTTACATTCCCGCTAATAACTGGGATGCCCAGCTTGCGGCAGGCATCGGCCATGCCCTTCACGCTTTCCTGGAACTCCCAGAACATCTCGGGCTTCTCGGGGTTCCCAAAATTAAGGCAATCGGTGATGGCGAGTGGCTCCGCGCCAACGCAGGCCAGGTTGCGGCCAGCCTCCGCTACGGCGATTGCAGCCCCTTGGTAGGGATCGAGGTAGCAGTATCGACCCTGGCAGTCAACGGTCAGGGCGATCCCGACCTCGTGGCCCGGCGTCCCCAGCTCCTTCACGCGCAACACGGCCGCATCAGCCGCGCCCGGCACGATCGCCGTATTCGTCCTCACCATGTGATCGTACTGCTCGTAGACCCATTCCTTACTGGCGATGCTCGGGGATGACATGAGCCTCATCAAGACCTCGTTGTAATCTTGCGGCTCGGGGAGCGTGGCCGGGTCGAAGGCATGCATCTCGTCGATCCGGGCCGGCCTTCTCGCCTCGGGGTTGTAGACGGGCGCCTCGGCCAGGACCTTTGCCGGGATCTCCGCGACCACCTTGCCGTTCTCCTTGACCCGCATGAGCCCGTCGCCGGTCACATGGCCGACGACCACAGCATCCAGGCCCCACTTGGCGAATATCTCGCGCACCTTATCGACCTTATCCGGCTCCACGACCGCAACCATGCGCTCCTGGGATTCCGAGAGCATTATCTCGTAAGGGGTCATCCCCTCCTCACGCCTGGGGACCAGGGAGAGCTCTATCTCCATCCCCGTGCCCGCCCGGGCCGCCATCTCCACCGTGGAGCTCGTGAGCCCGGCTGCGCCCATATCCTGGATGCCGACAACGTAGCCGCCCCTGATGATCTCGAGGCACGCCTCGACCAGGAGCTTCTCCGTAAATGGATCCCCCACCTGGACCGCCGGCCGGCGCTCCTCCGATCTCTCGTCCAGCTCGACCGAGGCGAAGGTAGCACCGTGAATGCCATCGCGCCCCGTCTTCGAGCCTATAACCATAACGGCATTCCCGACGCCCGCGGCGACGCCCCTGGCGATCTCGCTCGTCTTCATGATCCCCACGCACATGACGTTGACGAGCGGGTTTCGCGTGTAAGGCTCCTCGAAGTATACCTCCCCCGCCACGGTCGGGACGCCGATACAATTGCCGTAGCCCGCTATGCCCGCCACAACGCCGTCGAAAAGATACTTCACCTTGTCATTGCTCAAATCCCCAAACCTCAAGGAATCCAGGAGGGCCACCGGCCGCGCCCCCATGGTGAATATATCGCGCAGTATCCCGCCGATCCCCGTCGCAGCCCCCTGGTAGGGTTCAATGGCCGACGGGTGGTTATGGCTCTCCATCTTCATCACTAGGGCCATGCCGCCCCCTATATCCACGATGCCGGCGTTTTCCCCGGGCCCCTGAAGGACCCTCTCCCCCTTCGTCGGAAACAGCTTCAGCGTGGATTTCGAATGCTTGTAACCGCAGTGCTCCGACCACATCGCGCTGAACATCCCGAGCTCGGTGTAGGTTGGCTCCCTGCCCATGATCTCTACAATTCTCTCGTACTCATAATCTTTCAAGCCCATTTCACGCCAGGGCGCATCCTGCATCGTAGCCGCCCCCTCTCGACCAGCGTCTGAGAAGCGATGCGAAGACAAAGCGACCATCCTCCCCGCCCAAAACCCGCTCGACGCACCGCTCGGGGTGGGGCATCATGCCCAGGACATTTCCCTCGCGGTTTATGATCCCAGCTATATTATCGCACGACCCGTTGGGGTTGGCCTCGTCCGTGACCGCGCCATGGGGATCGCAGTATCTGAAGACCACCTGCTTGTTGGCGTTGAGCTCGCGGAGCCCCTCGGGGTCGATATAGTAATTCCCCTCGCCGTGGGCTATGGGCACGGCCAGCACCTGTCCGGGCGCGCACGCCCCCGTGAACGGGGTCCCGGCGTTTTCAACGCGAAGGTGGATGGTCTTGCATATGAACTTGAGGTTGCGGTTTCGCATCATGGCGCCGGGCAGGAGCCCCGCCTCCAGGAGGATCTGAAAGCCATTGCATATCCCGAGCACGAGCCCTCCCCGCTCGGCAAACCTCGTCACGGCCTCCATGATAGGCGAAAAGCGGGCAACCGCGCCCGCGCGGAGGTAATCCCCGTAGGAGAAACCGCCCGGCAGAATTATGCAGTCGAAGCCCGAGATATCGCGGGTTGCATGCCAGATATATTCGGCATCCATGCCCATGACCTGCGCCGCATGGTGGCAGTCGTGGTCGCAGTTCGAGCCGGGGAATATCACAACCCCTACCCTCATTTTCACGGCGTTCACCCCGCTCATAGTCCTCATCGCCCCACCCCCGCACCCGTACCAGTACCTGTACCTGCAGCACCGGCCCCTGCCCCGCCGTCCTGCGCCGCCTGAGATTTCGCCTGGGCCGTCGTCGCCGCACCGCCCGGCTCCGCATCAACATCAACGGCGAAATTCTCGATAACCGGGTTTGCAAGAAGCCGCCGGCACATCTCCTCGACCCTGACGCGCGCCCCGGGGGCGTCCTCCGCCTCGAGCGCGATCTCCATATACTTCCCAACGCGGACCTCCCTGACTTCCTTGTAGCCGAGCCTGTCCAGGGAGCCTTCCAGCACCTTGCCCTGCGGGTCGAGAATCCCCTTTTTCAAAGTCACGCGGACCCTGGCTTTCCACAACATATCCCTATACCCCCCGATATAGCACTTGCAATATACCTACACCTACAATATGTCTAAGCGCAGGTTCTTTAATTTGTGCTAGTTTACCAGGATGTCTTAGGGGTTGCCGGTGTTTGCGCGACGGTGCCTTTGAAATTTGGCAAGGCCCTCGCGCCAAATTTCAACGGAGGCGCGCCGCAAGCGCGCCGTCCCCGGAGCGCAACACCGGCAACCCCTGGAAAAGTGGCGATAATCTTCGAACTCACACTTAGCTTTGCTCTCCCGGCCCTTCCACCCGCCTTAGAACCTCCTGGTAGGCATCCTCTACCCCTCCGAGGTCCCTGCGGAACCTGTCCTTATCCAGCTTCTCACGGGTTGACATGTCCCAGAGCCTGCATGTGTCCGGCGATATCTCGTCGGCAAGGTATACATCGCCCCCGCGCCGCCCGAATTCGAGCTTGAAATCAACCAGCTCAAGCTTCCTCGCCGCAAAAAAGCCCTTGAGATGACGGTCTATGGCAAACGAGAGCTCGACGATGCGCAGGAGTTCATCGTCGCTCGCCAGCTTCATGGCCCTCACATGATACTGGTTGATCATGGGGTCCCCGAGCTCATCGGACTTGTAATAGAACTCGAGCACAGGCTCATCCAGCGACCGCCCCTCCTCTATGCCCAGCCGCTTGGAGAGGCTGCCCGCCACGATATTGCGCATCACGACCTCGACCGGGATGATCTCCACCTTCAGGGCGAGCATATCCACGGGGCTCAAGAGCTCCTTGAAGTGGGTGGGTATGCCCCTTTCCTCCAAATATTTGAAGAGCACGGCCGATATCCTGGCGTTCACCGCGCCCTTGCCCAGTATCGTGCCCTTCTTCTTACCATCGAAGGCCGTTGCGGCATCCTTGAATTCGAATATCACCAGCCCCGGGTCGTCCGTTGCAAACGCTATCTTCGCCTTACCCTCGTAAAGCCGCTCCCTCTTCTCCATGATACCCTCTCCTTCTGATTCACCTTATTACATCATTACACCATCACATCGCGAATGCCCCTGGAATGGGCATTTGCAGGGGCCCGCGGGGTCTGCATCACCACGGGGTGGGGTGGGTCTTAGATGCTCAGTCGATCCAATATTTCATCCACATGCTTGAGATGGTGCGACGGGTCGAAACATGCCTCGATCTCCTGCGCCGTGAGCCGTTCGCGCACCCTGGGGTCGCCCGCGACGAGCTCCTTGAAGTTGAGCCCCTCGTCCCAGGCCTTCGCCGCGTTCGACTGCACTATAGCGTAGGCGTCCTCCCGCGTCAGGCCCTTGTCGACCAGGGCAAGCAGCACAAGCTCTGAAAAGATGAGGCCTCCCGTGCGCTCCAGGTTTTCCCTCATCCGCTCGGGCCGGACGACGAGGCCCTTTACGATGCCTGTGAACTTCCTGAGCATATAGTCCATGAGAATGGTGCTGTCAGGGATGATGATCCTCTCGGCGGATGAATGTGTGATGTCCCGCTCGTGCCAGAGCGCTATATCCTCCAGGGCAACCATGGCATTCCCGCGGATCACGCGGGCGAGCCCGACCATCCGCTCGCACATTATGGGGTTGCGCTTGTGGGGCATCGCAGAGGAGCCCTTTTGCCCCTTCTTGAATGGCTCCTGGAGCTCGAATATCTCTGTCCGCTGGAGGCTCCTGATCTCGGTTGCGAATTTTTCAATGGAGCCCGCCGTGATGGCCAGGGTGGTGAGGAGCTCGGCGTGCCGGTCTCGCTGCAGTATCTGGGTCGAGATGTCAGCGCGCGCGAGCCCGAGCTTCTTACAGACATATTCCTCGACATAGGGGTCGACGTTGGCATAGGTCCCGACAGCTCCCGAGATCTTGCCGAACGCTATCGTCTTCCTCGCCTGCTCTATGCGCGCGAGATTGCGTCGCATCTCCGAAACCCACAAGGCGAACTTGAGGCCGAGGGTCACCGGCTCTGCATGGACGCCGTGGGTCCTCCCGATCATGACCGTGTGCCTGTGTTCCCTGGCGCGCTCGACCATCACGTCTATGAGGACCTTGACATCACCGATGATGATATCCAGCGCATCCAGCATAAGCAGAGACATCGCCGTATCTACAACGTCCGACGATGTCATGCCCATATGAATAAACCTGGACTCCTCCCCGACATTCTCCGCGACGCAGGTCAAGAAGGCTATGACGTCGTGGTTCGTGACCTCCTCGATTTCTTCGATCCTTTTGACGTCAAAGCGCGCGTTTTTCTTGATTTTCTCAAGCGCGTCCGGAGGTATCCGGCCGAGGTTGGCCCAGGCCTCGCATGCGGCAAGCTCTATCTCGAGCCATTTGGAAAAGCGGTTTTCGTCGCTCCAGATCCTTGCCATCTCAGGGTAGGTGTATCGCGGAATCACCTGGCGTCCCTCCTCTGAATAGCTTATCACCGACTGGCGCCGCACTGGTGGAGGTGAGCAGGTAGTCTGCGAGCTCAGGGGTCAATTCGCTCGCAGACTTACTTACCTCCATTACGAACAAAGCATGTGGGGGAAGCATTATAAGAGGTGGCGCCCGGAGGCTCCGCTGAATGTGGGGGAGGCAGGGAAGGCTACGAGGCGCCACCGAAGGTTTGAAATCTCCCGGCCTGGAATATTCGGTTTTCACCGTATTCCATCCAAATTCTAACGCTAGATTGACATCTTGTCAAGCTATTTCCGAACGTTTCTCATCAAAACCTCATAAATATTCGGCATGCCCGACCCTTCCCTGGCCCCGCTGCCTATTCCGTAGATAGTTCGCCCTGCGCGACCCTGGCGGCGGCGCTCGCCACCTGTCTCTCGAGGTCCTGCCGGTATTTTATGAGCCGGTCCCGGATTTCGGGGAACTTGACCCCCAGGATCTCGCACGCGAGCAGGGCGGCGTTCTTGGCCCCGTCGATTGCCACGGTTGCGACCGGGACCCCGCCCGGCATCTGAACCATGGAGTAGAGGGCGTCCACGCCACCGAGGGCGCCGCCCTTGACCGGGACGCCGATGACGGGGAGCACGGTCCAGGAGGCGATAACGCCGGGAAGGTGAGCCGCCATGCCTGCGCCTGCAATGATGACCTCGAGGCCCCTGCCCGCCGCGCTGCTTGCGTATTCCTGGACGCGCGCCGGCGCCCGGTGCGCCGATGCTATGGTAAACTCATAGGGGATGCCGAATTGCTCAAGCACATCCATTGCGGCCTTCATGACCGGGGCGTCGCTCTCGCTGCCGGCTATTATTCCCACCAGAGGATTCGATGAATTAGCTCTCATGTTGCCTCACCACGCTCCCCGGACGCACCAGCGGGATGCCATCGCGGCACAGCGGGCACTCCTCCGGCCGGTAGGTCACCAGCGGCAACCTCAACAGGCTCTCGGTCCGCACGCCGAAATCGGCCCCCCCAGCGCTCCTATCAATAAGCAGGCCCACGCCGACCAGATCGCCGCCGGCATCCTGCACGACCTGGATAACCTCGCGAACAGAGCCACCGGTGGTCACAACATCCTCCACCACAAGGGTCCGTTCCCCTTTCGCGATCGAGAAGCCGCGCCTGAGGGTCCGTCCTGAGCCCTCGCGCTCCACGAAGATGGCCCTCGCCCCGAGGGCCCGCGCCACCTCGTAGGCGAGGATTACGCCGCCCATGGTGGGCCCGACGACAACCGCGACGCCCTGGTCGCCAAACCGCCCCGCCAGCTCCCGGCAGGCCGCCTCCGTGTACTCCGGCCTCTCCAGGACCCTGAACTTCTCCACATATGCGTCGCTGTGCAGCCCTGACGTAAGCAGGAAATGACCATTCAAATAGGCTCCGGTCTCCTTCAATATCCTTAGAAGCTCGCTTCCATCCATTATCGCAAAACAGCCTCCTGTTCCTTCCCATAGGCCTGTTCTGGTTATCTGCCTAAACCATCTACATTATCCTAAGTCTGTCTCTACCTCACGGACTGGTTCCCCGGCTTGATGTGCCTACTCCCCCCCGATAAGCCTGCACCTATTCCCCGGCGTCTATGATGCCGGAAACCTCCTCTATGATGCGCTTCATGGCACCCGCCGGGTCTGGTGCCTGCGTTACCGGCCGTCCGACCACGATGTAATCGGCCCCCGCCCTGAACGCCTCGGCCGGCGAAGCGACGCGCCTCTGATCGCCCGCCTCGGCCCAGGCCGGCCTTACACCCGGGGTGACTATGATGAATTCAGGCCCGCAGGCCTCACGTATCGCCTGCGCCTCCCTCGGGGAGGCGACAACCCCATCAAGCCCGGCCTCCTTCGCGAGCCCGGCGAGCACCACCACCTGCTCGGCGGCCGAGCGCGCGACCCCGAGCTCGCCCCTGAGGCTCCTATCGTCGATGCTCGTGAGCACCGTGACCGCGAGCACCCTCGGCCTCTCCATGCCGAGGCCCACAACAGGCCCGAGGGCCGCCTCCGACACCGCCCCCGATACTGACTGGGCCGCTCGTTTCATCATATCGAGCCCCCCCGATGCATGGACATTGAACATCCATACCCCGAGCCTCGAGAGACTTGCGGCAGCTGCGCCGACCGTGTTCGGGATGTCGTGGAGCTTCAGATCCAGGAAAACCCTCCCTCCCCTCTGCCTGATCTTATCTATCACTGCGGGGCCTGCTGCATAGAAAAGCTCCATCCCGACCTTGAATGAATCTGTGAATTCCAAGAGCCTGTCCACCAGGGCGATGGCCTCGTTCACAGAGGAGACATCAAGCGCAACGATCACCCTGCGGCCAGCCTCGCCCGGGGGCGCGGGTTTCCCCTTATTGTTCCCTTTAATATTGAGCATATTAGATGTTTTCATAGATGCACCCATAAATGCACCCGCTTTCACTGCTGATGATAGGTACCCCCGTAAAACCTACCCCCCCAAAACTACTCCAAACCTCCAGGCTATCGTGCGGGCTCGCCCTTATCGTTCGGGCTCGCCGGCGCCACGCCATGAACATTCCAGGCAAGGCCGCGCAGGGCCTCAACCGAAGCGTAGCCCCTCTCCACCATGTATGAACGGATGCCCTCCACGACCTCGAGCGCCGCCCGCGGCTGCACGAAGCTGCCCGTGCCCACCGCCACGGCCGACGCGCCGGCCATGATGAATTCCAGGGCGTCGCGGCCTGTGATGATGCCGCCCATGCCTATCACGGGAACCCCGACCTCCCGCGCCACCTGCCATGTCATCCGCACGGCCACCGGCCTCACACATGGCCCCGACAGGCCGCCGAAGATATTCGCAAGGGCCGGCCGCGCACGCTGCACGTCGATGACCATGCCCGTCAGGGTATTGATGAGCGAAACGGCATCCGCGCCGCCCTGCTCCGCCGCCCTGGCGATCGCGACGATATCCTGAACATTAGGTGAGAGTTTCACGATGACCGTTGTCTTAACCCTCTTGCGGATACCCCGCGTGACCTTGTAGACCGAGTCGGGATCCAGGCCGAAGGCGAGGCCGCCTTTCGCCACATTGGGGCAGGATACATTCACCTCCAGGCCCGCCACGCCCGGGACGCCATCGAGGCGCTCCGCGATCTCGAAATAATCCTCGAAGGCATCTCCTGATATATTGGCAATCACCGGGACCCTGTACCCCCTGAGCCGGGGGAGTTCCCGCTCAATAAACGCGTCCACGCCCGGGTTCTGGAGCCCGATGGAGTTCAGCATCCCGGCGGGGGTTTCCACTATTCGAGGCGAAGGGTTGCCCTCGCGCGGCCTGAGGGTGAGGCCCTTGACAACTATGGCCCCGAGCTCTTCAAGGTTGTAAAACCTGCTGTATTCCTCACCGAAGCCGAAGGTCCCGGATGCAACCATCACGGGATTCTTGAGCTGAATCGACCCAATTGCGACACGCAAGTCAGGCTCTGGATCCTGTTTTTGCAACCCTTCTTTCACCCTGACATCCGCATCCCCACCATTACCTTCATCCTCATCCATGTATATACCCCTGCACACATCTACATCTCTACGTACATCCGGATCCGGCTCCGCCAGCTCAAACACCCCCCATAAATCTTTACCGCATTATGGGATGGGGCGCGTTTCAGGTATCGCGCCACCTGTATATGGCATGGGCATCAGGCTGTTACTTAACAGATCACCCCGCGGGGGAGGCAGATAAAAAGAAGACATCCACAGCATCAAACACGGGCCCGTCGGCGCATACGCGCCTGTACCCTGCCCTGGTCTTCACAACGCAGCCGAGACACGCGCCCACCCCGCAGGCCATTCGCTCCTCCAGGGACACCTGGCACGGGACGCCCCGCTCCATCGCCAGGCGGGCTACCGCCTCGAGCATGGCCGCCGGCCCGCACGCAAAGACGGCAGCGTAGCGCACGGCCGGAGCCCCACGCCCATCAACATGCCCTCCATCGACGCGCCCATCAGTGTGCGCACCAGCGCGCCCATCAGCCAGCGCACCAAGACCAAGCCGCCGCTCGACCAGCTCCGTAACGAGACCCCGGGCCCCCGCCGACCCGTCCTCGGTGGCGAGCTCCACATCGCATCCAAGCTGCGCGAATTCCTCAACGCCCAGAATCAGGTCGCGCGACCTGGCTCCCACTATAACATCTGCTTGTATCCCCTGCCCGGCGAGGGCCTGCGCAAGGAAGATGAGGGGCGCAACGCCGAGCCCTCCGCCCACGAGAAGCACAGGACTAACAGCACACGCACACGGCGCGCCTGGCGCACCTGGCCCGTATCGTGCCTCCGATGTGTCTGGCCGGCCCGGCAGATTGGCGGGCAGCGCGTCCCTGGGGATGCCGAACCCGCGGCCGAGCGGCCCGAGGATGTCGACGGCTGCCTGCCGGCCCGAGCCCCCCACCCCCACGGCGATTCGCGAGAGCAGCTCCGTGCCGCGGCCAACCACCTGGTAGATGATGTCGATGGCCCCACCCTGCCTGTCAACCCCGCAGATGCTGAACGGCCTTCTTAAAAGCGGGTCCAGGCTCAATGGGCCATGGCATGCCACATGCACGAACTGCCCAGGCAGGGCGGACCGGGCAATCCCGGCCGCATCAAGGGACATCCGGAAGACAGACGGTGCAATCTCCACGTTCGAGATGACCCGCGCCGTAACCTGCACCGGCTTGCTTTCAATGCCTTCCCCTATACCGCTACCCATCGTTTGAACACCACCCGGCCTCCCACGATCGTGGCGAAGGCTTGTCCCTTCAGCCTCCGCCCGCCGAAGGGCGAATTCCGCGAGAGCGACCGGAATTCGTTGATATCGACTGTGAATTCCCTCTTCACATCTATTACCGTCAGGTCAGCGTCGGCGCCGGCAACGATCCCCGCCTTCTTGTCTCCCAGGCCGAGGATTCGCGCCGGGTTGGACGACATCCTCCTTATGAGTTCCCCGAGGGGAAGGTAGCCCCCTCCGACAAGCTCCGTCAGGGCCAATGGGAGCGAGGTCTCGAGGCCGATTATGCCGAAAGGCGCATTATCATACTCTACATCCTTCTCCTCAAAAGTATGCGGCGCGTGGTCGCTTGCGATGGCATCGATCGTGCCGTCGGCGAGGCCCATCCTGATGGCTTCCACATCCTCCCGGGTCCTCAGCGGTGGGTTCATCTTGGTATTGGTGTCATAGGTCCGCACCGCCTCATCCGTCAGCGTGAAGTGGTGAGGAGTCGCATCGGCCGTCACCCGCACGCCGCGCCGCTTGGCATCCCTTATAAGCCGCACGGAGCCGGCCGTGCTCACATGGGTGATGTGCAGGCGAGCGCCGGTGAGCTCCGCCAGGATGATATCCCGGGCAACCATCGCCTCCTCAGCTGCGGGGCTCATCCCCTTGAGGCCGAGCACCGTCGACATGTAACCCTCGTTCATCACGCCGCCCGCGGTGAGGTTGGTGTCCTCGCAATGCGGGATGACGGGAAGGTCGAACATCTGCGCGTATTCCATCGCCCGGCGCATGACCTCGGCATTCATCACGCTCCTGCCATCATCAGAGAGTCCGACGACGCCCGCATCGCGAAGCTCCCCGATCTCAGCTAGCTCCTCCCCGGCCAGCCCCTTGGTTATGGCTCCAACAGGGAAGACGTTCACCAGGCCGGCACGCGCTGCCCGCATCCGGACCGCCTCCACGAAGGCGCCTGTATCCAGCGGAGGGGTTGTGTTTGGCATGCAGGCGATCGACGTGAACCCACCTGCAGCCGCTGCAGCAGTCCCCGTCTCGATGGTCTCCTCGTCCTCCCTGCCCGGCTCGCGCAGGTGCACATGCATGTCCACAAGGCCCGGCGTCACAATCATTCCCGAGGCATCAACGACCTCATCGACCGTCTCGATCCCTGCCCCTCCCCCAGCCCCAGTCCCAGTCCCAGCTCCTGCTCCGGCCCCGACCCTGGCCGGGATACCCTTGGCCGGGATGCCGCTGGCCACTGATACTATCTTTCCATTCTCAATCAGAATATCCAGGACCTCATCGAGCCCGGCCTCCGGGTCGATGACCCTCCCACCCTTAACCAGCAATCTCACCCGAGGCACCTCCACCTGACAAAAGATACAAGAGCGCCATCCTTACGGCCACCCCGTTGGTCACCTGCTCATGAATAACGGAACGGACACCTTCCGCGACATCCCCGGTTATCTCCACGCCGAGGTTTGCGGGGCCGGGGTGCATTACGAGAATATCGGGCCTGGCGGCCCTGAGCCGCTTCGCATTTACCCCGTAAAGCCTGGAATACTCGCGGATGGTCGGGAACAAGCCTTTCTTCTGGCGTTCGAGCTGAATCCTGAGAATGTTCACGACATCGGCACCGCGGAGCGCCACATCGAGGTCGTATTCCACATTGACGCCCATCCTCTCTATACCCTGCGGGATGAGCGTGGGCGGCCCGCACACCGTAACCTCGGCGCCGAGTTTCGTGAGCCCCCAGATGTTGGACTTGGCGACGCGGCTGTGCAAGATATCACCGATTATGACAACCTTGAGCCCCGCGATGCGCCCCTTGTGCTCCCGAATCGTGTAAAGGTCCAGGAGCCCCTGGGTCGGATGCTCGTGCATTCCATCCCCGGCATTGATCACGGATGCCTTGACGCACCTGGCTATCACGTGAGGAGCACCGGCCATCTGGTGGCGGATCACTATTATATTGGCGCCGAGCGCCTCAAGGGTCCTGGCCGTATCCTTCAAGCTCTCCCCTTTGACCACGCTGCTTGACGCCGTTGCGATATTCGTCACATCCGCGCTCATCCACTTCCCCGCAAGCTCAAAAGACGTCCGCGTCCGCGTGCTGGGTTCGTAAAACAGGTTGACCATGGTCTTGCCCCTGAGCGTCGGCAGCTTCTTGATATCGCGCGTGAATATCTGCTTGCACGGCTCCGCTGTCTGCAGGATAAGCTCGATCTCCTCGACCGAGAGATCCTCCAGGCCAAGCACATCCTTGCTCTTGAGTGGCATATATCCGCCTCACCCTCCACCTCGTTTTCGTTACATTATCTCTATGTTACAGCCCAAACCTGAGCCCATCCCCGGGTCGGGGCGGGCCTGCGCAAGGTCTGCATAAAAAAACCTTGCCAGCTTCATGACTGGCAAGGATGACTTGAATTCTCTGAAAACTCCTGTATAATCACCTCGTCGCTCCCGTCGATCTCCGCAAGCCTCACGCTTATCACCTCACGCCGCGAGGTTGGGACGTTTTTCCCTATATAGTCCGCCCTGATCGGGAGCTCCCTGTGCCCCCTGTCTATCAGGACGGCGAGCTGGATGGACCGCGGCCGCCCCAGGTCCATCAACGCATCCATCGCGGCCCGGATGGTCCGCCCCGTGTAGAGGACATCGTCGACGAGGATTATCTTTTTCTCCGATACATCGAAGGGTATCTCGGTTTTATGAACGACGGGTTGGACGGCGATGGTCGTAAGGTCGTCCCGGTAGAGCGTTATATCCAGAATGCCAACCGGAAGCTTCGTCCCCTCGATTTGCTGGATCGCCTCTGCAAGCCGCTTTGCGAGGGGGAAACCGCGCGTCCGGATGCCGACGAATGAGAGATCGTCAGCGCCCTTATTCTTCTCGATGATTTCGTGGGCTATGCGCATCGTTGCCCGCCGGATGCCGTCCGAATCCATGATCCGGGCCTTTTCAACGAGGGCCATGCCTATCTGCCCCCCTTCCAGAGCCAGAGCCCGCCTGAGCCCTTGCGGGCACCTATCGGGCCCCTATCACACTGAGCCCTTATCAACAAAGGCCTTCCCGCTCCGGCGAGAAGGCCTCAACACATTACATTCAACCCCTTGCCAGCCTCGCCGGACCAGCTTAAAGGGAATCGTTGCATTACTAATCCTTTCCACAGCGATCCTTTCCACGCTAATATATCAGAAGGCCAGTCCATTGTCAATCACCGGTTCGAAGCGGGAACGTTCGAAGCGAGTCTATTATCCCCTGCATATCCGCAGGCACAGGTGCACAAAACCTCATCTCCTCCAGCGTCCTGGGGTGGCGGAGCTTGAGCTTCCACGCATGGAGAGCCTGCCCGGTTATATCAAACTCGCACCTGCGGCGGCCATAGACATTGTCGCACACGATAGGGTGACCGATGTTCGCCATGTGGACTCGGATCTGGTGGGTCCTACCCGTCTCCAGGATGATCTTGAGAAGGGTGAAACGCTCAGACACACCGAGACCGAGACGTTCAAGGGTCTCAAAGCGCTCAAGGACCTCGAAATGAGTTATGGCGATCTTACCCCGGCCCTCATCGACCACGGCCATCTTCTTGCGGTGCACCGGGTGCCTCCCTATGTAGGTCCTGATGGTCCCCTTCCCCTCCCTGACCTCACCGTGCACGAGGGCGAGATAGGTCTTCTCCATTTCATGCGCCTTCAGCTGGACGGCCAGGCCCGCGTGGGCAAAATCATTTTTCGCTGCCACCATGACCCCAGACGTACCCTTATCAAGCCGGTGCACGATCCCCGGCCGCATCTCCCCGCCTATGCCCGAAAGGTCGCTACAGTGCGCCAGCAG
Organism: Bacillota bacterium; assembly: GCA_013178125.1. Taxonomy (NCBI): domain Bacteria; kingdom Bacillati; phylum Bacillota; species Bacillota bacterium. Next base: position 179,522 of record JABLXJ010000002.1, on the reverse strand, counting down.
GGCATTCACCAGCGTGTGGGCGGGGTTCCCGGCGGCAGGATGCACCACCATGCCCCTCGGCTTATTTACCACGATTATGTCCGAATCCTCATACAGGACGTGGAGGGGTATATCCTCAGGCTCGCATCGCGGCGGCTCCGGCTCCGGTATAGCCGCCTCGACCTGGTCGCCTGCACGCATCCTGTAGCTTGGTCTGGCGGCATTCCCGTTCACCGATATCCTGCGCAGGTCTATCAGCTTGCGCGCAAATGCCCGGGATGGTATGTCTCCGGCCAGGGTCCTGGCCAGGAAGACATCGAGCCTTGCCCCCTCATCCCCTTCACCTGCCGTGACTGTGCGGATCACCGAGCGTCCGACCTGCCTTTCTACCCGGCTCCTCCGAGAGAAGGTGGATACAGGCAAACGCCGCAAAACCCACAATTACGCTCGCAACCTGGGCTATGGAGAGAGGCCCCGCGAACCTCGGAACATCCCGGAATACCTCGACGACGAACCTCAGGATGGAATAAAGTCCGACATAGAGGAACATGAGGAAACCTGGAAACCTTCTGTGGCCACGCAGGCTCATGAGGATCGCGAAGATCACCAGGCTCCCAAGGGCGGCGTAGAGCTGCGTCGGGTGCCTCCTCGTAGCGTCCCCTGCAGCGCAGGCTATGGCCCACGGGATGTTGCTCGCAACGCCGTAACAGCACCCATTCAGGAAACAACCAATCCGTGCTATGCTGTAACCCAGCGCGACCGGTGCAGCTGCCACATCTGCCATGACCCACGGGTTCACGCCAGACCTCTTGCAAAACCAGATCCCCGCGAGGATCGCTGCAAACAACCCGCCGTGAAACGAGAGCCCACCATCTTTGAACCTTAGAACCTCGAGCGGCTCTCCCCAGTATGCAGGCAGGTCCAGCAGGATGTAAAGCAGCCTTGCCCCTATAATGCCCGAAATGCAGAGGCAAAGGGCCAGGTCAATGACCTTCTCAGGTTCGATCCCCCTCCTCCTGGCCTCGCGCACGCCGAGGATCGTCCCGGCGATGAACGCAATGGCGATCATGAAGCCGTAGGAGAAGACTGGCACCTTATGTACATAAAATAGAATTGGTCTCACATTAGCCCTCCCCTGACCTGGATCCTGCGCCGCTCAATCGGGCCACTGGATCGTCCCGTATCAGACCACCTATCAGGCCACTGCATAGGCCATTATGTCAGGTCACTGTGTCAGCCTGAGAAGCCCCCAGAAAAGCAATACCACGCCGCAGACGATGGCAATATCGGCGATGTTGAACACCGGCCAGAACTTCAGGTCGATGAAATCCGTGACCCGCCCGAACCTCAGACGGTCGATCATGTTCCCGAGAGCGCCGCCAACAGCGAGCCCAAAACCCAAGCGAAGCACCGGGCTCCTGGCAATAAGGTGACGTCCATATATAATAACAAGCAGGAGGACCACCGCGGCGACCACTATAAGGAAGGCAGTCTGGTTAGGAAGTATGCCAAATGCCGCCCCCGGGTTCGCCGTCCGCGTTATGTAAACTTTCCCATCCCATACCGGAACCCTAACCCCTGCCGGGAAGGTCTTCATAACCCACATCTTGCTCAGCTGGTCGCAAATCACGGTCAATATGATAATCACCAGCACCATCACCAGGGTAGCGCTTCCCCGGCCCGCCCTTCCCCTGTAGATTCGCCCCCGACCTCTCACTCTCAATTCGCTCGACCCCTATCCTGCTCAGGTGATTCTTGAAGAGACAGCCTCAAAACTAGATATCCTTTCATTCCCTTTTATAGATATCGGGATCAGGCGGGATGTCATCAGGATCCCCTTCGTCGATGATATAATCCAGGTCCTCCACCGCCCCGACATCCTCCCCGGCGTTCCAGTAGACCTCTCCGAACTCGGTTGATCCCGGTATATCCTGTGGGCTGTTGGACGTACCGTACTTCGCCACATCCTGCCACACATCCTCTCCATCTATCCCTGGCGTGTCCGGGCGGAGGAAGTGCGCCCCAAACGGCGCGCCCAGGGCCTTCTCCTCCACCGGCCTCCGGAAGCGATCGGGCATGCTGATCTCGAGCTCGTTCTGGCATTCAACGCAAAGCGTAGTGTAGGGGATGGAGAGAAGCCTCTCCTCCTCTATCTGCCTGCCGCAGTTTTCGCAGGTGCCGTATTCGCCCGACTCGATCCGCTCCAGCGCGTCATCCATCCTCTGGAGGATCCCTATGGTATTACCCCTGATTCCCACGTCCCTTTCCCTATCATACATAGTGGTATCCTCATCAGCAGGGTGATTGTCATAGCTTGATAATTCCCCGGTAGAGTCCTTCATGGAAGTCTGGAGGCCTTTATCCAACTGCTCGACCCGGTCGAGGAGACGCGACCTCTGTTCTTCTATGATGGCCTTGAAGTGCTCTAATTTCCTCCTATCCACGGATTTCTATACCCCCAGTCTCCACCCGGGATAGACCCCAGGAGTGGCGAGAACTCTAGATACGCCAGAATATACCAGACATATCGATATATATCGATTAAGCATGTGCCAGCCCGGATACACCAGCTCACGGATAGGCCAGCTCAGCGCAGGTGATCGCGGACAATCCTCACGATGTCTGCAATGAACTTCCCGATCACAGGCAGGTTCAAGGTCACAAGATGCGACATCAGGTAGAGGAATATCGCCAGCAGCACCGTTGTCCCCAGGCCTATACCAAACCCCCTCGCCAGCCCAGAGATAAAATTGACGTATATGATCCTCCTCGGGTTCCTCAGGAATTCTATGTACTCCGCTATCTCGGCCTTCTCGAGCCGCGAGGAGAGCTCGCTTATCTTCTTTATAAGCGTCTCAACCGTGCCCTCGTCTAGCGCATCTTTCCCCTTGCTCATGGCCCCTGCTCATACTCATATACTCTTACTCAAAGATCGAAAATCACACGGTTACCGCAGAGCGCACCCTGACGCCCGGAATATTCCCCAGCTTGCCCGTGAGGCTCCCTATATCGTCGGTTGTGCCGTCAATTATGAGCGCCATCACTGAAATATTCTTTTCCTTATAGGGTATTCCCATGCGCCCGACAATTATATCCCCATGAAGGCTCAATATCTCATTTACCTTCGCGGCTGCGAGCTTCCTGTCTTCAACTGCTATCCCGACAACAGCAATGCGCCTATCGACATTATCTCCCATGCTGCCTACACACCCTTAGACGTAACGATTCAGGACCAGGCTGATCCGGCCGCGCTTTGTCTGGCCGAGCACCTCCTTTATTTCAAGCCTTCCCCTGCCCCTGATGGAGATCACATCGCCCTGCTTGATCTGCCGGCCAGGGCTGGTTGAGGTAGTCCAATTGACCCTGACCCTTTCGGCCTTGATATCCTCGGCCATCTTCGTCCGGGACACGCCAAAGCCCAGGCTAGCTATGGCATCCAGCCTCATAGATGCGACCGTGCCGCGAACCTCCCTGACAACTTCAGCGGGAATCTCCAGCTGGTCAAGGTCTATGGGCCTGACCCCCACCTCAACATCACCGACCCTCCGGAGGTTGAGAAGCACATATTCCTGTATCTCCGCTGCGAGGACAACCTGGCACCTGTCGCGCAAGACTATGAGATCACCGACTTTCTCCCGCTTGAGCCCAAGCCCCAGAATGGCCCCTAGGGAATCCCTGTGACTTAAAGCCCCGGCCCCCTGGTCCTGGTAAAGAGGTCTTACCTCCAGGGCCGTCAGGGAGAAATCTGCAGTTTCGGTCAGATAAAAATCAGGCATAATCGCAGCCCGTTTGCGTTCGGCCCTTGCATACCCGCCATCAAAGCGAATTTTAACGCCGGGGGTTCGCTCTATAACCGCCTGGGCCAGGGCCTGCTGGTGAGGATCCAGGAAATCCATAAGTTTGATGCCTGCATCCCGCCTTGCGGCTTCAGCCCTGTCCGAGACGATATTCAAAAACACGCTATCCGCCTCGCCCTGCACACCCGCACCTCCGTTACCTGCCGCTCACAGCACCCATACGATGGCGCTTGACCTGACCGGCATCAACGCTTTGCAAAAAAGGTGGAGTCCTCATCCCCGTCGCCCGATTGGATCTCTCCGGCTACATCAAAGTTGCTCGGCGTGAAGAGGAATATCCCCTCGCCCACCTTCTGCATGCCCCCGTCAAGTGCGTAAGTTACGCCGGCCGCGAAATCCAACACCCTCCTGGCGACATCCTTCTCGAGCGCGTCTACGTTTACGATGACCGGCCTCCTGCCCTTCAGGTTGTCAGCCACCTCCTGGACATCTTCAAATCGTGCAGGCTCCGTGATCACAAGACGCGCCTGCTTCGCAGTCTTCAGCGGGACGAGCTTCCTGGTTGCCCTGCTATCGGCGCGCGGGTCGCTCCTCGCACCCCTCGAATCATACACATCGTATTCCCCTTCGGCCTCGTCGGGTTCCCCGCCGAAGCCCATGAAGTCAAGCACCCTATCCAGAATACCCTTGCCCACCGCAATTTCCCTCCCGGCATCCTCGCCTATTTTGCCCATTTCGCCTGGTTCACCGCCGCGGACCAAATATTCCTGTTCCTATCCGGACCATATTTGAACCTTCCTCTATAGCCACCTCGAAATCGTTCGTCATGCCCATGGAGAGATACTGCATGGCCACGCCCGGGATCCTGGCCTCCTCGATCATCAACCCCAGCACCCGCACCCGTCTGAAATAGGGCCGGGTTTTCTCCGGATCGTCGAAATACGGCGCGATCCCCATCAACCCAACAATCCTCAGGCCCGGCAGTTCGGCCGCAACCCGGCTGACGAAGTCCAGGACCTCGGAAGGATCGAGGCCCGACTTCGTCTCCTCGTCTGATACCTTGACTTGAACCAGCGCGTCGACGGGCATCCCTCGTTTTCGGGCATGAGCATCGAGCTCGGAGGCCAGCTTCCACCTGTCAAGCGACTGGATGACATCGAAGATCTCGAGCGCGGCCCTTACCTTATTCGTCTGGAGGTGTCCTACCATGTGCCACTCCACGCCCGAGCCCGGACCCCGTCCGATATCGAGGAGCTTTGCCCTGGCCTCCTGGACCCTATTTTCCCCTATTGCGTCAACCCCGAGATCGATGGCCTGCCGGACCCTCGCGCTGTCTACGCCCTTAGTTACGGCAATCAACCTGATATCCTCAGGCCTCCGGCCCGACCTGATCGCCGCTGCAGATATCCTCTCCCTAATGGCCGAGAGACGCCCCGCAAGCTCCCCGCCCGCGGCATCCATGTCATCCACGTCTACATCCCCTGCCTTTCCAACACCAGGGGATTTATGATCACGGCCTGGCCATCCTCCACACCCTTCACTATAGCGTATCTCGGATTCCGCGCCCTTACTGAGACCTCACGCATTGAAATGCCGGACCTCCTGGAAACGTATACGAGGGCCTTACCTCCCCTTTTGACGATCGCCTCGACCGGGACCGAAACACCCTCCACGATGTCGGAAATGATGCAGACGTCAACAAACCTCTGCCCATCCGCCCCATGAATCCACTCGTCAAGCTCGATAACGGCCGAGCCGGTCAGGTCCCGGCCCCCGCCCCCTGGCGCTTTGCCCCCTTGCGCGTCACCAGGGCCCATGCCACCGGCATCCCTGGACTTCCCGGGCCTCCTGGGAGGAACAGATACCCTCACGATGCGGCCTGGCACCGGGTCAAGCCCTTCGCCCGGGTCGCCCGGGAACCTCACCCACACCCTTTTCCCCACGGACAGCCGCCCAATATCCCCTGCCGGACCATATACAAGAACATCGAGGTGCGCAGGGTCAACAATCTTGAAGACCGCCGCTCCGGCGGCAACCCTATCGCCATTCTTCACACGCTCAGGGGGCTTCTTCAAGGAGGTCAGCTCCTCGAGCGTCAGGTTAGGCGGTGACTCGCGACATAAGATGGATTCCAGGCCATCGATACTGTAGCGCACAATGCCGGGCGAGCGCGCGCCGAGCACGACAACGTCCTGCGAGGCGTCCCGCGAAGCGCCAGCGCCCTGCGAGGGCTCCCCGGCATCTCCGGCAGATCCCGTGCCACCGCCCTCTGCTCTGACGCCCCCTGGTCTGAGCCCTGGTTCATCCTCCTGCCAATACCGGGAATAGGGACCCGCGACCCTGGCGACCGGCGTCCTGGCCCTCACCATGGCCCCGTTGCCGGCGAGAAGCTCCGCGACCCCTGCAACCGGGGAGATATACACCTCTTCATCCCTTATGAAAACGCCCTTTGCCGGGAATGTATCCTCAATAACCCTTCGCTCCGCGGTTGCCAGTTGTACATCAGATATGGTTGATGGGATATGAAAACCGGAATAGATCGACCAGAGCATGGCTCCGGCGACTGTCAGAAGGACCACCGGGATAAACCTGCTTGCACTGCGCCTTCTCCCGGATGGCATGCTCCCACCTCCAGCAACCGCATTCCCAGAGCAGACTTGTCTCCCTTACTGTTTCTACACCAGGGAGGCAAATCCTTCATAACCACCCATCATCTATCATTCAAGAGCTTCTGGAGTTCCTGCATGAAACGATCGATGTCTTTGAATTGCCTGTAAACCGACGCAAACCGCACATAGGCGACCTCGTCTATATCCCGGAGCCCTTCCATGACCATCTCCCCGATCTCCGAACTGCTGACCTCCCGCTCCAGTTTCCCCCTGAGGGCCCTCTCAACGCCATCAACGAGCACCTCGAGTCTGGCCACAGGGACCGGCCTCTTCTCGCAGGCCTTGAGGAGCCCCGCCAGGATCTTGTTGCGATCGAATGGCTCGCGCCGCCCGTCCTTTTTGACGACGGTCAAGGGTATCTCATCTACGACCTCGTAAGTGGTGAACCTCTTGCCGCAGGCGACGCACTCCCGCCTTCTCCTTATGGAGCTACCTTCATCAGCCGCTCTCGAATCTACGACCTTGCTCTCGGGGGCCCCGCAATATGGACACTTCATGAGCCAGCCTCCCTCCTCCGGACGGTGGCTCCAGGACAACTAACAATAGTATTAATACCGGGAAATTAATATCGAGATAATTAGCATATTCAAGACATAAAGACAGGCCTAACCTCATTATATAACATCTTCCGTGAAATAAACAAGCCAGCCACCTGCATCACCTGCATTGACAGGAAGCTGGCTACCCCTCCAGGCCGGGGTCACGCTAATGTAAGACCTCACTGATGCATCTCACTGATGCAAAAACTCGCTAGTGCGAAAACTCCCGGGGATCGACGGCATCGCTAACCTCAACAAGTATCACATCAAGACCGATCCGCTTGATGCGCTCCCACGGTATGACGTAATCATTGCCCCGGCCAATTATACCTAGAAACCTCGGCGGGCCCGGCACCATGACGGCCTTGACCTGGCCGGTGTCAATATCGATCTCGAGGTCCGAAACCGGCCCCAGTCTCCGGCCATCCAAAGCGTTTACGACATCCTTGACCCTTAGCTCGGATGTCCTTATCAGCATCGCGTTCACCCCCGGCGCTCACGTACACATTATATGCTTCCGGACGCCGGGTGGTGCTATTCCGGACTCGCCTGATCTACTTTGTGCTTCTTCTTGTCTTCTTGTGCTCCTACTTGCCTTGCCGCTTATTGCAGCCGCTCATTGTGCTCCTCACCCCCGGCAAGGGCATCGTAATCATAGTAAAATAACATTAGGGGGCTCAGGAGCCGCCCAAGCTCCGCCGCGGGATCAGATAGGATCTTCAGTTCCTTTAAGCTCTTCAAGTCCTTTGCAAGAAAGCCGCCCTGTCGCGTGGTGGCGTATCGCCCGAGCTCGAGTTTCAATCTCGATAGCGATTCCTCGGGGCTCCCATCCGCTTTGATCCTGCTGACAGCCAGGCGTTCTCTTGATATATCAACAAAGCACAGCGGGGGGAATAAAACGCACCACCAGTTCTGGCCCAGGCCTTTCCCCAGTATTATGCGAAGCGCATCATAATTCCCTGCAGGGACAATGACATCACCATAGGTCCGCTTTGGAAACTTGAACCTCCCCATCTCCGCAATAACTGGATAATCCCTGCCGCGGCTCTTAACATAGGCCCGGGCAGCTTCCTGTAATGCCGGCAGGTTTTCCTGCAAGACCTGCCTGGCCTCCTCTTTGCTGGTAACCCCCTCGAGCAACTTCCTTGCCATATCAAGGATCACATCCCTGACCTCCAATTTCAGGGCCTGATCCGCTGCCGAATCGCTGTTTGCTACGATGTGGAGCCGGACCAGGTTATCCGGGGTATAGGCCTCGTCCACCCTGTTATTCGCAGGCGAGAACGCTGACGATATGGCTATAAGGATCGCTGCGATAGCTATAATACCGCAAGTTGTTATAACACGCGCCCGCAAACATCTCACCTCCCCTGCCCGTGCCCAGGACATCAAGCCATTACATGAATCAGGCTCATGAAGTTAGAATTCCAAAGTTGCAGCTTACATAGACTTATATAAGTCTATATAAGCTCACATGAGCTTCCTCATGTGCTTCAAGGCAGCCTTTTCGAGCCTCGAGACCTGGGCCTGGGATATCCCGATCTCCTCCGCAACCTCCATCTGCGTCTTGCCCTCGAAGAACCTCTTGCGGAGTATGGTTCGCTCCCGCTCGCCCAGTTTCTCCATCGCCTCTCTTATCGATATGCCTTCAAGCCATGTGCTATCCTGATTCTTTTCATCGCTCACCTGGTCCATGACAAATATGGGGTCCCCGCCATCGTGATATATCGGCTCGAAAAGAGATACCGGGTCCTGAATAGCATCGAGGGCGTATATAATCTCCTCCCGGGGGAGATTGAGCTCCTCTGCAATTTCGTTGATGGTGGGCTCCTTGGAATTCTTGTTTACCAGGGCATCACGTACCTGAAGGGCCTTGTAAGCTACATCCCTCAAAGACCGGCTCACCCTGATCGAGTTGTTGTCCCTCAGGTAGCGCCTTATCTCCCCTATTATCATCGGGACAGCATATGTCGAAAACCTCACGTTCTGGTTTAAATCGAAGTTATCTATGGCCTTCATGAGTCCGATGCAACCCACCTGGAACAGGTCGTCCACATACTCTCCGCGGTTGTTGAAGCGCTGAATAACGCTCAAGACCAGCCTGAGATTCCCGTGAATCAGTTTCTCGCGGGCTGAGCGGTCACCAGCTCTAACCTGGACAAGGAGCTCGCGCATCTTCTGGTTGGATAATACAGGCAGCTTTGAGGTGTTGACGCCGCAGATTTCCACCTTGTTGACCAGCATGAAGAATCCCCCCGATGGATCGCCTATCCCTTTCAGTGCCATATTCTTTCAATAGAAGTATTACCTCCATCTACCTTTTTTATGCGAATAAAAAAGAAAATCACGCATATACGCGCGATTTTAAAGATCAGTCGACATTTTATCTAATATGGCGACAAAATCTACTCCGCTCTCTTTATCTCCTTTCTTAGCTTTCTAATAATACGCTTTTCAAGTCTGGATATATAGGATTGAGATATTCCAAGAAGATCGGCCACCTCTTTCTGAGTCTTCTCCACACCATCCACCAGCCCAAAGCGGAGCTCCATGATCTTCTTCTCGCGCCCCGTGAGGCGACGCATGGCCGCCTCGAGCAGCGATTTATCCAGCTCCTCCTCAATGGATTTGTATACAATGTCATTGTCGGTCCCCATTACATCGGAAAGCAGCAACTCATTCCCATCCCAGTCGATATTGAGGGGTTCATCAAATGAAACCTCGGCCCTCGTCTTGTTATTTCGCCTCAGATACATGAGGATCTCATTTTCTATGCAGCGTGAGGCGTAGGTAGCGAGCTTTATCTTTTTCATGGGATCGAATGTGTTGACGGCCTTGATAAGACCAATGGTGCCTATTGATACAAGGTCCTCTATGCCCACGCCGGTATTCTCGAATTTCTTGGCAATATACACAACAAGGCGCAGGTTTCTCTCGATAAGCTCGCCCTTCACGGCCTTTTCCCCACGTGCCAGCCGTTTCAAGAGCGATATCTCCTCGTCGCTGGAGAGGGGTGGCGGCAAAGCCTCACTGTTGCCAACGAACAGTATGATATATCCCGGAAATAAGCCCAACCGGCGCACGAGAAGGATCAAATAAAGCCGGAGGAACAAGATGAGCCGATTGAGTGCAACGCGTGGCGTCATTCTCTCCCCTCCTATCCGCATGGGCATCAGGCATCAGGTATCAGGATGCTGGTTCGCATCAGGATGCCGATTCAAGGATTTCAGGGTGGAGGAGGGCTCTGAAGCCGCCCTCGGCTGAAAGCCGTTGAGTGTAGATACCCACCACGGCATTCCTGGTGGAAGCCCTCCGGTCGCCCTCCATTATGCGCACTTCATCGGGGCGAAAGCCTATGAGCATCCCCTTTTCCTTTCCTATGGATGCAAACGGTAAAACTCTGAACCGCGATGACCAGGACGAATTGGCTACGATATCGGTGATCGCCGCAAGGTCCTCCGTGTCAAGCAAATCAAATACCTGTCGCACCTCACCAGGGAGGATCGATGCAACCGCCGAATACTCCAGGATTATGACCGGCGCTCCCGTTATTGGGTCCCTCAGGCGGTTGCCCGTGTCTATCAGGGCATTAACAAAGACGCGCTCCTCACCGAAGAATATCTCTATCGGCACGAAGAAGAGCCATTCCCGGATCCTCCTGTGAACGAGGCCCCAGCCGAGTTCAGCCACCACGAGGATGGTTGCGATTGTGGCTATGAAGGCGGGTATGGGCCTGCCGCCCGTCAGGTATGAGACCGCAAGACCGCCCCCTCCGCCCATTATCGTTATGATATACACGTAAGCGATGGTTACCGCGAGCCTGCGGGGCAGGAGGCGACCATAGGAAATGCGCGCTGCTGGGATTATTGATAGAAAAGCCAGGAGAACCGCCGAAGGGGTGGCCATGACCCTGGCAACCATCAAGACAATAATAGTCGCGTCGATGAGGGTCGCGAGAGAGGCGCCGAGCGAGAGCCTAACGCTCGTGCTTCTAAGCCCGAGCACTCCCGACGTAGCCCAGAGAATAAGATAGTGCATGATAAACGCCATGAGGGCGCTCTGAAGTATCCTGAGTATTACCTCATTCATGGAGCCAGCCTCCTCGAGATCCCCGGCCCCATGGCCTATAGCCCCTTTGGTGAGTGCCGCGGCTGCGGCTCGGGGGCCACCCCCATCCAGGCGATACCGGTGCGGTCTGGGCGATGGGTGCAGGCCCCCCGCACTGTCCCCCCGGGACCGGGCAGGATCAAGATAGCATTCAACCTAATCTTACCCGCTCCCCGTGGGTATTCCTCTATTATTGCGCCAGCCGCAATTACCCCTTATCTTATTATACAGCCCCGGTCATGCGATATATGTCACATCAGGGACCCTGAATTGGCGGACTTCGAGTTAGCACCCGAGCCTTCGCTTTAATCAAGCCTTTGCCCGCTTTGGCCAGGCCTTTGCTTAAACATGAAATGATTCTATGGCGATTGAAGGAATTCTATCAACTACATAGAATAAAATAATCTGGATTGTTGACCAGACCTATGGTCAGACCAATAAACCTGTTGGCCCTAGGGAAACCATAAGGAAACCGTAAGGAAGGAGTCAGGCCTTTGGAAGGCGACCAATTCGTTAAGATCGCTAAGATCAAGCGGCCCCAGATGATCGACCTCATCCTGGAGCAACTGCAAAACGCCATCCTCGACGGCCAGCTCCCCGTGGGCACCAGGCTCCCGGCCGAGCGCGAGCTGGCTGCGGCCCTCGGGGTGAGCAGGGCATCGCTTAGGGAGGCGCTCAAGGCCGCGGCGCTCATGGGGTGGATCGAGATCCGTCCGGGCGAGGGCAGCTTTGTTGCGAAAGCGACATCGGAGAAGATCATCCAGCCGCTCTCGTATGTGCTCATGTTTGATACCGAGAACATCGGCAATATAATGGAGCTTCGTTCAATCCTCGAGGTCGAGACCGCTGGCCTCGCTGCATCCCGCAGGACTGGGGAGTGCCTTTCGGAGATACGGGAGATCATGGAGCGCATGGAGGAGAGCGCCTCGCGCAACGTCGAGGAGTTCCTGGAATACGACATGCTCTTCCATAAAAAGGTCGATAAAGCCGCTGGCAACCCCGTGCTCGCCAAGACGAACCTGATCCTGAGGGAGCTCCTGAGGGAGGCCAACAGGCGCGTAGCGCGCCTCGCCGAGGGCAGGTCCACAGCCATCGAAGCGCACCGTAGGATATTCACGGCCATCGAAAACAGGGACGAAAAAGCCGCGCGAGAGGCCGCTCTGGATCATTTGAATACCGTTGCAGGATTTGTCCTGGATGAGGCAAAGAAGTCAAAGTCAAAGGAGCGTGGATAGTATGAAGGACTCAATGTACAGGTACATGAAGGTCGGGTTGATCCACTTCATGGCCTATCCTCAGGTAATGAAGGGCGAAGGCCCGATCATCGAGACCCTCACGAAGATTGCCGAGGATGATTACTTCAACGCCGTCGAGGTCACCTGGATGAAGGATCCCGGCGTCCGCCAGGCCGCAAGGAAGCTCCTCAACGAGGCGCATATGACGGTGGCCTACGGTGGGCAACCGAGAACCCTTACCACAGGGCTCGACATCAACTCGCTCGACCCTGCCGTAAGGGAGAAGACCATCGCCACGCTGAAGGAGGGCATCGATGAGGCTTACGAGCTCGGATGCGTTGGGTTTGCTTTCCTCGCCGGTAAGTACCCGGGCAAGGACAGGGAGGAGGACGCCTGCCAGGCCCTGGAGGATTCCATCGAGCAGCTCTGCGCTCACGCCAGGTCAAAGGGGGACATGCCGGTTGTGCTCGAGATATTCGACAGGGATATAGAGAAGAAATCCCTTGTGGGGCCGAATGACACCGCCCTGAGGATAGCAAGCAACGTCAGGAAGAAGTTTGACAACTTCGGCCTCATGGTTGACCTGAGCCACCTGCCGCTCCTTGGCCAGACGGCGAGGGATGCGCTCGTCCCCGTCAAGGACTACTTGGTGCACGCCCATATAGGGAACGCCGTGGTCAAGGACAAATCGCATCCCGCTTACGGAGATGCCCACCCCAGATTCGGCATCGCGGGCGGGGAAAATGACGTGGCGGAGCTCACGGAGTTCCTGAGGGTGTTGTTTGAAATCGGCTATCTGAATGAGGATGCCCCACGTATAGTGAGCTTCGAGGTGAAGCCGCTCGCGGGCGAGTCGTCGGAAATTGTGATCGCAAACGCAAAGAGGACCCTCAACGAAGCCTGGGCCCGCCTGTGACGCCCGTGAGAGGCGATGATATAGATTGGAGGATACATGCTGACTATGGCGAAGTTCAAAGTCTATGTAACCCGCAAGATTCCTGAAGCCGGCCTCGATATCATCCGGAAGGTCGCAGATGTGAAGGTATGGGATGGTGAGCTCCCGCCCCCGCGCGAGATCATACTCAAAGAAATCCGGGATGTAGACGGGATCATATCCCTCCTTACCGATAAGATGGATGCAGAGGCCATGGATGCCGGCGAGAAGCTCAAGGTCATAAGCAACTATGCTGTAGGCTTTGACAACATCGATATCCCCGAGGCGACGAAAAGGGGTATAGCTGTGACCAACACGCCCGGCGTCCTCACGGACACGACCGCAGATTTTGCGTTTGCCCTCCTGATGGCGAGCGCGCGCCGCATCGTCGAGGCCGACAAGCATACCCGCCAGGGCAAGTGGAAAACCTGGGTCCCGACGGGCTTCCTCGGCCAGGACATCCACCATGCCACGCTGGGGCTCGTGGGCCTCGGGCGGATCGGGTATGAGATGGCGAGGCGCGCCACCGGCTTCTCGATGAAGCTCCTTTACTACGATGTCTACCGGAACGAGAAATTCGAGAAGGAGCTGGGTATTGAGTATGTCGAGCTCCCGGAGCTGCTGCAGCGCTCGGATTTCGTGAGCCTGCACGTGCCCCTGACGGATAAGACCTACCACCTGATCGGGAGGCAGGAGCTCGCCATGATGAAAAAGACCGCGATCCTGATCAACACCGCCCGCGGGCCGATCGTGGACCTGGATGCCCTGTATGAGGCGCTGCGGGATGGCAAGATCGCTGGCGCGGGGCTCGATGTCACCGAGCCTGAGCCCATCCCGGCGAACCACCCGATCCTCGGGCTCGATAACCTCACCATCGCCCCCCACATCGCGAGCGCGAGCGTGGCCACGCGCACGAAGATGGCAACGATGGCCGCCGAGGGGTGCGCCGCGATCCTGAAGGGCGAGGTGCCGCCCAACCTGGTCAATACTGAGGTGTTGAAGGTGAAGGAGCTTAAGGGCAAGGCAAGCTGAAAAGCTAAGGCAGGACGAAAAGCTGAGTGGCTACCACTAGCTTACCACTAAGTGTGAGTTTAAAAATCACCGCCGTTTTCCAAGGTTTGCCGGTGCTTGCGTGACGGGGCCGTTGAAATTTGGCGATGCCCTCGCGCCAAATTTCAACGGAGGCGCGCCGCAAGCGCGCCGTCCCCGGAACGCATCTCACGTAGTTTTCTATGATACTGGAGACAAATCAACCTCAGGCCGGGAAGCCTCCATGCGAACAATTTGATAGGGGGACATTATCTGTATATATTTTCTATATTGGGCATATATGATATCCGCCAGACCTCCAAGGTGTGCACCATCCGTGGTTATTAGGTATTGAGCACCACTCTCAAGGGCGCATGCTATAAACTTATTGTCGCTTTTATCTTCGCAGAGATCTGCCCTGAAAATTAACATGGCTAGTGAGCAAAAAACACCAACATCCTACCTACCGACCCTGGCATTAGATTTCCCATACTATGCCAGAGCTGGTATATAGTGAACTGGCTAGCATTAAACAGAGTTCAATACCCAGATATCTATGCAACCTCAAGGGTAACCTTGTACCCCAGGTCTTCTAATTGCTTGATGGCCTTCCTGGCTATAGCTTGTTGCCGACGTTTCTCAAAGTAACTATCGCCAAGCTCGTAGTAAGGCCGAAGATTCTTTATCATGTTGTAAACAATTACTATAATGGTATGCGCAACCGCAACGCAGGCTCGATTGGCTCCCCTACGGGCAGCTATCCGGTGATATTGGGCATATAGATATGTACCCTTTGTCCTAGCAGCAGCTCTCGCGGCTTGTATAAGAGTCGTTCGTAATAAAGGACTCCCTTGACGGGTTTTGCCTGATTTCCGTTTGCCTGCGCTTTCGTTGTTACCAGGGGCTACCCCAGCCCATGATGATAGGTGTGCTGCACTCGGAAATCGAGACATATCTACGCCAGTACATGCTAGGATAGCTTCTGCATTCCGACGCCCTATACCCGGAATCGTATCCAACAACTTTAATTCCCTCTCAAAAGGGCGCATCCGCTCCCCTATCCTTTCATCAAGGGTCGCAATCTGCTGATCCAGAAATTCGATGTGCTGTAGCTGAGTGGCTAAAAGCATCCTTTGGTGCTCTCCCACAAGACCACGCAGGGCCTCCTCCAATTCTCCTTCTTTCTCCTTAAGCCGGCCGCGTGCTAGCTTCGCTAGGGCTTTCGGGTCCTCTACACCATCGATGATAGCTTCGATTATGGCCTTCCCTGAGACACCAGTTATATCCGTGGCTACCGATGCCAATTTGATGCCAGCCCCTTCTAATACCTTCTGGATACGGTTCACTTCCCGAGCTCGCTCCTCAATCAGGCTCTTCCGATAACGTACCAACTCCCGTAGCTCCCGCTGCTCTCGATTGGGGATATAGCTGCCGCGTAATAAGCCATGGCGCAATAGATCAGCAATCCACTCGGCATCTTTAACATCTGTCTTCCTCCCAGGGACTGCCTTGATATGCTGGGCATTTACAACCAGAATCTCGATACCTGCCAGTTCCAGTATGTTGTAGATTGGTTTCCAATACACCCCCGTGCTCTCCATTGCAACATGGGTACAACCCTTAGATTTAACCCATTCTGCAAGGGCCAGAATGTCTTCTGTCATGGTGCCAAACGTCCTGATCTCTTTCCCCTCAGGCGTGATAGCGCAAGCCATAACGATCTTCTTATGGACGTCTAACCCACAACAACGCTCGTGTAGAATCTCCATGCAACTCCCTCTCCTTCTGCGGCTGTAGATTAACTGCGGCTGGTGCAGCAACCTTTAAATGGGCCAATCTGCCCTGCGTGCTTCCTAAAGGAGCAACAATCTGTGGTACACCAGACCGCTGGGGTCCGTCTACTTCTCGGGCTCGAGGCACCAACGAAAACCCGACCTCTCTTCGCCAGCCGCAGAAGAATCATTCGACATGAACCCCATTTTCATCCTTCTGATGGTGTCGCCCAAGGCGACATGAGGGTCTACTTCCTAATTGGCCGGGGCATTGAAACCCCGGCCCAAGGTCTTCATTCAACACTCTACTTGCCTAATACCTCATCTATTCTATCCCTCATCCGTTTAGCTGTCTTAGCAGCGTCCTGCTTACCAATGATAAATGATTGTAGTTCCTCATGAACCACCTTCGTGAGCTCTAGATTCTGAGGTACAGCGAGGAAATCCGCAGTCCCGAGGGTAACAATGGCCTTTTTTATAGCCTGAGCTGCAGGGTTTATCCGCCTATATTCGGGATCATCATAGATGGAGAGAACAGCAGGCCCATTATCGGCTTTAAAAGCCATATATCGCTGGGCCTCTACATCTGCCATGAATTTAATGAATTTATATGCTGCTTCCTTGTTCTTGGAGTTCTTATCAATAGCTAATGTCCAATAACTACCGAAATACCGGGGAGTGTGAGGGCCGATGGGGGCTTTAGGAGTGGGTAAGACGTCGTACCCCATTTTCCCCGCTGCAACTGACTTTTTGTGATCTTCAAGGAGTGCGGCCCGTGCACTATATTCATGAGAAAAGGCGATCTTACCTGTCTGAAATGCCACTACATTATCATCATATGTCCACTCAAGGGGATTTGGTATAACTCTATTATCCTGTAATTCTTTGAGGAAGTTAAGGACCTTTATCCCTACTTCACTTGTTAGAGACGAGCTGGCATGCTTCAGATCATCTGTAAGGTATGCTCCCCCATGCGGCAAAAGAAAACAGCCGTAGGATTCTAGACTCCAAGCAGGTGACTGTAGCTTTAATGACGTACCGTAGCGACCAGGCTTTGTCAATTTCCTTGCTGCACTGACATAATCCTCTAACGTTGTAGGTGCCTGTAAGCCTGCCTCGTTGAACCAATCATCGCGATAGAATAGAATAACCGTACCGAACCGAACCGGTAGACCTACGACATGTCCATCGAAAGTTATACGGCCTATGGTTGGCGCTCCGTACATTTCTTCCATATTATGGGGTCCATATTTTTTTATCCAGGGACTTAAAGGCTCTAGATAACGAGATACGGCTGGGAGCCAGGCTGCATCGATGGATAATACATCATAAGTTGGAACACGAGTAATGAACTGCATCATCTGTTTTTCTTGCAGAGATTCGTGTGCGATCAGTGTGGCCTTTACTTGATATTCGCCCTTATACTTTTCATTGAATAATTCAATCCCCTTGCTAAGAGATTTCCCACTACCCCCCACGCTTGCCAGCACATTGATCGTAATCTCTCTACCTGCTGCCCACCCAATTACACTCATGGAACTCATCAAGGTCACCAGAATTAAGGCTAGTAGCATCGATCGCCTTAGCACAATAGCTGCCCCCTCGCAATTAAATTGTGACCAACCTGCAATTCCGATAGCTGGGTAGTGCCAATTGACTCTTATAAGATAATCAAGCTAGCGACAGCGATAGCCTTTTCCTCCTCACATCACCTCCTTCTGGTGGTTTCTTCTGAGAAGGTTAGGACCAAAACCGCCGATTATTGTCACCAACTAATATGGAGGATCACAGATATAACGGATCGGGTTTGAAGGTACCAAGCCAAGCCATTGCGCGGATGACTTCACCAGCAATTTGGAACTGACAGCCTTAGTACCGCGTCTTGCAAGATCGTATAAGAGATACTGGCCTTTTTGCACCTATTCCGCTGCGATGATTTACACCGCTATCCTAAATCATCGGCGTTAACAGCTTAATGCCCTATCAAGACTTATCAAACCAAATGCTAGTCATAGCCCTCGAATAAGATCTTTAAGAATAAAGGTGCGTTGCCGGACAACCGAATCAAGGGTAAAGCTTTGATTCTTACATTAAAAGCTGTCTAGCCGTTTCCTCCTCTGTTACTAAAGCATTTATCCATCCCGTAGCGAGCGCTCCGATAATTGCGCCGATCTTTTCATGGCCGCCACTTACCGCAATGACATGATCAACCCTTTTTAACAACTCAATCGGCATAGCCAACACGCGTTCATTAACTGAACAGGATAACAGCTCCCCATGGATATTTACGAAATAACCCAGTACCACCCCTACCCCACCGAGGGCTTGGATTTCCTTTAACTCGTCTAAAGTAGCAAAACCCAATCTCGTATATATGGAGGTATCATCGGCATTTCCTATCCCCATCATACAGATATTACATTTTTCCCACAACTCACCCAACTCTGTAGCTTTGAAGATTTCATCTAACAGAATATCACGCCGCTTCTTACTGCTGGCGTAACCCAGCGCATGGACATATGTTCCTTTGCATTTAAGCTTCTCACAAAATGCCTGGATAACACTGAACATGTTGGTTGAGACAACGTCAGTGAGACCGCCCATTATCTGGACGATGTGTAAATCCTCATAGAAATTCGGGGCCATATACTCGGCGACCTTCGACATCGTTTTACCCTGTGCAATACCTAGAATATCGTTACTCTTTAGATATAGCTGTAAGTAATATGCACCAGCCTGACCTAGAAGCTCTACAAGATTACTAGTACCAGGGTTTTTAATAACAAATGCATCCTTCAGAGCAAATTTCTTCATCAATTGCCCTTCAAGGTTCTTATCGTGCTCAATAGGAAGGTGAATTTTGACTTCTACGATTCCCCGCAACCGTGCTTTATCTAACATACGAGAAATGGTCATTTTTGATACACAAAACCGCCGAGCAATCTCTTCCAAAGTGAGACCTTTTTCATAATATAGGAAAGCAACACTCGTCAACAATGCTTCAGTTTTATCATGACTCTCGCGTTGTAGCATATCTTATCTTTATCTTTCTGATATATTTAACACCTATCGTTATATTTAACAGTATAATACAACCATGGCTTGGCTTAGGTCAAGTCTGATTTTCGGTATAAATTCCATTCCAGCATTGATCGCCTCCATTTTGCCATATTGAACTACCTCTAGATAGGCATGCCTCGCCTTCTCTGCCTCTCTTAAAGGACCCTACCCCCGACGCCCAATATTTCAGCCATGTCAAAATAGTGGTGCACTATTGTAGGCCCCTGACACCCGGGCGACCCAGGGCAAAATCAACGTTCACCCCCGGCCGCCCTCCCCTCCCTTTCCGGTTATCCATAGGGCACCGGATAAGTTGCATGGACGATTATTAAATTACCGATATAGTTTAGGGAACTACTGAGCCCTCCATGAATGAATTTGCTAGAATAAGTTATTTTGGATACCGAATTTCAGCCGACGAGAAAACCAGCATTCAAGCACGAGAACGGCGATACCCAAGCGAACCGGCGGCACCGGGGATACCCATGCGTGTGGAGCATGAGTACCGACGCCAAGGTGCCTTTGTTTACTTGGCCGCCCTCGATGTCTACCGAGCCAAACTGTTCGGACGCTGTGAAGAGCGTAGCGGCATCAAACCCTTTGACCGGCTGGTTGATGATGTTATGTCTCAGGAACCTTACCGCTCGGCACACCGGGTTTTTTGGATTATAGACAACGGCTCGGCTCATCGAGGTGAGCATGCAATTCGCCGATTGCAGAGCCGATGGCCTCATTTGGTCCTTGTTCACCTCCCCGTGCACGCAAGTTGGCTCAACTAGATTGAAATCTACTTTTCTATCGTTCAGCGTAAGGTTCTGCCCCCCCTATACATTCCCAGCTATATCGGAGGCACAGAGCCGACTGCTGGCTTTCGAGAACTACTATGAGCAGCTAGCCAAACCGTTCGAGTGGAAGTTTACCAAAGTCGATCTAGAAACGTTAATATCTAGGCTCTCCGATAAAGGAGATAACGGGGTCGAATCACTTATCGCATGATAATACGTCACCTTATTTATGAACAGGAGAACTAAGTGGGCTAAGTGGTGCCATGCCTAACATGTGTCATACATTTAGTAGATAGGATAGTGCGCGCTATAAATATCGATGCGGACTAAAGTTCCTACATTTACTAAGATTTCACCTCTAGTTTACACCCGTAGGTCTGTATCTCCTCATGAACAAAGATGAACCGAAAGAGTCGGAGAAACACATAGCCCTGTTCCCCGACCTTTCTTTCAACTTACATTCACTATATCGCTATCTCCTTGTTTAATCCCCAGGATTTTTACCAATCCTCTACCGCGATCACATGGGCCGGAGATGAATCGAGTCCCACAAAAGGTAGCGGCAAGCATGCTAAGAAAAGCCTATCTCTAAAAAGAAGCCAAGTATTACAGGCACTCTCAACTATTGGGATATTGTGCTTGAATAAAATAGAATGTATAGTCCGTTCTGGTAGCTCACCATAACTGGGCCTTTGTCGATCTACCGAGGCTATGTCAGTCACCAGCATTCGAACCCCACGATCAACCAACCACCCGGCCGCATCTTCCGATAAGGCTGGACTGAGGTCGAAATACTCATCTAGCTCATAATATCTATCTGTATACCCGGTCTTTAGAATGACAATATCGCCACGTTGGACATTAGTCCCCTGGTTTGTCAGATCACGGGCAGTGATCAATTCAACAGGGCCTTTTGTTGTCAGATCAATAACAGCTGCGGTGCCAATTAGTTGCTCCAGTGGTGTTGAATAAATGTCCCTTTCAATATCCTTCATGGGACCCGTGTCTTCAGAATTATAGTATGGAATCTCAACATGAGTCCCTAAGTGGCTCGGGAACTCCATATACTCCGGGCCGACAGAATCATCTATCCCGTAATCTGTTATGGTAAATGGGGTAACCGTAGCCCGTTTCAATAACCGTGGCTTCTGATTGACAGGTTCTCTGCGAATGTCTTCTAACTGGATCCTCGTCTTGGGATAACACTGCACCTTATGTGAAAGATCGATAATCTTCCCATCATCAATAGCCACCACACGGCCAGCAGCACCCGTGAGATATTCGATTCTCAACGGGGCGCCGCACATAACGTAGACTCGGGATTTGGTTAACTTATCAAGATTAGCTAAGTCTTCTAAGAGTACTACATTATGCAGATGGAATATACGGTGAACATCCAGTTTAGCCCCTGGTACTGAACTCCTCCCGGCTTCCAAACCACGAGCATCAACGCCATAAGCCTTGATATGCCGATCAACCAGCCACTGGGCCGCTTCATTTGTTAGGCCTGGTGAACCGTCATATAAGCGTTGCTCCGGGGGCATATTGGCATAAACTGAGCTGTATCCAGTTCTTACAAACACAATGTCCCCCGCTCGCACTTCTATATCAGACCTTTCGAAATCTGGGGCATCGATGACGGGTTTTTCTTTATAGGGGAAGTCAAAGATTACCGCCTCCCCGCATAGCATTGAGACTGGAATATGGGCGACATCTCTACGGAATAAATGCCGACCATCCTCTTTAGGATACCACCATTTCTCTGGGTAATACGTCTCCACGTGAGTACCTGGGTAAGGATCAGTAGTGCAGAGGACATTCATTACCATATGTTCGTATGAATCCCCAAACTTATAGGGTTCAATCTTCAAGTATGCAAATGCCGAACCTCTGGGTCTACGATCCCCTGTTGGTTCTACGTGTAGACAGTTTACCGGCAAGGAACCATAGAATGGATTTCGTCCATTATTAGGTGTAATAGTCAGACTCATGTCAATTACTCTTCGCATGATACCTAGTCCTCTCTTTCAGGGGAGCCTGTCGTCAAGAATTTGAAGAACGTAAGTTGAATAGAATAGCTGAGACTCCCGATTCTATTTTTGCGTCATATCGATGTTTTACAGGAAATGGCCCCTTCTGCCGTTCCCTTCTCCTGATATAGTTTCGGGGTCGGTAAAGGGGCCGGCCGTAAACCATTAGCCTTTGATTCCCCTTATCATATCCCCCGAAATCTGATTTTCTAGTACTGCGCTTCCTCATACTATAAACCGCTGTTTATATACCTGGCCAGATCTGAGACTGTCGATTTTCTCCAGTTTCTGTCCAAATCATCCACATAATGGTGCGGCTCGATACCTTCAAACCCGCATGGCTTCGTTGTATCCACAATATGCCATGCCAGTTAGTGGTAATAACCGACAGCCTCAGATCTAACAAACAGTACCTTACTAAATAAGGACTATAGTATTTATAAAGCGCAGCACTAGAAAACCTTAGTTATAGTATTGCGATCCCAGCCTTAAGGCTAGCTAAAAAGGTTTCTACGAAGACCTATTGCTCCATAACTTCCTTGATACGGTTGAACATATTCATACCGGTCTGCTCAGCCGTCTGCCGACCTAATAGAAAAACCTGCATCTCTTCATGCACGACTTTGGTCAACTCGGGGTTCTGCCGCACAGGGAAATCTTGAGCATACCCGATTCCTTCCAGCACTTTTTTAATAGCTGGGGCGGCTGGGTTAATCTTTATATACTCGGGGTCATCGTAAAGAGCAAGCGCAGTGGGTCCATTTGACCATTTTATGGCCATATACTTTTGGTTCTCTAGACTCGTCATGAATTTGATAAATTGGTAAGCGGCTTCCTTAACCTTGCTGTTTTTATCGATTGCCAAAGTCCAGTAGCCTCCGGCATAGGCAGGTTCATCTGGACCAAGTTTTCCGGCTGGCAAGACATCATATCCCATTTTACCCGCTACCTGAGACTTGGCGTGGTCTTCTAGCAGTAAAGCCCTCACACTCATTTCAGGCGTCATAGCCAGACGTCCGTTTTGGAAGGCAACTACGTTATCATCGTATGTCCACGCCAGAGGATTCGGGGTCAACCCTTCATCCTGCAAGTTTTTGATAAACTTCAAGATTTGAAGGGTACCACTCTCCTTTAAGGCGGGGCTAGGACCTGTATTGTCATCCGTCAAGAAGCTAATTCCATGGGGACGGGCGAACTGACTAAATGACCAGGTAGTCCAGGTTGGATGTTGTGCCATAAGGGAGGTACCGTAAACATGAACCTTGCCACTGGCATCCTTGCGGGTGAGTTTCCTGGCTGCAGCCGTGTACTCATCCAGGGTTCGAGGGACTTTAAGGCCAGCAGCATCTAAAAGGTCCTTCCGGTAGTAATTCAAGATAACCCCCGAACGAATTGGGAAAGCGATAATCTTTCCATGATAGGTAAGATCACGTAATGCCCCTCGCCCGAACAACTTAACTGGTTCGGGTCCAAACCTGGCCACGTAAGGGTCTAACGGCTCCAAATACTGACGGACTGCCGGAATCCACATACCATCAACAGCTAGTACATCATAAGTGGGCCTCCGAGACATGAACTGCATTACGGCTTTTTCCAAAACAGATTCCCACGCCACCAAGGTAACTTCAACCCTGTACTGCCCTTTATATTTCTCGTTAAACCGCTCTACTCCACCCGCAAAACTCTTCCCACTACCTCCGACACTGGCAATGAAGTTAATTACCGTCTCCCCGGCAACGGTGCTCTGGGCTGTAAAAGCAAATATCAAAATGCCCGTCAAAACTACTATCAAAGCCTTCCTGCTGATTAAACGCATTTTCCTAAACCCCCCTTTATTGATTCGTCCCCAATAATCATTGAACATCCGATATAGCTTCAATATAGGGCTACCCCCCACCTCCTTTACTCGGCCGCCGATGCATTAAAAGGGTTAGAGGCGACGTCCTTAGCCTTTAACTGCTCCCATTGTTAACCCCTTAGCAAGGTACCCTTGGGCAACAATTACAAAGAGCACAGCGGGAGCCGCAATGAGCGTTATTGCTGCACTCATGGGACCCCAATAGACTCCCTCTTCTGTAATAAAGGACATAGCAACTAATGGTAAAGTCATAGCATTCTTATTAGTTAAGACCAGAGCTAAAGCAAAATCGTTCCAGCTATTAAGAAAGGTGAAAATAGCAGTAGCTCCTAAACCAGGACCTATTAGTGGCATCACTATCCTTAACATGGCCCCAAAACGGGTGCAGCCGTCAATCATAGCTGATTCTTCTAACTCAGTAGGAACTTGATCCATGAATCCCCTTAGCATCCATAATGCAAATGGGATATTAATTACGCAGTAGACTGTACTCAATATAAATAGGGTGTCAATCATCCCCAACCGAAAAGCAAACAAGAATAGAGGTATAGCAGAGGCTAGAGGCGGTAACATTCTAGTAGCAATAATTATAAAAGAAAGTAGCTTTTTCCCTCGGAAGTAAAACCTTGACAAACTGTAGGCGCCAAGCGAAGCAACGAACATCGAAAGGGCTGCTGCTACCATGGCGCTGATTGCACTGTTCCTGAAAAGGCGCCAGAAATCGAGTCCAATAGAGTAGTGACTTCTAAAAAGTAACTGTTTATAGGACTCAAGTGTTGGACTAAACCAAAGAACGGGCGGTAATTTAAATGTGTCCTGAGGTTGCTTAATTGACATTAACACCAACCATAATATGGGGAATGCGAAAAACAGGCTTATTAAAACCAGAAGTAGGTTTATTCCAATTTCCTTAAACCAGTGATATCTAGGCTTCACTGTTGTTCCCCCCTATATAGCTTCACCACAAATACCATACTGAATAATGCGGTCAGGAAGAGAATAATATAGGATAAAGCTGCGGCTTCTCCCATACTCCATGTAATACGTAAACGTTCGTACAAGTATACCCCCAACACCATTCCCTCATTCCCCGGCCCACCCGAGCGGAATAGCGAATAGATGGTATCAAAAGCCCTAAGACTGAACATTATCCTAAACATGAGGACGATTACTATTAATGGTTGGAGCCACGGCAAGGTGATATAGCGAAAGGCTTGAAACCCGGAAGCGCCATCAACTTTGGCGGCCTCGTAAGGTTCTGGGGGAATAGCCTGCAAACCAGCTAATAGGACAAGGGTAGTGAATGGTGTATGTAGCCATACTTCGACCAAGACGATGGTAACGAGCGTCAATGTAGGATCCGATAACCATCCTAATTTAGTTAAGCCGATGGTTTCTATAAAATAGTTTGCGATCCCCCATTCATTATGCAAAAGGACTTTCCAAATGAGGCCTACAATACTTGGGGTGATCATCATCGGCAGGATACATAGTGTTAGGAAAAACTTACGGCTGTGACGTCTCGTATCCAATAATAAAGCAACCGCGAATCCGAGAAAAAACTGTATCCCAACGTTAAATATGGTAAATACTATTGTCTTAACTAACGAGCTCTGAAAAATGGGTCTGGATAAAGTATCCATATAATTCTTGAGTCCGATGAAGCGTGGAGGATCCAACCGAAAAGGACTCCATGACTGGAAGCTTAAACAAAAACCCCACAACCATGGATATAAAAGAAATATAATCATAAGCAGAAGTGTCGGAAGCAGAAGGAGATACGGAAAAACACTTTTCTTTCTAGTCCAGGAAGAAATCCTAGATTCCATTCACTAAGACGCCTCCCATTTTTGAAGCTTTTAGATACCTAATCTCCTAAAGCTAAACCAGTAAGGGTATAAGTAAAAACGCTTGACTCATCGCCCCATCATATAAGGTATACAAGTTGGATGTGTATCCAATCATAATATGCTACTACATTAAATTAAACAGTTTCATTATTAGTTTACATGGTTACGCTGAAGAGTTTTATGCAGAATATATCCTGGTATCCTGGGGAAGCGTTTCCCTCAGTGATTAGAATAGATAACGTGTCTTGTCTATTTCCCGGTCAAGTCCGATTCTGTGTGTAAATTCTCCTCTGGTAGCTATCGCCTCCCAGTTTACTGTTCTAGGCTGCTTCTGAGTACCTATCACTGCATCGCATCCTCAAACCCAGCTTCAAGCCTCTCTATTGCCTTGGGTGCCTGCGCTCCGAATTCTTGTGTTACCTCATCCTTAAGTCTCCTAGCGGAAGTTTCTCATTTATGAGTTGAGACCCTTTAAAATTTCCAGTGCACCTTGACAATCTGATCTGGCGTACAGGCAAATTCCAAGCTACAAGCCTTGATTTCATAACCACCCTCGACAGGTATGGAAAAATTAAAGGAAACCAAATGTATTACCCTATATGCTATAGATATTGGAATTAATTACATGTCATATTTTATCAGATATGGCGCAGAATAAGCAGGAAGAATTGGGTACGATATCGAATATTGTATTGCCCTTGGGATCGGAGGGGTTATCGTGCCCACCATCATCAAAAAGAAGAAGGGCAATCAATACTACTATTATATCGTTGAATCCAAACGTATCGAGGGTAAACCAAGGATAGTCTGGCAAAAATACCTCGGGCGAGTCCAGGATATTTTGGACAAGCTCGAAAAGGCTCACCCGGATAAGCCTATCTCTGCCAGGGTCTTCGACTTCGGAGCCATAGCCGCTCTGTACTCTGTAGCTAGGCGCATCAGGCTCATTGAGACTATCGATGCTCATGTGTCTAAACGAGACCAGGGACTGACCGTGGGTGAGTATATGGCTATAGCTGCTATCAACAGAGCCGTAGCACCCACAAGCAAAAGACGCATCGGGGAATGGTACCAGGGCACTGTTCTTCGTAGACTCATTCCCTCAAAGCCGGGAGCCCTATCGAGCCAGAGGTTCTGGCATAACATGGGATACCTCGATGAACATGCTATAGCTTCTATTGAGGCTGACCTTGCTTCAAATATGGTGAAGGAGTTCAATCTCAACCTCGAATGCGCTGTATATGACACTACCAACTTCTTTACCTACATCGACACCCGGACAGATAGCGAGCTCTCCAGGCGAGGGCATAACAAACAGAAACGCAATGATTTAAGACAGGTTGATCTTGCCCTTATGGCCACGGTTGACTTCTTCGTACCCTTATTTCATGAAGTATATCCAGGTAATTCTACGGATTCACAAGAGTTCGGGTGCGTAACTGATAAGTTGGTGAAACGATACAAGGCCTTATACAGGGATTTCGAACACATAACCCTGGTAATAGATAAAGGTAACAACAGCAAGGAGAACTTTTCCTCGCTTGCTTTGACGCCACTTCACTTTGTCGGGTCTTTAGTTCCATCGCATCACAAAGACCTTCTCTCGATCCCGATCTCGAAATTTGAGGCTTTTAGCAGTAGCTATGCTGGAGAGGTTGCCTACCGGACAAAAAAGAAGATCGGGGACTACGAGAGAACGGTAGCGGTCATTTACAGTGAGAGTCTGCGGCTTGGACAAATGCAAGGCCTCATAACCACCTTAAGGCGAATAACCGATGCGCTAAATGAGCTTCAACACAGCTTAAATGAGTGGATATCCGGTAAAGTAGTAAAGGGTAAGAAGCCAACAACTGCATCCGTAAGTAAACGTGTAGAAGGGATGCTACGAGGAGAACCGTATATACGTGATATTGTCAAGGTGCAAATTGAATTAGAGAATGGGTTTCCATCCATTCGATATACAATAGATCAAAACGTTATGGATGAGGTTATGAATCTCCGGTTTGGTAAGACCCTTCTATGTACGGATAATGAAAACTGGACCACCGAGCAAATCGTTGCCGCCTATAGACACCTTGGCGGGTTTGAGAATGATTTTAAGCAGATGAAGGATCCCTACTTTGTGAGCTGGGCTCCGATGTTTCACTGGACTGATCAAAAGATACGGGTACATGCTTTCTACTGTGTTCTCGCGTTATGCCTGGTATCACTGCTCAAGAAATGGCTCAGCGAGAAAGGGATTGAAATGAGCATAGCCTCTATCATCGAAACATTGTCTGAGATAGAAGAGGTAGCGCATATATATCCGGAGATAGCCCATACCAGAGCTCATATCACACTCACAGAGATGAGCGATATTCAAAAGAAACTATTTGATGAGCTTGGTCTTAAGGGTCTTGCGATGATTGGGTAATACAAATCCGAGCGCTCAAAGCCAGATCAGACGGGCATTTGAGGACTATTCACATTGATAAATGAGAAACTTCCGCTAGCTGTCTCAAGATCCGGAGCGTCGAATATGTACCTCAGTCGAGAATGTAGCATCTTCTGGACAGACCTCAAGGATATTACGGATTCTGAGGCTACCATGTCAACCCCTCTTAACCCCCGCACCTTCAGCCGGCCAAAAAACTCCGACCAACTTGCCTCGGACTCGCTATCCCCTATCATCAACCCCAGAATCTCCCGATACCCCTCCCGGTTAATCCCAGCCGCAAGGAGCACACTTTGCACTCGCACCCGCCCCTCTTTACGCACCTTTATCACAAGGGCGTCCACCAGGACAAAGGGATATTCTCGATCGCTCAAGTCCCGTTCGTTCCATTCCTTCACCACAGGATCAAGACGCATGTATAGGTCAGAAACGGTTGACCTGGACAACTCAGTACCACAAAGCTCTTCAACAACGCTTCTCACCTTTCTAACCGGGGTAACTCAGAAACTTTTTTTGAACCACGCAATCTGCGTAGTGAGGTGGCCAATCTCGGCATAGGGTTCATCTAAGTTAATGCACAAAAGTTTACCGAACTTTTTTATGCAGCAATTGGTAACTTAAAATTCACCCCGGACCCATGACTGAAGTATTGTTCAATGGTCCAGATGAGTTCATCTACATCCATAAAGCAATGGTTAGCTAAGTGCCCCTTCAGGTGCCTCCATACAGTCTCCACTGGGTTTAGATGGGGAGTGTGCTTGGGAAGCCAAAGTAGATGTACCTCTGGATGGGTCATAAGCCACTCCTTTACTACCTTGGCTTTATGGGTCCGGTCGTTATCCAAGATGACGATTATCGGCCCTGTTTTTACCCGGCTACACAAAATCTCGAGGAATGCAATGAAGTTTTGTGCGTTCTTTTTCAGGAATATTGAGTGTATCCACTTGCCTGTTCTGGGGTCAAGCGCCCCATATACACTTACTCGCTTATTGGTACCTGGCGTAATAATCTCTTTCTGCTGGCCTCGTCTCATCCAGCAGGAACGAACATTAGGTAGCAGCTGGCAGTATGATTCGTCCTGAAAGAACACGGTACAAGCAGAGCCAAAGGCCGTAAGGAATATGTCTATGACCTCAAGCTTGAAATCTTTCATAGGGTCAGACTTTAAAGCAACGAGTTTGGGCCTTCTCCATCGGAATCCCAGGCTATGGAGGATTCGTCATATGGTACCGACGCTCAGGTTTAACTGAAATGAAGCCAGAAAAGCCCGCAGGGTCTTAGCAGTCCAGTTAGTTACACGTAGACCGAACACGAGAGGGATCATGTTTATAGCTTGGTCTATGGCCCACCGGGCGGCCTTGCCGCCCTTAGGTGGACGCCCGGATCTTTTCGCATCACGCAGTCCGTCTATGCCTGATTCAAGATACCTTTTGATCCAGGCACGGACAGTATCGCGGTCGCAGTCGTAGATTTCGGCTATCTGGGGTACTGAGTATTCTCTTGAAGAGAGGAGTATCATATGGGCACGAAGTGCCTCCCTTCCGACCGCGTGACGCGAGAACTTAATAAGCTCATCTCGTTGCTTGTAGCTTAACCTACCCACATAGATCATAGACTCATCCTCCCTGCTACAGGCCAATATGGTCTCTAGCAGGACATTGTAACATATGCCTGGCAAAGTGGCAAATTTAATTGGACACTAACTTAGCTTTGCTTCGTACTCATTTCTGACTTTGTCAATACTCTTTTTATCATCGGCAAATAACTGGGGTAGATTCTCGACAGCCTACTCTTTCCACTTGTGAAGCTGGAAAGGATAAATGTAATGGAACCGTCTCAGACGACAAGATACGCCCCCCGCTTGATCAGGGTCTCCTGCAACACCTGAACCTTTAGTTCTCGTAGATCAGCGGAGCCTTTAGCAGAAAGAGCGGCTGCGGTACCAGCGCTTTCCCCCATTGCCATGCACGGCCCTATGCCCCTCACAGCAGATTGGGCCTCAAATGTTGCAGAAATGCAACGCCCCGCCACAAGTAAATTACTTATATCTCTCGCTAGTAAGCTACGATACGGGATCTGGTAGCAGACGTTCCCTTGTGAGTCTATTAAAGGTTTCCCACTAGGATCATGAACGTCAGGCGGGTAAGCACCCATAGCTACTACATCAGGGAAAGATCTTTGCTTCATTATATCGCCTAGAGTTAAAGTATAATCACCGACGATCCTTCGACTCTCTCGCACTCCCAGAGGATATATAGCAGCGATGAAACTGGAAGCGAACCCGGGTATATTCTTCTGCAAAAAACGAAGTATAGTGAAGGCCTGATGCCTCAATTCTACCTCAGCGGTTGTCAAATCGTAGATATTCAATGCATTTAGTGCCACGCTATTGCAGTTGACGAAAATATCTCCCTGTTTGCCATGATAGTACACACCAAATAGCTTGGGCATTCGTTGGGCTTCTTCAGGAAACACCTTCCACGGACACCAATATGAAACATCATCTCGCATCGTTTGTGTCTCAATATTCCATGGATTCTTATTTCGTGTATTTACCCTAGTATTCATGAATCTACTAAATGCAGATATATCAACGTTGCTTATACGGAATATACTACTCAAGCATTGCTGTATTCTATCTCCTCCACGCTCCCAGGGCACTCCTATAGATGCGGCTACATCTGCGTCCCCTGTAGCGTCAATTACTACCTTTCCTCGAACGGAATATCTACCGGATTTATTCGTGAGCTCGACGGATACAACCCTGTTGCCCTCAACAGACGCTTGAATAAAGGTGGTATGCAGCCACAGGATACACCCAGCTTCCTGCACCTTCCTTAGCGCACAGTATCTAAAAACTTCAGGGTCGACAGAAGCCACACTAGATATCCATCTATCCGATCCTGTATATTGTAGATGCCCCAATCCTCCTCCCAAACATACACACGTATCTACAAGTTCTTGTGGTATTCCTTTAATAACCTGTACTCCAGCATTATCGAAGAAGCCCCCCCACGTCATCCCCACTGCGGCATTGCCACCCAGGTAACTGGATCGTTCGACTAGCAAAGTTGATGCGCCTAGCCTAGCGGAAGCCAACGCTGCTATTAACCCTGCAGTGCCTCCCCCAACGACAATGACATCGAATTGAAGATCAGTCGCAACATAGCTCACCTAAACCATCTCCTTGGTCTAGTTAGATCAATTCTAGTCCACTGCCCGTTTGTTTTATCACGCCCAGCCCGTCACCTAAATGGAAGAAAGACCTCATGTCTTACCGACGGGCTGGGGTGAATTGGCTCTATATAGCCATCTATTTACCATATTTGATTTCATTTCTTTAGCGCTTCGTTATATTTGGCAACGGCGTCATCAAGCGCTTTTTGAACGGTCTTCCTATTAGTCAATATCTCATGAAGAGCCATAACAAAGGTATCCTTTAGCAAACCGTAGTTTTGAGATTTGGGGAATGGTTGAGATTTCGTATTAAGGTAGAGTGCAAAGAACCTCTGTGCCGCTGCCTCCTTTGTTTGAAAATACGGGTCATTAAGGACCGACCTTCTAACGGGCAGCTCGCCCGCCAGTTTAGCGTTCATTAGCTGGGCTTCCGCACTAACATAGTACTCAATGAACTTCCATGCCTCATCCTTATGCCTTGATGTCACGGGAATCCCAAGAGTCCATCCAGACATGAGGGTGGGTGAAGGCTCTCCGGAGACTGGAGAAGGTATGTATGTAAGGCCCACATTATCTTTAAGAATTGCTGAGGTTTGCATATGACCGTAGCGATGGGCTCCTTCAATTACCATGGCAAACTTACCCGCCATGAACCCCTCCATCACATTATCATAAGAATACGTCAGCTGATCCACTGGCGAGACTCGATGCTTGTATACCAGGTCATATATGAACTGAAGTGTCTTAATCGCGGGTGCGCTATTGAAGACGGCCTTGTCGTTCTCTAAAATATTACCTCCTGCCCCTAATATCATGGGCCAGAGGGTATACGTAACGCCCGGCTGCCCCCTGTCCATACCCTGGACAAAACCCCATATCTTATCTGTCGTTAATTTTTTGGACACATCCACGAGATCGTCCCAACTATTAGGTGGCTCCAGGCCTCCCTTTTGGAAGAGATCCTTACGATAGTAGAGCGCCCAACAGCTATGGTGCAGATAGAAGTTTGGTTTTTTCCCGCCTGGAAGCCCTTCATCCCATACGAGGAAATCCTTCCGCTCCTCCACCGACATCTTACTTACGTATTTTCTCAAATCTTCCAAGGTATTGGCAGCTAAGTGTTCACGAATTCTAAAACTATCAGCTCTTGTTACGTCAGGTCCCCGGCCAGCGGCTACCGACGTGATAAGTTTCGTATCCATCTCCGGCCATGGGACCATCTCGACGCGGACCTTGATATTAGGGTACTTCTTTTCAAATCCCTCGATAATTGCGGTTTCCCCTAGTTCACGTGGGGTTTGCCCTCCCCGCTGTAGGAATGTCCAGTATCGGATTTCCACCTTTTTCTGAGCTTGCGTTTCGATGCATGCAACAAACCCCATCACTACTGCCAGAGCAACTATAAATAGATACACTAGAAACCTTCTGATCATCGCGTGTTTCCCCCCTAAGGAATATATTACTTTTACTACTTTGGTAGCCATGCTAATTGCAGAGCGGCCGAATTCTTGGGCTTTGATCATCTACCTAAGAGAAAAGACTTGCGACCACCACATGCAATGATAAAGTACCGCAACGGGCTATCCACATAAACCTCGGTCAATTGCGATTAATTCACCACCTTGATCGCCTCCTTCTATATACCAATGCTGAGACGCCGAGCCCTCTCGAATCACAACCCCCCGGAATAGCCGCCCACGAAAGCTTCATAGGATGTGAAGTTGCCCCTAGATGATAAGATCACCTGTGTCTGCTGCATAGAAGGAAATCTTGCCCATATCAAACGAAAGACGTATTGCATTTCCCTCCCCTACGTCAATATCGGACGAAACTCGTGCAATAACCCGAGTTTCTCCAAGGATGACGTGAATGTAGGTGTCCGATCCCATTCTCTCCAGTACATCCACCACCCCTTCAATGGCGTTATCGTTTTTGCTTGCTATACATATATCTTCCGCCCGCACACCTAGAAGTACTTTTGATGCCCCTCTCTTCGACAACGCATCCAAAATATGTCTCGGTAATGATATATGTAGAGATGGATTATTGGCTGTGATAACTATGCCAGAGCTATTGACCTCACAGGAGATATAATTCATACCGACAGCTCCTATGAATCCACCAACGAAGGTATTTGCCGGTTTTCTATAGACATCTAAGGGCGTACCGATTTGCTGGATTATCCCGTCCTTTAAGACAACAATGCGATCTGACAAAGTCATGGCTTCCGCTTGGTCGTGCGTAACGTAAATCGTCGTTGTCCCTATGGCACGGTGTAGCCTTCGAAGTTCCGCCCTCATATGTATACGAAGGCGAGCATCAAGGTTGGATAAAGGTTCGTCCATCAAAAAAACTTTCGGTTTTCGAACAATCGCACGCCCCAAGGCAACTCTTTGTCGTTGACCCCCACTGAGCTCTTTGGGAAGTCTATGTAGAAGCTCGGTCAAGCCTAAAGTATTTGCGACATTTTCCACCTCTTGCTTAACACTTTTAGGATCAGCTTTCTTGGCTCGTAATGGGAATGCGATATTGTCAAATACCGTCATATGTGGATATAACGCGTAGTCTTGAAAAACCATCGCCACGCCGCGCCGATGTGGAGGTATATCATTAACACTCTGACCATCAATATAGATAGTTCCCGCAGATGGCTCAAGCAGGCCTGCAATCATGTTAAGTACCGTCGACTTCCCGCATCCGGAAGGTCCAAGGAGTGTCACAAACTCGTTCTCCCGGATAGCAAGACTCAAGTTCCTAACTGCACACACTTGCCCATAACTTTTCTCCACATTCTCAAGACGGACTTCAGCCATAGCAATATCCACCTACTCCATTTAATTAGTTATTCTCTTAAAGTGTTACCCCTTTAAAGCTCCGGCCACCATTCCATGTAGGAGGTATCGTTGTAAGCATATAAAGATACTGACAATGGGCAGTAGTGCCAAGAGAACAGCTGAACATAGTTCACCCCACTGGACACCAAACACTGTAATATAGTAATGTAGGCCTACCGGTATAGTCCTCATATTATCGGATGATGTCAACGTCTGAGCTATTATAAACTCGTTCCAAGCATAGACAAAGACCATGATTGCCGCTGCCACGAGACCCGGCCTAGAAAGAGGTAGAATAATCTTTATAAAGGCTTGCAGTGGTGAATAACCATCTATCATCGCAGCTTTATCAAGCGCAGAAGGAATCGTCTCAAAAAAATCCTTCATTAGCCATACAACTATTGGTATCTGCCAAACGCTATAAACAAGGATTAGAATTAAATAAGTATCCAAAATACCGATAGAACTAGCAATAAGATATACGGGTACTAAATTTACGACACCGGGTACCATCATATTCATTAGCACCATAACCATAAGTAGTCCTTTACCAGGGAAATCAAATCTTGCTAAACTGTACCCTGCTAGAGATCCCGCACCTAGCGATACAAGGATCGTACCTAAAGACACTAATATGCTATTAAGAAAATATCTTGGCATACTAGATCTTACAACATTTAAGAAGTAGCTTAAAGTCGGGGCTCTAGGTATCCACTGCGGAGGATAAGACATGATCGCGTCCAGCGGTTTAAGCGAAGTGACTAGAGCCCATATGAATGGTAATATCATCAGAAAACATATTGCAATGACAAAAACATACTTGGCCGCCAATATGAAATTAGAATATGTCCTTAGGGAACTCACACCATATCCCTCCATGATTTTACATGATGTTCATACGATTGTATCCATTTGAATATTCATCTGAAGAAAGACTTTGCCCTAAGGACCCACATGTAAGCTATTACGAGGACAATACTAACCATGAGATTAAAGATCGCGAGCGCAGATGCAAAACCAATGTTATAGTATGAGAAGGCTTCCCTATAGAGACGAATACTCAATACCTCCGTTTTAGCTAAAGGCCCTCCGCCGGTTAACACCAGTGGAAGGGTAATTATGTTAGAATAACTCAGCGTCAATATGACCGCACATACCAACACTGTTGGAGTGATAAGGGGTAATGTTACCTTGAAAAAAACTTTTGATGGTGGTATACCATCTACCTGAGCGGCATGGTATAGGTTAGTAGGAATCGCTTGTAGTGCTGCTAAGAAAGCCACCATTGAAAAAGCTACCGAACGCCACATATTGCTCAATACGAGAGTGGTCATGGCTACACCACCGCTTTGAAAGACGTTAACTCTCCCGAAACCTAGTAACTCGAGCCAATAGGGTACCACCCCGAAATCGGGATTGAGTAACCATCTCCATAGTAGGGCGGAAGCTATCTGAGAGGTTACCCATGGCAAAAGGATCAACGTTCGAGCAAGAGGACCAAGACGGATCTTCTTTTCATTCAGGATCAAGGCTAACGTTAATCCTAAAGGAAGAACTAATACAAGAGAACCAAATATAAAGAGCATTGATGCGAGTATGTTGGCACTCACGGTAGGATCCGTGAAAATCTTTATGTAGTTTTTAAGGCCACAAAAGGAACCCCTCGTCAACATTACGGAATCATATAGGCTAAATCGCAATGAATAGAAGACGGGATATATCGTCATTGCGACGATAAGTAAAAAGGCAGGCAAGAAAAAGTAATAGGCTAGACTATTTCGGCCAATCGTCTTTAGCAGATATTGTATACTTGACGTCCTAGGTACGCTACTAGCCTGGCTAGGAAGCCTCAATTTATGTTCCCTCCTTGCATTAAAATATCCTTACAGACGATGACAAGGCTAAGGTCGTTTTTGCTACCCTAAAGCATGGCCTGTTATCCTTTAATAGCCCCAGCTGTCAAACCTTGTACGAGGTAACGACGCAATCCGATACCGAATATAATCACTGGCAGGATAGTGGTCACACCTAAAGCTGACAATTTCCCCCACTGCACAACATCGTCCGTTTCGCTAAATGTCATAATCATCACTGGCAGGGTCTTTGCCTTAACTGAAGTGAGCACAAAAGCGAACAAGAATTCATTCCAATTTAGGATAAAGATCAGGATCCCAGCTGCTATAATACCCGGAGTAACCAATGGGACCATAATTTGCCAGAACATTATCCAAGGAGAGCAACCGTCGATCTGGGCACTTTCACTAATTTCGTTAGGAACGCCGCTAAAAAAGCTACGCATGATCCAGACCACCATGGGTACCTGGAAAGCAGCATAAACCAAAATAAGGCCAATCAATGTATCGGATAGTCCAATAAAACGCATCAAAAGATAAATAGGAATCAAAGTCGTGATCGGTGGATAAGCCCGACATAACATAATCAAGAAAAACCAGGCTTCTTTACCCGCAAAGTTATATTTAGAGAAGGAATAGGCCAGGGTGACTCCGAGCAAAAGGGCAACAAGAGTACTAAGGCTGGTCACAACGATACTATTTATAAGATACTGCCGATAAAGCTGATCCTGACCAAGAAACGTGAACTCCTCAAAAGACAAGGCAAACCACCAACGTGGCGGCGTGGCAAACAGAACCTGAACAGGTTTAATGGCTGTCAATACCAGGTAGAATATGGGAAACAGGCTAAAACAAATAGCGAAGGCCAAAAGTACATTACCTGAACCGAAATTGAAACGTTTTCCCACTGGCACTTCCTCCCTCCAGGACCAGATATACTGCCATAGCACTAGCCGTTTTCACTACGCAAATAGACTACATACGCGAATGACAGTATAGCTAAGACGATTATTACCATTGCAGCCGCGTAACCGATGTCAAAAAACTGAAATGCTCGTTTATAGATGAGTAAGCTACTCATCTCCGTTGAGTTATCCGGTCCTCCTCCCGTCATAATCATGACTTTATCAAATTCCCGAAAGGCATCCATTGACCGTAGGATCACGGCGGTAACAATACTGCCTTTGAGTTGTGGTAGAGTGATGAATCGGAACAGCTCCCAATCATTTGTCCCATCTACACGACATGCCTCATATAATTCTCGCGGGATCATTTGTAGGCCGGCCAGTAGAATTAAGAAAACGAAGGGAGTCCACTGCCAAATGTCGCCAAGAAGGATGCTAGATAAAGCTGTCTCCCGCGTCCCTAAGGGGTCCACAGTACCAAAACCCAACCGTTTCAAGAGATCTGCTATTGGACCGAGAACAGGGTGATAAATTAAATACCATATAGTACCAACCACAACAGGAGTGATAATCATCGGCATTAGGAAAACTGTTTGCAACAAATCCTTACGCCTATTACCATTGACGCCAACAACTAAAGCCAGTCCTATACCGAGCTCAATCGCCGTGGCTATTACCGTAAAAAGCAGGCTCAACCAAAGGGAATGGTGAAATTCTGGATCAGACCAAAGCATCAAATAATTCTCGACACCCGAAAATCCGGGTTGCCGGTCCCTGATCAAATTCCAAGAAGTCATGCTAATCCCCATGGTGTAAAGTAGAGGAATGATTCGCCACGTGACTAGGTAAACGATCCCAGGTAAGAAGAACCCACATAGAACAAGAATAGATTTCTTCATCGATTAAAGCTCCCCCGTCATCGGAACTTTAGAGAGTGTTCGACCCTAGTCGGGTCGAACACTCGGATTTATGTTGCTTTGCATTAGCTTCTCGATAGTAGGAAGTCTACTTTATATAACCTGCCTTATGGAACAGCCTTTCTAGTGCCCTTTGTCCTTCCTCCAAGGCCTGCTCCACAGTTGCCCGACCCGTTAACGCTTTAGACAGACTATCTTCGTAGATATCTATCATCTGCGGGTATTCGATCAGCATTGGGTGCTTATGAATCTCAACCTTGGGATTATTGACGATTCCCTCAAGGAAGGGTATAAAGTGTGCTCCGGCCTTTTTCCGAATCTCGGGGTTCCTTATGGTTGAAATTCGGAATGGAATATAATTCTTAACTTCAAGTGCCTTCCTCCGATCGTATTCCGCAGAATATAGACGTTCTATGAATTTGTAAGCAAGGTCAGATTGTTTGGATTTGGCATAGACTGCCCAAGCAGCTGTACTTAACAGGGTAGGATGTGACTTGACTGCCGAGGGCAAAGGCGCCACGGCGTATTTATCCTTCACCAGGGATGTATCCGCTCCAGCGATTTCCCTGATACGGAAGTAGTATTCCTCCTGCATGGCTACCTTTCCCTGAGCAAACATGGAGGTCGCCTCACCGCTTGTCATATTGATATGCCCGGGCGGCATAAACTTTGTCAAGGAAACATAAAACTCCGCAGCCTTCCTATTTGCCTCTGAGTTCCAAGTGGGAACTAGTTTCTTGGCATCGTACCCAAACTCCTCACCAAAGGCCAACATATAAGGGATATAGTCATGCCATAAGAATCCATTCTTCTTATTTGAGTGAGAAATTCCATAGAAATCCGACTTAAGCACCGAACCACAGAGCATTTCCCCGGCCTTTCGCGTGAAAAACTCAGCGATATCGCGATACTGATCATAGGTTTCGGGAACCGCTAGTTCGTAGCCGTACTTCGCCTTGAATGCCGCTTTTTCTCTAGGATCTTCGAATATATCTTTCCGATAGGCTAATACAATCACTGAATCGATCATAAATGGTAGTCCATATCGCTTATCGTTGAACACCTGCAGCGGCCGAATCGCGGGGTTAAGGTCATCAATATCTAGGATGGATGGATCAGCTACGCCCCGCTTAACAAAATCATCAATCGGGATCACCAACCCGAGCTTCGCAAATTCGGCTACCCACTTATCCTCAACCAAGATGATATCCCAGGTTTGCGAACCACTCATGAAGTCAAGGATGGCCTTGTCTCTTACGCCGTCAAAGGTATTAGTCTGTACTTGGAGACCAATTCCCATATCTTTGGCGATCTTTTCTGCATATGGAATCCATCTAGGCATTTGCTCGCTATTCCAGACTAACATGTTCAATGTTGCCGGTTTAGCGACGGCTCCACCGCTTAACAGCGTACCTATCACCAGAATAAGCACGGTAAATCCAATAAGACCGCGTTTCATAGTCTAATCACCTCGCATAATTCTTTTAATCTCCTCCTGCGGGGGAAACCAACTTTGCCAATAAGCTCCACTTACTCCAGCCACTCTTCTACAGCAATGATATCAGTAGGGACACTCGTCAGGCCGGCGATCGGTAACGGTAAAACCAAAATATCTAGATTTCTCTGCCGCAATAGATTCATATTCGCCGCACACGCCACCACCAAAACATCATTTTTTAATAAACAACCTAGGGCCTTCTGTTCCACCTCCTTACCCTCACTTGGGATTTGTCGATCGATGACTGGTATATCTACCACTAGGAGTTTCACACCTCTATCAACAAGCATCTGAGCTGCATCCTCAGTAAAGCTAGGAGAATAGTCGATGAACTCGTCTAGGTCGTAATACCAGTCTGTAAAACCTGTGTGAACTACCAGCGCCTCCGGCGTCTTATTTTTAAGGGCTTCCTGTAGTAATCTTGTGTCGATTAGGCGGCTAGCACCGCAGTGATAAAGGTCAATGACCTCAGACCGTCCGAATAACCACTGGATGGGAATCTTATCTGTAGTACTAGCAGATAACAAGTGAGTCCCTAGGCGGTTGACGTATGAGATTAGTTGTGGACCAGTAGCGGCTGTCATTCCAAAATCCCAGAGATTAAAGTCAACAATGTTCATCCACTTGTAGATATGAGATTTAAACCTAAAAGGCTCGCTGCGGTTGATGCC
Source organism: Bacillota bacterium (assembly GCA_013178125.1). Lineage (NCBI taxonomy): Bacteria > Bacillati > Bacillota > Bacillota bacterium. The sequence continues at coordinate 139,589 of JABLXJ010000002.1, read as the reverse complement.
TTGATCAGCTCCCACTTCGATCCTCGGGGAAAGTGGATGCGATAGGTCTATCAATTTACCTTCTTCCAATGCCATTAGCCGCGTTGCAGCCCCGGTTAAATACCTGGTCTTGAGTGGGCGACCACAGGCCGCAAAAACCCTTTTACCTTTCAGTTGGCCTAAGCGGGTAACATCTTCGATAATAGCGATCTTGTTAATATGGAATACCTCATGCACCCGCATATCACCACCATTGGCTAGTACCTCCGGTGCCTCTAAATGGCGGAAATCTATACCCACGGTATTGACCTTTTTATCGACCAACCATTGAGCCGCATCCATGGTGAATCCCGGAGAGTTCGAATAAGATTCGAGCCCTGGTAGAGTGCCATAATACTGGTCGCTAAACCCCGTGCGCACAAGCACCATATCGCCCTCTCTGACGTGAGAGCCCGCCTGCTCAAGATCCTTAGCTGTTATTGCTTGTCTCCCTAGTTTTGAAAGATCGATAACTGCTGCCTCTGTTGCAAGTTCACTAGTTGGGATCTGCGTTAGGTCTCGAACAAAGACATCTCGCCCCAACACATCTGGATACCATGGTCGCCTAGGATAATAGCTTTCCAAGTGAGTACCCGGTAAGGGATCGACTGTTTGTTCGATCTCGGCGACTTCGTCAGCCTGTCCAATCCTAAATTTAGTGACTTTTAGATGACTGAATATCTCCGCGCGCCCCCGGCCTGAACTGACAGATTCTACATGAGGGGAAAAAATAGTCTCCTGGGGTCTATGGGCTGAAGGTCGCGGATTAGTCGTTAAACCTAAACTAACGACTCTCTTCATTATCTTCTCCTCCTTCGATACTCTTTGAAACCTTATCCATTTATAATTCGATTTGAAAAGTGATGTTACTCAAACTCCCTCACCTTATCGATATCCACTCCCATCGAGCAATCGGTCTGCCTCTCCACGATGACATCTATTACGTAAGGCTTACCGGAATCCACAGCCCGCCTTAGCGCCCTTGATATCTCAGCCGGATCCTCAACCCTTTCAGCCTTAGCTCCATAACCTTCCGCTATCTTCACGAAATCTATCATCTTCTCCTTGTACCACAGGTCGACACCATACTCGAAGTCATATGCATACTTCTGATTCTGCCTTATCAGGCTCAAATACCCATTATTCACTATCACGATAACTACAGGGATGTCATACTGGCACGCCATGGCGAGCTCCTCGCCCATAAAGGAGAAGCCTCCATCCCCAACTACAGCTACTACAGGATTGTTGGGCCTTGCTATCTTTGCCCCTACTGCCGCTGGAATCTCATAACCAAGCGTCCCTGCCCCGCCTGACGGCAGGTAATGCCTTGGCCTGGACGCCCTCTGGAACTGGCCTGACCATATCTGGACCAGGCCACAGCCTACCGTGAAGATGGCATCGTCACCGAAGAACTCATTCAACTCATAGAATACCCTCTGGGGCTTGATCGGAACGTTATCGAACTTGAGCCTTCGCTCCATCTCCCCCCGTAGCCTCGGGATATCACTAACCCAACCCTGCGGCTCTCGCCTCTTGGTCTTCTCCTTTGCCGCACTAAGTAAGGCCTCAAGTGCAAGCTTTGCATCCGATACTATCCCGAGCTCTGTGGGGACGATCCTGCCTATCTGCGTCGATTCTATGTCAACATGGATGAACTTCCGGCCTTTGGTGTAAACGTCAAGCCCTCCTGTGTGGCGGTCGCTGAACCTGCACCCTATCCCTATTACAAGGTCTGAATCCAAAAACGCCTTATTCCCAAACCTGGTGTTACACTGGATACCCACCTGCCCGCAATAGAGCGGGTGATCAGGCGATATCCCGCCCTTACCCATGTAGGTTGTCACAACCGGAAGGGCCATGTATTCTGCAAATTTGACAAACTCCTCTGTTGCACCGGCTAATATGACCCCGCCTCCGAGAAGCAGGATGGGGGATTTTGCAGAGAGGATCATGTCGATAGCCTTCTCGATCTTCCTGGGATCCGGCTTCGGCTTCTCCCAGGCAAGCGGAGAGTCGACATCAGGGTCGTATGAGATATCAGCCATCTGCACATCCAAGGGTAAATCCAAGAGAACAGGACCCGGTCTACCCTCTCTTGCAAGTTTGAAGGCTCCCCTCATTATCCCGGGCACCTGCGCAGGCTCGGTTATGCACCACGCCCCCTTCACAACAGGTTCTGCTATGGTGGCGATATCAACGCACTGGAATGACTCCTTACCAAGCTGCGCCCTTGTGTTCTGGCCTGTTATCGCGACAATTGGAATAGAATCTATCTGTGCTGTATAGAGGCCTGTCACGAAGTTGGTTGCCGCAGGCCCGCTTGTTGCTATAGCGCACGCCATCTTGCCGCTCGCCCTCGTATAGCCATCAGCAGCGTGGGCCGCCCCTTCTTCATGTCGTGCTATATAGTGGCGTATCTTTGAGGACTGGCCGAGGTGCTTGTACACGGGGTTTATAGATGCCCCGGGTATTCCAAATGCCGTATCTATCCCTTCACTTTCTAGAATCTTTACTACGACCTCTGCTACCTTCATATAAACACTCCCTCGATCATTGGCTTTAAAGCTTTTATGTATTGTTATCAGTCACAAGTCCTATTTCCCGGATGCTTGGGCAAGCTTACGGCCCCTGCCTTTAGAGGCATCCAACCCGCTTATCTCTTCTGCCTTTTCCCTGTACCCCATCCTCCTTGATATCTCAGCTGCGACCTCCATCGTTTGTTGGATAAGCTCAGGCAGTCTCTCTTCAGTGAACCTGACCGATGGACCTGATACGCTCACAGCTGCGATTATGCGCCCGGTGTGATCCCTCAGGGGGGCTGCAACACACCTCGCCCCAGGCTCACACTCCTCATTATCGAGGGCATATCCTCTCTCGCGGGTCCTCTCGAGCTCCTCAAGAAAACCCTCCACACTGCAAATCGTGTTTTGAGTCAGCCGTTCCATGCCGCTCTTTAAAAGGATCGCCTTAACCTCATCTTCAGGCATCTCTGATGTGAGCACCTTGCCCACACCGGTGCAGTAAACCGGGGCACGCCTGCCTATCTTCACAAACATCCCGAGGGATGCGCTGCTTTGAACCTTGTCTATGTATACGACCTCGTCCCTATCGAGCACCACAAGGTTTGCAGTCTCACCAGTGAGTTCCATGAGCTTCCTGAGATATGGGGTAGCTTCCTCCCGCAAGTCTATCTGGCCGAGAGCTGCGATTCCAAGCTCTATAGCTTTCATCCCCAGCCGGTACTTTTTATTCCCCGGCACCTGCTCAACAAGACCCAGGGAGATAAGGGTAGCAAGTATCCTGTGAACCGTCGCAACATGCATACCGAGCGCAGAAGTTATTGACGTGAGCGCTACTTCCCTCGGCCCGCTAGCCATGAATTCGATGATTCGGAATGCCCGTTGAATGGACTGCACAAGTCCTGAACGTCTATCATCATCCATACTAGACATCTTCCTAATCCTACTTGATTTTCCGCATAGCGAAAATCATTATCGTATTGTGTTATTTGATATATTCAACGTAGATAAAGGAAATCCTTCCGTATCTCAAAAATATTTTTCGTTAGGCGGAGCAGCATAAAAGATCCTGATGAGAGCATATAGACGCGGTACTATGGACCAGAAATGCTGAGAGAAGAGTGCCGGGGACACACTCAACGGGCTGGCCGAGGCAACCGTTTAAGGATTAAGGGGGCCGAATGCCTTGGTATTGGTGCACTTCAGCCCCCTTGTGTATCTAGCCTCTGTCGAACTCGGAACTCAAGCCTTGTGGTGATGGCCTCGGGGATATGGTCGCCGCTAATCCACTACAACGGCAGCTGACTGAGGCGGAATGATAATCCCGTCTTCTGTAGATTTCCATGTCGCATCATCCACCAAACGATAACGACCTAAAGAACTTCCATCATTCAATTTGACCTTAACAATTACACCTTTGTGTTCGTCATAGTTAGATATTACTATCCCGGCTTTACCACTAGTCCGATTAATGAATACCGCATAAGGATGATATGGTTGACCATCTAACGTGGTAACAGTTGCACCACATTCATGACGAAATTCCCCATCCCAGAAATACTCTCGAAGCTCGGTACGGAGTTGATCCATTTGCTTACCATAGGCCACCGTCAACGGATAATCATCAAGCCGCCCTTTGAAGTTGTATGGTTCATAGCTAATGATGTACCTGTACATGAGGCACTGGTTAATCATATTTCGGTCATTGAAACCGGTTACGGCAGTCATCAATGGCACATCGGGAAGCATGTATCGTGTTAAAGGAATGTGTTCTTTACTCTCACTGCGGTGGTAGGATAAGTGGTAAGCCTCAAATTCCCAATCGTAACAGGCCTCCCCTGCAAACAGGAATTCCTTACCTTCCGGCAATAAGCGCGAGAAATGCTGAATAAGCTTGCGGTCATTAGCATAAACTGGCGCACCATAGCGATGGCCGTGACTTTTATCAAAACAAAGCAGCGCGGGTGAATGGTGGAGACACTCATCAAAAAGTATGCCGTCTGCTCCCAGCTTGATAGTCTTTTTGAATTCTTCTTCACAGACTTTGAGATATTCCTCATATAGGAAACACATCGGGATCAGTCTCTTAGTATTGATGTCTAAGAGCTGAGTCGCAGTCTGATATTGATATCCCTGATATACATAATAATCGCCGTAGGGATCTTTAATGGCATGGCGGATAAGGTCTTTTCGGAACCTCTCGGTGGCGCGGTCAGCCCATGTGAACTTAGAGAACAGGATCACCCTGACGCCCATCGCCTGTATCTTGGCAATGGCCTCTTTCAACTCCTCAAATGTTCCAAGTCGCGGATCAGGGTCATGGGAAGGATTACCCTGGTCTTGGCCTCCATCATTCCATCCTACAAGCTGAATAGCTTTTACACCGTGTTTGGCACAATCTTCCCCGATTTTTACCAGGTCACGAAATGACATACGCAATTCATCTTCCGGAGAATTGATGTGAATCTGTTGCCAGGAATGGGGTTCTCGTGCCCATTCCGGAACCTGAGGCGTTTCCATCCAACTGCTGCGCCACTCTTTGTAAATGTCAACGCCTTTTTGCCAGCCTCCTTCAAAGGCCTCCAGTGCCACCGGAGTCAAAGAACGTGTCTCTCCGGGCATTATAAAAGGTATATGCACTGCAGCAAACCGGGTGGCAACATCTTTGCCGCCGATACTTAATCCCTCCGGAACCCTAGCATCTATCGAACTTCCATAACCGGGACGCAATTCAGCATGCCACGCGACCAGCTCAGGGCTTGGTTCACAAATGCCGACATAAAGGCCTTGTTTGGCACCCCGCAGCAAGCAAAACGGCGACATCGGCGCACCACAACTGGGAGACCACGGGCCAAATTGAGTAGGATAGTCAACGCCGTAATAACCACGCAGATTCTGGAAAGTAGGCCATAAAGACCACTCCTCCGCGGTGGCATAGCGATAAATGAAAGTCTTAAACCATTCCTCGGCTGGTGGATGTTGTATATCGCCCAAATATGGGCAGTAGACATTTTCAACTGTGTACTGGGAATTGTTCTCGATATTCAGTGAAAATACCACCTGCTGTGCAGTTAAATTCACTTTTAAGGTTAATTTGATGTCGTGCTTTCCACCATGTTCTGAGGTGACGCCGTCCCATACAAAAGTCGCACCCCGATTATCGGGACTGACCTCAATTGATGTAACCGACTGTTTTTCGCCAAATACCGGGTTATTGCGGCGTTTCGGCAGGGGCACCATCAAACGAAAGGAAAGTCCCAAATGAGGACGATTTAGGATTTCCCATCCAGTTTTAACAGCGGTTAACCCTATTAATGCACCATTACAACGGTCAAACTCCAAACGCAAGTTCTCATTTTCAAGAACAAATGTACGCATTACCTCTCCCCCTGTATTATTTTTATTATACTTACCCATTACCTTTCTACATTGTTTCTTTTCATCTATAGCAACTGGCGATAATCTTGATGTCTGGGGAGGATATGAATTCTGGCTCCAACTAATGGGGCTGGAGTGGCCGTCTCACGAACAGGTAATCAAGATTCGTTTGCCTACTTATACCAACCTCAGTAGGTCACACCTGAGACAAGAATGATATTTGAGTACGGCGTGCACTCCCCGCTTCGTATACAAGCCTTGGCATTCTTAGACATCTCTTTGAAATCAGAATGTGATACGATCTTCGGTGTGAGCCCCGGGAACATATCGGTTATTTCCCGATACCTGGATGGCGAGCACTCTATGGTCTCCCTGGCGATGACTATCTGCTCGACCTGCAGCTCTTTTAAGACAACTCGCAGCACATCAAGAAAGCGTGGTAGGCCCTCCTCCAGAGCCAGATCGATCCTTCTCACCCCATCAGGGATAGGGAAACCGGCATCGCAGACCACGAGACTCTGGTAGTGTCCCATACTTGCTACGACTTCAGATACGTCTTTATTTAGAATGCCAGTTTTCTTCATAATATCACCCCCAATTGGACCTCGTTCTGTGGCCTCATCATCATCTACTCTCCTTCGCTCGGAACTAATCTTGGCATTTCAGGGTGGTTCGGGCCGAAATGCTTGAGGATAACCATGGGCTCCCAGCGGCTATAGTTGGCAATGGTTACTCCCTTTCTTGCTGCTTCTTCGCTAACGAAGTATTCGTCAGCGCTCAACTGACCAAACCGGAGCATGATCGCTGCTTCAACATCATACACCCCCAGTTTCCCGTGTCCCTGGATAATGATGCAACCATAAGCGGCAGCGTCCTTCACCGTTACCGTCTGGCCCGGCATTACTGTTAGCTCCTTGGCTCCTATATAATCATTGGCATAGATAATCCATTTTTCAATGTGACGTTCATCTGAATGCGCGCAGAGCACGGGTGGCCTGAAGTAGTGTCTCTTATAATACGGGTCCACGTTCTTCTCCCAATCCATAAGGCCCAAAATGTACTCGATATTGCGTTTCTTATCCTCAGGGCAGTTCTCGACCAAGAATTCGTACGGATACACTTCCCCGGCCGCAATATTCTCGTAGACTGAGTTGACATCGCTATTCCATTGGGGTTCATATGTCAAACAAGAACCCGGTGCATGGAGCACACCCGGCGGGGTGTACCAACCGGTTCCAAGCTCTATGCGATAAGCTCGAGAAAGCTCAGTAATACGGTTATCGGAAGTCTCGAACTTCAGCAACCTCTCCTTAACCTGTTCAATTGTAACATCCGGATCAAAGCCAAAGTACGTGACCGGGAACTGGCCGAGATAGTTATTGAGCTGTACAGGGAAATAGTAGCCCTCTGGCTTGCCAAGTCGGCCAACACGCCCCGCTGCCAGATCGTCGAGATGAAGGTGGTGGAATAGAGGTGTCTCATAATCAAAAAACTTAGCGTACATAGGCCAAGTACCATACTTCGCCTTTAGCTCTTCCCCGATGAGCTGAGCTCCGAGCTCATCGACGGCATCCTTGAAAAGGAACTTATCCTCGATGTTATCAGATGGAGCCACATAACTCATGCCTTCGTCGGGTGGCGCTAGTTCACCATTCATTGCAGCGATTACAGAAGAAAACCAGCGTTCCTTGATTGCCCCTCGTTTGGTCCCCAGAGCGTAGTAGTCATCAAGATGTAACCTTAACCTGTAGCCAGGCAACCCAAAGCGTCGCGGCACAAACGTGGGTACTAGCCTGAGGATGCCTTCCCCTTTTTCAAACGTTTCATGGATCATCCTTGATTTATGCATGGATATCCCCCATCTCAGTTTTTGGGTGTGTGATATAAATATTATTTTGCTGAGGGCCGTTCTCAATAACTTCTTACCCCTTTAATGCGCCCGAGGTAAGACCCGAAATGAACTGTCCCTGAAGGGCTACGTAAACGATAATAATGGGAACTGCCGCCAGAGTTAAAACAGCGAAAAGAGATGGCCATTTAGTTACCCATTGTGTCGAGAAATTTATGAGCCCGACTGGAATCGTCGCTACCGTAGGGTCCTGGGCTGCCAATAACGCCCAGAAAAACTCATTCCAGGTATTCATGAATTGAAAGATAGTAACCGTGGCGATAATAGGCTTAGATAGGGGAATTACAATCTGAGAGTAGACCCGCAGTAACGAACAACCGTCGATAAGAGCCGCTTCCTCCAACTCTCGGGGGAGACCTGCCAGGAACCCGCGGAAAAGAAAGATTGCAAAGGCTAACCCCCCCGAGGCATAGGGTAAAATCAAACCGAAATAAGTATTAATCAGGTGAAGCTTTACGACTACGGTAAACTGGGGAATAATACTGACCGTGGGAGGGAGAATCATCGATATAAGGAAGGTGTAAAATAGGATCTCTCGGCCCCTAAATCTAAGCCTTGCAAAGGCATAAGCGGCCAATGAACCAAGAAACACTACAATTATTACTGTAGATGTAGTCACAAAAATGCTATTCCAAATGAATGTCCCAATCCTCGAAAGTTCAATAGCCTCGCGGTAGTTTTCCCAATTGATTACCGTCGGAATACTAAAGGTATTTGAGTAAAGTTGCGTTTCGGTCTTAAAAGAATTTAACACGAGCCAAACAATAGGATAGCCGGCGATAATTGAACAAATAATTAGTACCGCGTGAGTTAGTAATATGGCTAACAGACGTCTCCCCCTTATTCCTGGCGCCGCACAGGCTAATACTGTCGTCGAGGAACGCCCTCTAGCCATTCCTCTAAGCACCGAAGAAGTCCCTCCCGTAATTAGATCATTCATTCCTAAGTCGCCCCCACGATCCACGCGTTGAAAATCCGCCTGAATAGAAATAGAATAAGCTCAAGTCAAGCCTTAGTGCCCTGTTAAAGTCTAGCCAGAGGCCTCCTGAATATTTCGAAGCATAGATCGGACCTGTGTAATGACCAGCGGAAGTATAATCAAAAAGAGGATCCAGGCCATTGCTGCACCGTACCCTACTCGGCGAAACTTGAAGGTTTGCAAATACATGTGGTGAGCTACTACTTCAGTAGCATTATAGGGACCACCCGAAGTAAGTACATAAACTAGATCAAAGACACCAAATCCTCCAATGATGGCCAGTGCAGCTCCCATGAAAGCTGGCGTTGAGAGGAGAGGCACGGTGATTCGAATCGTCCGCTGCCACGGGGTAGCGCCATCAATAGCTGCAGCTTCGTAAAGCACCTCGGGAATTCCCTTAAGTCCAGCGAGAAATAATACCATATGGAACCCGGCCCATTTCCAAAGATCGACAAACATCACAGTGTATAATGCAAGGCGAGGATTGCCAAGCCAATCCTGGGCCAGGAAACCGAGACCAAGTGTTTTGAAGAGGGCATTGGCGAGCCCGAATATTGGGTTCAAGATCCATGACCACATCATCCCGACCACTACAAACGATAAGATTACCGGAATAAAAATTGCAGTTCTATATACAACTAGCATCTTGGTACTCCTATTAAGGAGAAGTGCCAAGCCTAACCCTACTATAGTCTTGGCCATGACGGTTCCAAGGGTATAGATCACGTTGTGCCACAAAGATAAACGGAATAATTGATCATGAAGAATGATCTCGCTAAAATTCCGAAAGCTGACGAATATCATATTTTGAGAAAAGCCATCCCAGTCAAGTAGACTCAACCATATTCCATAGAGGATCGGATAAGCTGTAAAAGTTAAATATAGGATTAGAGCCGGCGCTATAAGTAAATATGGAGTAAAAGTGGCGATTACCGATTTTCGGCGGATCACATTCTGAGTCAACGTAAACGCACCCCCATATGCGGCGCCACAGACTTTCCGGGTTTTGACGCGTTACTCAAGAACGCACCCGACTCATCACTAAGAAGGGAAAAGGAGGGCTGGCAACCGCCCTCCCGCCAAGCCCATGTTTCCTAATTTGGTGAGGATAACATTACACAGATTACGCATCTAATAATTGAGTTATATTAATGAGTTTTTATTCAGCGGCTGTAGTCTCTACCACCCCACTAAATTTATAACCCCTGGCAACCAGACGATCAAATTCTTTTTGGATGTTCAGCATCGCATCTTCAGGTTTACGCTGCAAACCGACCACAGCTTGTATTTCTGTCTGGAAAACCCGGGTGATCTCCGGCGGCCAAAACCAGTCGAGCCAGACTACGGTGCGAGGAAAGTCCTTTCGAGTCAGCTCGTTGAGCTCTCCTGGTGCACCTTTCACTTCAGGTAAGGCATAACCTGCACCACGCCCGAATTGATCTAGACTTGCGACGATTTCCGTTGCTTCCGGACCAGCTAAATAAAGAACCAGGTCTTTAGCTAGATCCTTATTCTTGGATCCCCTGTAGATACCGATCGCAGGCGGCGGCCCACCAGGTGCCTCTGGGATAACCCCTTCGACCAATATAGGGAAATGAGTACGACCTGGTTGGAAGATCTTGGGCTCTTCTTTTGCCTTCTGAATGAACTGCGGATTCATCCAAGAACCAGCTACCCACATGGCCGCTTTCCCATTCATAAAAGCCTGCGCAGCCTGATCACGAGACATACTATTCACGCCAGTGATAAACACTCTATCTTTAGCAAATTGTTGAATCGCTCTCATTGCCTCCATCGAGTCGGCATCGGTGAATTTCCCCTTGCCCTCCAGGATATCCGCTGTGCGTTCTACTGAACGGTTCTTGCTCGTTTGGGCAAAGGTGAAGAAATACCATAGAGGCCACATATAGGTAACCCCGCCCTCATGGACCAGAGGCTCAACATTATGGCTGCGGAGCGTTCTAGCTATCTTTACCATATCCGCGTAGGTTTCGGGGGGCGTAAGTCCGTATTTATTAAATATCAACTTGTTATAATAGAGTCCCATACTAACCACCCCGGGACTGAGACCAGGGAGAGCCCATAGCTTGCCCCCGATGGTGTATGGGTCAATCCCAATTTTATAATAGGCTTCCTTATTTTTTACAAAGGGCGTAAGATTCTCAAGCATACCGGAAGTTGCAAAAAAGCGCAAATCCTGTCCATTCAAAGCAACTACGTCAATCGGTTCCCCCGCTGTACGAGCCGCCATGAAAGACTCTATAAAGCGTTCATCAAGAAATCTGTGCCATTTCAAGGTTACATCGGGGTGAATAGCCTGAAAACCCTTCTGCAGGGCCTCAGCCTGTTTCGGGTTCGGCGGGAATACGCCATAGATATGTAGTGTTGTCGAACTAGCCGCCATGGTACCCGTCGCAAACCCAAATATCAGGACAAGTAAGGCTACTGCACACAAAATGTAAACAAGGTTTCTTTTCACTTTTCCATAACCTCCTTAGTAACTCTATTTTCAGCCCGCTCCATTTACCCGCAGCTAACCCTCATAACAGCTGACATATCATGTCGGTACTTAGTTTTCCACCCCCATTTGCGTCCTTTTGTAGATTCGCGATAGATTCACGATACAAGCTTGACCTGCCCCTCCAAGTCATTCATCCATCTCCCACTTGAAGATCCCGGGAGGCTCGTACTGGACAAAACTCCCCCATCCAGTTGAAGACAACTCTCATCAAGCCCGTATTTTCAGCACGGTAGAGGACCCCCCTAGGATGAGTTCCTCCGGAAGGCTCACCTCTCTCGGTTCTCCGCGATAACGTCCATTAATACGCTCAAACAAAAGCTGTGCGGCAATCTGACCAGCCTGATACATCGGGAGAGCCACCGTCGTGAGGCGCGGACGCATAACTGCGGCAAATGTATTATCAAAGCCAACTACGGATACGTTCCCGGGCACCCCTAGATTCTCCTCTGCCAGGGCATCCATCGCACCCAGGGCCATAAGGTCGTTGAACGCAATTATGGCAGTGGGCTGTTCACAACGCATTAATAAAAGCTTCGTCCCGGTATAACCAGCTTCTTGCGAGAAATCCGGAACTTCCATTACTAGTTCAGGAGAGAGATCGATCCCAACCTCACCAAGTGCTTTCCGGCATCCATCTAGTCTCAAGGAACTCGTGGTGCTATCTTTTATAGCTATTATGCCAATCCGCCGGTGGCCGAAGTCTACGAGATGTTTCGCTGCCAGGTACCCGCCTCTAGCATCGTCACACATGACTTTATCAACGCCGGCTATCCTCCTGGAACCATGGCAAACTACGATAGGAATCCCACTATCTCTAAAGGCCTCCACTAGTCCAAACACAGAATCGTCACCAGGTAGCGAGAGAACGATCCCATCAACCCTATTTTCAAGCAAAACTCGCCCCAACTCAGAAGTCCTCTGGGCATTCATACCCGTACTACATAGAATCACATTGTAGCCGTGCGCATTGGCTACGTCCTGAATCCCCTTAGCGATTTGGGCGTGAAACGGATTTGTTATGATGGGCAAGAGATAGCCAAGGGTCCTCGTTCGCCGACTTTTCAAGCTCCTCGCTATGGCATTGGGCTTGTACCCTAGTTGCTTTATTGCCTTAGCCACTCTTTCTCGTGCTTTGGCACTAGTAGAGCCGTACTCACCTATAACCCGTCCAACCGTCGAGGGCGAGACGCCTGCAATGGCGGCTACATCCTTTATCGTCGGATTTTTGATTTGCTTACCCCCCAGTGACGGAATCAGTTCATTGGGATTACCCTGTGACAGCTGCGGTATTTGAGTTGACTTTCTCGACATCTTGTACATTACACCTGTATCGTATACTAATCTACATGATAACAACCATTTGGTAACGTTCCTAATTTTTATTAATTCTACATACTAACCTAAAATCCTCCTCTGGATTAGAGAGCTTTTCAAAAATTTCTTAGCGCGCGTAAGGTTCGGGATGGAGAGATGAATAGGGCAGTATGCTCCAACATTTTGATTTTGGGTTGCAGCCCAGAATAGACCAGAGGCAAATCAAGGAGTTGGCTGACTCTATAAGAGAATCGTAGATAATTCGCGGATATAGCGGATGTAAAGAACCCGTAGGATGAGCTCACGACCTTTTCCTCAAAATCCTGGCAAGAGTGGATTCAAAACTATCCTGATCTACGGAGCCCTCCAAGAAATTAAGGAGCTCATTATAGAATGCCTTGCGCTTTTCTGCTTCATTGTGGGCAGCAAAGTCTTCACGCTTGCCGATAACAATGATTAGCACTATCTGAATGCTGGTATCGAAGATCGCATAAATCACCCGGAGTGACCTGTTATCTGCTCTAATGCTGTATAAACCTGTCAAATTTCGTCCTGATCTACTGCCTAAAGGTGAACCGTAGCCCAACGGATCCATTTCCAACTTCTTTATGGACTTTAGGACTTGCTTCCGTTGATCTCCGTCTAATCGCTTCAAGTCATCCCTGGCTTCCGGTAGGAATTCAATCTTCCAGCTCATCCCTTGTCAGCCCTTCTTCAGACAGTATATCATCGAAGCTATATGTGCGTTGCTTGCCCTTAATAAATCTCAAGAGGCGGTCGCTGGCCTCGGCAATGAGATGGAGTTCGGCCAATTCTTCCTCAGAAGATTTTAAGCGTTCATACTCATCAATATCGATGAAGGCCGCTTTTATATCCCCGCTTCGATGAGTAATGAATACAGGGTGATCTTTTACCTTCTGTAAGAATGAACCAAATTTCTTCGCGAAGACTGATGAGGGAATTAACTGACCTCTAGTAAACATAAGCCTGCCACCCGGTGCCATTCCAATCACCACCTATGCGCATCTTCTTCATTTACTATACATCTTTACAGCTTAATTATTACACAAATAACTGAGCAATTCAATGCTCAGTAAGCTACGCAATTTATATCGAAATCTGTGAAAACTAGCGCGATTTATGACTACGAAGCCATATATATCAGCCCTCCGCGTAAACCTCCGCCGCACGCACCATCGCCAGGATGTTTTCTGCCGGGGCGTCAGGCGGGACCTCGCAGCCGGAGCTGAGGATAAAGCCACCGCCCTGGCCCGCCGCCTGGATACATTTCAGAGCCTCCTCGAGCACCCTGTCGGGCCCGGCCTGCAGCAGCACCTCCGAGGGGGCTATATTGCCCTCCAAGCATGTGACCTCCCCGGCTGTCCGCTTGGCGAAGGCCAGGTCGACAGCGTAGTCTATTTCGAGGCCGTCGGCCCCGGTCTGAGCCATAAGGTCTAAAATGCGCGTTGTATCGCCGCAGATGTGCAGGAAAACAGGCACCCCGCCAGTGCGCTGGTGAATTTCCTGGATAACCCGCTTCTCAAAGGGAAAAGCAAACCGCTCATATGCTTCGCGGTTAACAAGGCTCGCAACCGAATCCCCAAAGGTAAGCACGTGAGCTCCGGCCTTGGCTGCTGCAACCCCGAACTCCGCGACCACTCTCGCACAAAAATCCAGCAACTCGAGGGTATATACAGGATCATCGTGCAAATCAAGAAAGAACTGCTGTATTCCTCGCAACGCGGATGCGAGGCTGAACGGCCCCTGGTCGAAATTGACCTTCACGCAGCACCTGTCGCCCACGGCCTTCATGGCTATTCCCGTCGCCTGAAGCCTGAGGGGCATCCTGCCGTCAACATAAGGGTTCGCGAGCCGCAACCTGTCAATATCACGTCTATCGCTGAGTGGGCTTCGCAGCAGCACAGGCGGCTCGTCGCCCGGCCATGTTATCTCACAGCCCACCGCCTCCGGTAGGATCCAATTATCCGAGGTAACATGGATGCCGTCATAGCCATATCTCTCGAGAGCGGCTACTTGACACTGCACAAGGAGTTCAGGGTTGAGAGAATAATCCTTTAATGATACCTTTTCAATTTTCGCGGCATGCCGAATAATTAATGGGATTACCGGCACCCGGTCAGGCTCTTCAAGCTTTATAGCTTTCATGCAGCGCTCGAGCGGATTCGACAACTTGATCTCCCCCATAGGCAATTTCAGGCTAAAACATTAATACGCATATTCCATTGCGGCCCTAACCATTGCATCGATGTTTTCGCCCGGCGTATCTCTACCGACGGCGCACCCGCTGCTCAAAATAAACCCGCCCCCAGCCGCCGCCTCCCGAATACATCTACATGATTCCTGATAGATCTCTTCCGACCCGCTCTCAGCAAGCAGCGTCGTATTGAGGTTCCCCTTCAGACACATGGAGCCCCCTATCATGTTCTTTGCATGCCCGAGGTCAACCTGCCAGTCGAGCTCGAAGCACTCGGCCCCGCTTTGGGCAATGAGATCGAGGCTGGGGTTCGTGTTACCACAGATATGGATTACACATGGAATGCCCAGCGAATGTATATATGAAATAACCTCCTGTTCATACGGGAGGACGAATTCCTTATACATCGCCGGCGAGATTAACGTAGAAGATGCCGTGCCTTCGCCTATCCATATGCACGGGGCCCCGAGGCTCGCCAATTTCTCGGCCCAGCGCAACGCGAAGGGTAGCCGCGCCTCGATGGCGCGCCTCACGCCGTCAGGATCATCTATCATGCCAACCATCACTCGCTCCAGCCCCATGAGGAAAACTACCTGGGAGTACGCCCCCGTAAGCCCGACGTTGATGAGATAATTATCTAGGATATCCCTGGGGAAATACTCTAGAGTCTCGACAATGCCTGCAGCGAACGGATCATCCGAATAGAGGCGTTCATCATCGAAGCTTACTATGTCCCGCTCCACAGGCGTCCCTATGTCATCATATGGGAGTTCCCATGTAAGCCCGCCCACGGTTTTCACCCGGAATCCGCCCTCGCGCTGGGCTATATCCAGGATCACGCTCTCAGAGAGGCACAGGTTTATCGAAAGTCCGTCAATGCCGGGATGCCGTTCAAAACATGAGATCAGCGAGCGGGCATGCTTCCCGGGGTCGAGAAAACCTTGGGATACGAGTAGTCCATAAACCCGGCCGGCATATGAGGTATCGATAAGAGGCACGACCGGCACCCTATCCGGCATCGCCGCCCTCCCGCCCATCCCGGCTGCTGGTCTCATCGCCCTGATAGATCGTTCCCTCGATGTCACTCGGCTCGCCCCCCCATATCTACGTCCCGTGTCAAATTCTATATCCTAATCTGTCGTAATCATAGCAATAATGTGGCACGCTTTTCCAAGCCTTCAGTCCGCTGAGAGCAACAACCCCGCCCTAGATCTCGAAATAATCCGGCCCACCCAACTGCTGACCCACGCAGCTGTAGATAACCAAGCTCAGAATTGAACCAGGCGCAGAATATATGCGGAACGCCGGCACCGGCGAAACAGCACGTTTATTGAACTCTGGGCTTGGCATCTATATATACGGCTACTCCTTTAGCGCCCCGAATGTCAGCCCCTGGATCAAATACTTCTGGGCCAGCCACGCCAGGATGATGACCGGGATCACCAACATGCTGCCGAGAGCGGACATCTCGCCCCACTCCAGACCCTTATCGGTGATGAAGCCCGCAACCACGACAGGCACAGTCTTGGCCTTGATGGATGTCAGGATCACGGCGAACAGGAATTCATTCCACCCAAGTATAAAGGAAAGGATCGCAGATGTGACGAGCCCCGGAGCTGCAAGGGGCAAGCCTATTTTGAAAAAGCGTTGCCAGAGGCTGCATCCATCAACAATAGCGGCGTTGTTGATCTCTTCGGGCAAGCCCTGAAAGAAACCCAGCATAAACCAGATAACCAATGGAAGGTTGAAGCTGGTGTAGGTGATGATCAGGGCCAGCCTGTGGTCCAAAAGACCCAGATTCTTTATAAGCATAAAATACGGGACAGCCGTAGCGATCGCAGGGTACATGCGCGTAATCAGGACCCATACGGCAAAGATGGCGTTTAACCTCGCCGGGAACTTCACGTTGGTCAGGCTATAGGCAGCTGCCGACCCCACTGCCAGCGCCAGCAATGTCGAAGCGCTGGCGACTATGAAGGTGTTGGCGAAATAATTCAGGAGGAGAGGCTGGTGGAGCACTCTGCGATAGTTCTCAATGGTCAGGCTCCTCGGGAGGAACGTCGGAGGCCAGCTCAGAAATTCAACAGGGAATTTGAAAGAAGTAAATATCAGCCAGATGAAAGGCACCAGGATGACCGCCAGCAAGAGATATGTTGCGGTTACCGAGCTCAACGTTGAGGCTATCTTTCGCCTGCGGGCGCTATTTCTCTCCTGCTGCCCGTTTCTCCCCTGCTGTTTATTCAGTCCGGCACGTACTGACACCTGTCCAGGGTTTATACTATACCCACCGGTCGTGATCGTCACACGGTCGTTCATGTTCTCTCCTCTAGTCATAACGCGGATCCTCTTTCCTTTAGGAAATAGAATGTTAGAACCAGCATTAATACGATGAAGATCCAGGAAAGAGCGGATGCATACCCAATATTGAAGTATTTTAACCCCATCTCATAGATGAAGAGGCTGAGAAGCTTCGTCGTATTACCCGGGCCTCCCGCGGTCATGACGTAGATAGTGTCGACCACCTTAAAGGCGTCTAGGAGCCGCAGTAATACGGTGACCAGAATAACGGGCCGCAGGAGCGGGAGCGTGACCCTCCAAAAAAGCTGCCATGAAGAAGCACCGTCAACGAGGGCGGCTTCGACGGTATTATAAGGGAGGGCGGTAATCCCTGATACAAAACACAGGGCAACGAATGGAGTCCACTCCCAAATATCAACCAGCATAACGCCAACCAGCGCGAGGCTTGGGGTGCCCAACCATGATAATTTATGACCGCCAAGCAATGTCACAATATAATTAATGAGGCCGAAATCCGGATTAAACAGCATTCGCCAGAGGATGCCTATGACCACAGGGGTCATCACCAAGGGGATCAGCAGAAGAGATCTTGCCAAACGGTAATAGCCTCTCTGTTGCGATACTAAAAGGGCTATCACCATCCCCAGGACCGTTTCCCCAGCTACCGTAATAATCACAAATAAAACTGTAGTTATAACGCTTTTGCCGAAAAACGGGTCCGTCAGGGCCCGAAGGTAATTGCCCAGGCCTATGAAGCGAGCCTCTGTCCCAAACTTGAGGTCAAGGCGGTGAAAACTCAGTATCAAGGCATAGATGAGTGGATACAGGGAAGTAAACCCCAAAAACAGCACGGTAGGGATAAGAAAGGTTGCTCCTGCATACCACTCCTTCCGCCTCCAACCAGCGGGTAGGTATCTTTGGGCGGCACCGGTATTCATGTTTTGAACACCTCTCTAACTCGTCTAAAGCTCCTCAGCTCGGGTAACGTAGGCATAACGTGCACGAGCCCGGGCTATATATGCTGGCGAGCTGGCGAGGACTGGCGCCTGCCTTACGCCGCCAGTCCCCGCCAGTTGTCGGCAGTCACCGGCAACAATTCGCTACTTATCAAATGGGGGTATATAATCGTCAGTATACTCACCCTCCGGGGGATTATCGGAGATTATCTGCTTCCACTGTTGCGCTATGGACTCGATTGCCTGCTTTGACGTCATCGTCCCCGTCAGGGCGTCATTCAAGCGATCATCGAGGAAATCAAATGCCTCCTGTGATTGAGCTATACGGAATCTCGGTCTCAC
Source organism: Bacillota bacterium (assembly GCA_013178125.1). NCBI lineage: Bacteria > Bacillati > Bacillota > Bacillota bacterium. The sequence goes on along the minus strand of JABLXJ010000002.1, from coordinate 121,137 downwards.
CCCATTGAGCGATATCAGCATATTGGGGAAATCCTGATGCTTCTTGATCACGTTAGGATCCTGGTAGATAGCCCTCCGGGTCGGGCCGATGCCGAGTTCCTCCAGGAAGGCCCGCTGCTTCTTTTCGGCTGTGTAGAATTTAATCCATTCCCATGCAAGGTCCTTGGCCTTAGCGCTCTTGGGGATCGCAAGGCTCCAGGAGCTAAGCTGGGGCGACGCATTCGGGTAAGGTATTATACTCCATTTCCCAACTACTTTAGACTTCGTGGGATCACTTGCTTCGCCTCTGATCAGGCTAGGCCAGAGCTCTGCCATGGCCACGAGCCCGTGGTTGAAGGCCGCATTCTCATCAGGGATGTTGTAGGAAAGAACCCCCTGGGGCATATAGGGCTTCAGCGCAATTATCATATCAATCGCCTTTACGGCTATATCCCTCTGGGGTAGCGGGGTCTTCCAGTCACGGCTCATCAGGTGACCGCCCATAGACCAGTAACGGGCCGTCCAGAACGCATCGAGCTGCTCCTTGGCTCCTGCTATACTTGTACCTTGCATGCCGCCCTTTGTCAGCTTCTTGGCGATGCTCATGTAATCGTCCCATGACCACCCCGGGTCTGCCTTTATCCCTGCGTTCTTGAAGATGTCGGTGCGATAGATGATCCCATACGCATCGCAAGCGTTCGGGATGCCAAAACGGACTCCCCTCCAGATGCCGGTAGCTCTGGCAACGCCCACCACAAAATCATCGATCTTTATTGCATTAGAATCGGCCTTGAGCCTCTTATCAAGGGGCTCAAAGTATGGGGCAAATTGCCCGTCCCATTGAGATGCAACCTGCATCACGTCAAATCCGCCGGCTCCGGTCACCAGGGCCGTGAACTCCTTCTCGTAAAGGCTTGCATACGGAGCCGTAACTAACGTAACCTTTGCGCCCGTAAGCTCCTCGAACTCGGGGACAACCTTTCGTGCAGCATTCGCATAAGTAGCCTCAAAGTAAAGCAGGACCAGGGACTGGCCCTTGAAAGGTTTGTCCCCAGCAGCCTCCACCGCTAACGACCCGGCCAAAAAGATACCTAACAGGACTAAAAGAAGCGTGTTGACGACCTTCCGACTATACCGCATTCCAATAAACCTCCCTTTTATTTATTCATCCATTCCCTTTCCCCTGGCGAATCTCTCTCTTCCTAAACGCCAACTACCCCAACCGCCAAGACAGCTCTTTCCGGCCCCCTGCTAATATCTTTTACCCGAATTCTCCCGCATCACCTCCATTCGAGAGCACCTATTCGAACAAGCTTCCCGGTATAGGTATAGCTCCAACATCAAATTAGCCTGAGCCCAACTCGAAGCAAACCCGGCAATACCTGACCCGGTAATATCTAATCCGGCGATACCCAACCCAATCTATCGCTGACTATCAATCACCGGTCAAGCATCTTCAGCTCACACATCTTCAGCATTGTTGCGTTCGCCTTGACCTTGAGAATCCTGCGGGAATTGCACCCGATTTTTTTCAGCTGCTGCGGCATACCGCCGCGTTATCCCCTCTGGATCCGTTATAGCCCGCCCGACGACCGCCGCGAAAGCGCCCGCTTCGAAAGCGGCCCGCACCTGTTCGGGGGACTCGATGCGTCCCTCGGCAACTACTGGAATATCACTCCGCGCCGCAAGGCTCCAGACCAGACGCAGGTCGGGGCCATCCAGCCTGGGGCTATATGATGTATAACCCGACAGAGTCGTGGAGATCAGGTCGGGCGAGAGCGCCGCTGCCTTCAAGCCCTCCTCAATGGTTGATATGTCCAGCATCACCATCGCACCAAGCTCTGTGCGGATCCTCCTGACGATCGCCCCTAAATCCTCGGGCCCCGGCCGGTCTCTTAAAGTGCCATCCAGCGCTACTATATCCGCCCCGGCTTCCACCACAAGTCTGGCATGCTCAAATGTGGGCGTTATGTAAACTTCATACCCAGGGATAGATTCTTTATAAAGCCCGATTATGGGGACTTCTACCGCCCTCCGGATCGCCCGGATATTCTCCGGCCTGTTGGCGCGGATACCCCGGGCCCCGCCGCGGACGGCCGCCTGGGCCATCCTGGCCAGAAAGTCGGGGCTATTGGCCGGGCTGTCACTGTATGTGGCCTGGCATGAAACTATTAATCCACCTCTTAGTTGTTCCAGAACCTTCCTGGCCCTGTCAAGTAGCTTATCAAGCTGTTGCGTTTGCTCCATCAACCTGGTCCCCTGCCCTCTTCTCCGTCGTTGGATCCGACCAATCTGTCCTTAAATCCAAATCACTCCACCCGCTGATGCCCTCGGTCAGGGCCTTGAGGCGCTCGAGGGTGATCTCGACCCCGGCCTGTCGCCAGGCCAGGAGAACCGCCCCTACTACCGGTTCAAAGCTGGGTTCAACGAAACACACATTATTAAATCTACTCAATACAGCGGCACGAAACGCATCTCTGAGTAATGAACCAGCCTTGAATACCCCCCCGGCACATGCGACCGGGACCACGGGCGACATTGACACCGGAGGAGACATCGATTCCGGCACCGGTCCCGGGCCGGGTCCCGATCCAACCGCCGGCCCCCGCTCCCGCGGCTCTCGAGCTAGCGCCGCACCCCCGCCATTCCCCTCATCCCCGTCATCTCTATCACCTCTATCGTCCCTATCATCTCTGTCGTCTCTCTCGTCTCTGTCAAGCCAGTCGAGTCTCTGTATCGCCGTTATTGCAAGCTCCGCAAGATGACACCCCGATTCGCGCAGTATCTGAGCCGCCCCCTGGTCTCCCTCCCGGGCGCATTCCGCCACAACGGAGGCCAGGGAGCTTATCGCCTGCCGCTGTTCTTCCAACCTGTATAGCCTTCTCTGCAGCTCCCTCGGATCAGCCGCACCCAGGTGATCCAGTATTCGGGAGGTTAACAGGCTCCGCGGTCCCCCTCTGTCGCTCTCCGCCGCGATCAAAATCAGCGCCTTGTGCCCAATATCGAACGCGCTGCCGAGGTCCCCCATGACATAACCCCAGCCGCCCACCTTGACGCTCCGCCCGCCCGGGCTGACCCCGTAGGCCACAACGCCAGTGCCGGCGGCCAGCACGATGCCGGGCCTGCAAGCGAAGGCCCCCGCCCAGCAGCTTACGGAATCGCTATCCAGGCTCAGGCGGCCGACATGGAGCACCGAACGGAATATTTCAAGGATGGGACCCGCCTCCGGCGACTCGGGGCTCCACAGCCCCGTGAGGCCCAGGAACGCGCTTTTAACCGCATACGGTCTACCGCCGGTAACCCCGGTAGCCCCAGTAACCCCGGCGAGGCACTCGCCAAAGGCGCGCCTTATCTTCTCTTTGCCGCCAGGGGCATCAATATGTTCAAATGGTGGGCCAACGGCCTTGAGCAGCACATGCCCTTCTGCATCGACGATAAGGCAACGGCTTGCGCTTTGCCCCCCATCAAAACCGAGAAAGCATTCCTCATTCAAGACCGCATACCCCCTGATATCCCTTCCCCTGATGTCCCTCTCTCTGGTTACCCTCCCCGTTGATTCTCGTCAAAGCCTCGCGGAGGTTCCCGCCCGAACTCGCGAGCAACTGCCTCGCATCCTCAACGTCCATATTCCCCATGCACTGGAGCACCGCTACCCTGATATCGCCCCCGGCCGAGTTGAGCGCGGCTCCGGCTTCCACCTCACCAACCCCACTTATGGAGGCGACGATGCTGCGTGCCCGCTCCCAGAGTTTAGAATTCACGGGCCGCATGCCGATCATGAAGCCATCATATACGAGGCCGAGGCGCGTCATCACCGCCGTGCTTATCATATTAAGCACGAGCTTCTGGGCAGTTCCAGCCTTTAGCCGTGTGGAACCGGTAATAATCTCTGGACCTACTATGGGACGTATCATTAAATCCGCGATCCCCTCCATAGGCGTTCCCCTGTTGCATGCGAGCCCGATTACAAACGAACCAGCTGAACGGCCCGCCTTCATAGCCCCAAGAACATATGGTGTACGCCCGCCTGCGGCAATCCCCATAACGACATCGGATCTTGTGGGGACAAGTTCCTCGACATCCCTCTTCCCTGCCTCGAAATCATCCTCCGCCGCCTCGTCGGGGCGTGTGAACGCTGCGGGTCCTCCGGCCACCAGCGCCCTGATGATGCCAGGGTCAACTCCAAACGTAGGTGGGATCTCGAGGGCATCCAACGCCGCCATACGGCCACTCGTGCCGGCACCGGCATAAACCAGTCTCCCACCTGCCCTCAACCTCGACACGATCGCATCTACCGCCGCCGCAATCTCGGGGAGCTCGAGCGCCACTGCCCTGGGCACCTCATTGTCTTCTTGATTCATAATGGATAGAATCTCAATTGTAGTTCGAAGATCAAGATTTGAGCTTCGTGGGTTGACCCCTTCAGTGATCCGTTCATGGGATTCATCATGTGATTTAAAATCGTGGGGCTCATGAGGCTTATGCGGCTCATGGGGCCCGTGAGGCCAACGAATGCCGGCCGCCAAGGCTATCTCACCCTTTCTACCCTTCTCCGAGCTTTCCTCCGATCTTTCTATGACCTTCATTATCCTGCTTCATATTATCATCTTATCTCTTTTTGACCCGTTCAAAAGTAATGGTGTAGCGGTCGCCTCTATATATTCCTTCCGTAAGCTCCACAGGTTCGCCGTTCCCGTCGAACTCCGTGCTCACGAGCAAGAATACTGGGGAATCAACGGGTATTTTCAATATCCTCGCCTGCTTCGCCGTGGCTTTGGTAGCGTGAAGTACCTGTTCCGCCCTTACCACCTCGACGCCGTATCGTTCCTGGAATATCTCATAGAACGACCGGTATTTCCCTGACGGGAAAGGGAAGTCTGGAAAGCGCGTAGAGCTGAAGTAGGAGGTTTCAAAACAGATAGGCTCGTTATCCGCCAGGCGCAAGCGTTCATAGTAGGTCACTTGCGAACCTGCCGGTATATTCAAAGCCCTGGCGATCTCGGGACCTGCATCTATGAAGCCTTTCTCAAGGATGCGGGTTTCGGGCACGAGGCCCCGGAGCTTCATTTCCTCCGTGAACCCCATGAAGTACGGCAACCGGATGGCCAGCTTGGGTGGGGCGACAAAGGTCCCCTTGCCGCGCTTCGAAATGAGCGTTCCTTCCTCTATGAGCTCCGAGATGGCCTGTCTCACCGTCATGACACTGACCTTGAATTTCTCGCTCAGCGCCGGCCCCGACGGAATCTGTTCGCCAACGCCCCATTCGCCGGATTTGATGGCCTCGAGTATCTGTTGCTTTATTTGAAAGTAGAGCGGCACTACCCCATCGCGATTCAATGCCATGTTAACCAACCGACCTCCGCTAACCAACACTTTCGCCCGGCTAGATCCTTTAGACCCGCACTGTGCCCTCTTAGAAACCTATAGCCCTTTATCTATAGGAGCCTATCTAGATAACTAGTTTTCTAGTAAATAAATACTACATTGATCTCTAAATTCCTGCCACACAAAAACGTAATTGAAAAAAACATTACTTAGCTTATGACATAAACCTCCATATTGTTGCTATAGGCTGGACGTGCTGCAGATCGCAGCATATCTATGAAAAACATGCTACACTACGCAGCATGTTCTGGCGGAATGTGCTGCAATCTGCAGCATCGGGGATATCGATGCTACTCATTACAGCATATCTTTAGAAAACATACTGCAGACCGCAGCATGTCCCGGAAAAACATGCTGCAATCAGTAGCATCGATGGGTCTGATGCTACTGGTTACAGCACGTTCTTAAAAAATGTGCTACTCTTTGCAGCATGTTTTCAAAAAGTATGCTACAAGCTGCAGCATGATGAGGATGATGAGGGATAGGGGCTGAGGGATGGGAGATGAGGTGTACTCAAATCCTAGCAGCAATATAAGAATTTATATCATAAGTTGAGAAATATTAGGCAGAGGGAGGTAAACGGGGCTATAGTGTTGGTCCATACCCACAAATAAAGGACTTAGAGGTACGACTGAAGTTCACGGAGCTTCTCCCGAAATTCCTGGCCTTGCCCCGACGGGTCGATGCGCGAGGCGTAAGACCGCGCCCGCTCTTTATCCCCGCGTTGAAGCCACAACGCCGCTATATTAAAAAGGATAACAGGGTGGCCCGGCATCATCTCCTCTAGTGTAGAAAGAAGATCGTAGGCAGCATCGAGTTCGCCCTTCATCCGCAGCAGGGTGGCGAGCACGAGCGCTGCAGGTGGATAAAACACCTCAGAGTTGACAAGATCCGATACAACCTTGATGGCCTCATCGATCCGGCCTGCTTCACGCTGCCTCCTGACCTCCCTGACCCGGCACTCCCATTCAGATCTAAGTATATCTATTACTTGAGTGCGCCGGTATTTCACCTCATGCATCTCGCCGCCTTCGAGTATGGGAATCGCCTCGCCCTCCTTATAAGCCCCTAGCTCAACTAGGGTGTGTATAATAGCACCTTTGAGTCCCCTCGAGATACTTGCCACCGATAGGAGTTGGCGCCCCAGTTGCACACCCCATTCCCCGCCGAGGAGAATGAGTCCTCTCAACTTAAAAGCCGATTCTCTTTCATCAGATTCTTCATCAAATACCTGTGCCAGCACTAAGATGCGTGTCGTGCCCAGCTGGGCAAGCTGCTCGGCGTCCTCATCAGACTTTATGGATGCTTTTTCACCATGGCTAAGCGCCCCCGGGGGGTGATACTCGAGAGGAAACGCGGGAATTATTCCCTCTTCCAATAGCCCGGCAACACGCACATAATCCCCAATGAATTCCCAATCAGGCATGGGCAAGTGCCGCCAATGTGATATGGCCTGCCTATATCTCCTCAAATTGAATGCAGCGACGCCCGCTAGGAAACGGTCTTCAGGCAGGACATGATATTGCTCCCAACGCCGGTAGAGATCCAGGACCAGACGGTGCTCACCCAGGGCGCCTGCGGCGCGCTCGATCATCACGGTGTATTCGCCCCATGCCTTCCGGGTGAAAATCGTCTGGATAAATGGGTCGTGTAGACCCTTATCAAAATCCCGGATGGCCCGGTCAAGGTGAACCCGTGCTTCATCCTTCCGACCCAGTTCCACAAGGCACTGTGCCGCTACTGCATGCGCGAACGGATTTGGCATCGGGGATGCCAGGTTGGGCTCGAGGATCCTTAAGGTCTCCTCATAATCGCCGCGGTAAAAACGGGAGACGGCCCAGTTGTTGACTACGCTCGCCCCCGCGCCCAGGGCAGCTGCCTTCTTGAACGCCCGCTCAGCCCTTTCAAATTGCCCATCTTTTAGGTACCGTGACCCCTTCTCAACCAGGGCATCTATCTTTTCCTGCATCTATCCTTTCCTCCATACTTTCTGTCTTCATACTTGCCGCTGCCTCCACCTAGTACTGACTAGTACTGGGACCGTCGGTTTTCTCCAGCTGCTGTGCAAATCATTCACATAGTGGTGCGGCTCGATTCTTTTAAGCTTGCACGGTTTCGTTATACCCGCAATATACCATGCCAGTCAGGGGTAATAACCGACGGTCTCAGTAGTGCGTTTCGTAAGTTCTGATAGTTTTTACTCCCCAAGCATGCGTCCAAGCCTAATCATGCGTCAATCATGCGTAAATCATGCGCAATGCCAACTTTCTTGGCAGGCTACGTGCAGGGGTGCCAAATTTATGGGCAGTCATTCGTCCATCCTGCCAAGAATCTTGGCAGGATGTCCCGGTAAAGAGGTGAATGTGGCAACCTTCTTGGCAGGTTGAAGGTGAAGATGCCAAGATTCTGGGCAACTGCTCGCCCTTCCTGCCAATATTCTTGGCAGTTTGCCCTAGTCAAAGGTGAAAGTGCCAACTTTCTTGGCAGGTCGCGCGTAAAGGTGCCAAGATTCTTTGCAGTTTTGCCGCGCTCAGGGGTCAGCCTGCCAAATTTCTTGGCAGACGCCCATGCCGCCTTGGGCGGCACCAGCAGGGAATGAAAATGGCCTTAGCTGGGGTAATGTCTATTTTCTAGGTAGGATGGGAATTAGACTGCCAAGTTTCTTTGCAGGGTGGGGACGGTCTGCCCCGCCCCAACCTATTGCCTAGCGTCACAGCCGCAAATGGAAGTCCTTTAACAATGGAAGTCCATAGAAAGCCTACGGAAAGCCCGCACGCCTGGCCGAGGACTTGCCTAGCCGGGGGTTTACCTAGCCGATGGATTCTATCTGAGGGCCCCTGAATTAACATAACCATAAACATTCCCATAAATACCGCAAATGAGACCGTGCGAAAGCACCTCGTCACAGGGTTTGCGGACCCCGGCTTGAGGGTGGAGACAGGCGACGAGAGCTATGCCTGTTTATCCACTCGAATACTGAGACTGTTGACTTCCTCCAACCGGCTACCAATTTACCCACGCCCAACGACAATTTGCTAGGACTTTACTAAACTGAGCTGCCAGAAGCTAGAGAAAATCGACGTCGCCAAAAGCCGGAAAAAACCAACAGCCTAGAATAATACCTCGAATTAGGGCCGAGCCAGCTCGAGGGCCGTCCGCAGGACAAACTCCACATAATTGCAGCATTTCTCCTTATGAAGGCGGTTCTTGTATTCGGCCTTGCCCTCCGGCGTGGTAAAATCCACGCCTATGAGATCATAGCAGTTCTCTGAGCCAAAGGTTTCGCGGAACCCCTTGATGAGCTGCTGGACGGAGGAGAGCAGCGCACTCCTGTCATCGGAGATATTCTGCCGCCCGAACCTGGCGCCCAGGATCAATATCCCTCCCGCCACAGCGCCGCATAGGGACTTTGTATAGGATACCCCTCCGCCAAACCCCGTAGCGATCTTCGGTATCAGATCGCTCTCGATCCCCAGGGCCTTCATCCCCGTCAGTGTCACGGCCTCCGCGCAACTGAATCCCGCATCAAATACCCTTATGGCCTCCTGCACTTCCTTCTCAAATGACCTCAATTTGACGCCCTCCCATCCCGTTTATTGCTTCACATCAATCGCTTTACACCAGTCGTTTTGCACCGGTCGCTTTATGCCAGGCGTTTTACGCCGATCACTCTATTCCAACTTATGCCAAAAGTTTATACTGTCATTGGCAGCTAGATTTGCCGTTTACAGTTAGATTCAGTGGTGAAGCAATTGGGTTTAGTTATAGATTTGTAGATTCAGCCATCATCCTCGATACTGGGCTAAGGTCAGGATCGCCGCCATCCTACCCATCTCCGGCCCATCCCTGCGGTAGGAGAAGAAGACATCCCGGTGGCAGCACGTGCATATTCCCGATACAAAAATGTGTTCATGTGGCACTCCGGCGGCCAGGAGCTGAAGCCTGTTTGCCTCCCAGAGGTTGAGGTACCACTGTTCCCGGTTTTCCTGATCCTCCCGGTCTTCCTGATCTTCCCGATCCCCCTGATCTCCCCGGTCTTCCCGCTCATCCTCTTGATCCGGGCCTCCTCCACCACACTCTCTACTATGGCCGCCGCTATGGTTGCAGTCGCCGCCATGGTCTTCATGGTCTGCACAGCGGATTGCGCGGGGGATCACGAAGCTCGCATCAGCTATCCCTACACTCATCATCGCACCGGTCATTACACCGGTCACTGCATCAGCCACTGCCCGCGCTACATCCTGCCCCACCCGGTAACAGCATGGGCCTATCGAGGGCCCTATGCCCGCATACACATTTCGCGGGTCCGTGCCGAAAGCATCCCTCATCGCCTGAACGCCCTTTCGCGCTATCCCCAGAGCCGTGCCTCTCCATCCGGCGTGCATCAATCCTATCGCCCTTTCTACAGGGTCAACCAGGTAGACCGGCACGCAATCTGCGAAATAGGCTATGAGCACCACCCCTCCGGGTCCGCCGCGGGACTTCGTTATGAGCCCATCCGAGCGAGGGATTGCGGGGGCCCAAGGCGCCCACTCCTTTCCGCGATCAGCATCGGTAACCAGCGCGATCCTATCGCCATGCACCTGCTCCCCCGCGACCAGGCAGGACGTGGGGTGCGTGAGGCGGGGACATACGGGGCGCGCAGGGCGGCCCGCATATGGCCGCCTTTCCGAGCCGAGCCTTAAGTCGGGTCTTTGACCCGGTCCCTGACTGATGCGGGCCTGATCCCGGCTTTCGAGACCGAGGGCCGCAAGGGCCCGCCTTCGATTCTCAGCGACCGCCGCAGGGGCGTCACCAACATGGCACGCCATATTCAGCGTCGAATAAGGTCCGCGGCTCACGCCGCCGCGCCTCGTTGTAAACGCGTGAGCGACGATCCCGAGCTCCTCCAGTTGCGGGAAGACGTAAAATTCCACACCGTTTCTTTCTCGCAACTCCAATTTAATGACCCCCTAGTCCCCCACCTCTTAAATCCGCTGACCGGGAGATTATTATCAATGTTATCTTATCACATATGCGCGGCCAAATCGAACAAACCATGCACAACAAAATATGCGCGCTAGGTCGGGCAAGGATATACGGGTTACCCATCTCCAGCCTTATGTACGTGCCTTGTACATCGTGCCTTGTACATGCTATGATCAACTTCGCCGGCATGGAGTAACACCACATGTATTTAATAAATGTAGTCCAGTGTTTTAGTAAAAATTTTAGTTAACATTGAAGGAATTTTAGTTAAGGTACCGAATAGATAAAGTATCAGATGCGGTAAATCAAGATTTTAAGGTATGTGATATCTTAATATGAAACAATCTAGAACGAAACAAATTAAAACACCCCCTACGATCGACATCCTGGCGCAAAGGGCTGGAGTTTCGCCGGCTACCGTATCGCTTGTCCTTAATAATAAGGGCAAGGTAGCCGACGATACGCGACGGCACATCCTGAAAATCGCCGAGGAGCTGAATTATAAGCCTAAACGGCGTCGGAGTGCAATTCCGGATCACCGCCGTTATATTGAGCTCCTGATCGAAGAGCTTCCCATTCCTGTATTTGCCGATGGATTCTGCAGCGAGATAATCCACGGCGTTGAGACGGCCGCAAATGAAATGGGTTTTCGGTTGCTGCTATCCGTGATAAGGCGCGAGGATGATAGGTTGGAGCTTCCTCCCATCTTGAATCCTGATGAAATCCTCGGTCTGATCGTAATAGGCGGGGGAGACCTCGATGACGAGTATATTAAGCAGCTTAAAGACCGCGGCCTACCTTTAATTCTCGTAGATAATTACGTGGAGGGCGAGGAGCTGAACTGCGTTCTCAGTGATAACATCAGCGGGGGATATCAAGCAACCAAACACCTGATTGAGCTGGGTCACCGGCGCATCGGAATGATACGAGGGCCCAAAAAGTATAAGCCCCTCATGGAGCGCTATCAGGGCTACTTGCTCGCCCTTCATGAAAACGGGATCCCGGTGCAGCCTGAATTGATCCCGCCCAGGTTATCCCATGGTTTAAGAAAGGGCTATGATGAGATGTGCGCGCTTCTCGATCTCCCCGAGCCGCCTACAGCCGTATTCGTTGTGAGCGACAAGACGGCCATAAACGCGCTTCAAGCCATCAAGGACCGGGGCCTGCGAGTGCCTCAGGACATCGCCCTGGTTAGCTTCGATGACATAGCGGAGGCTCAAATCCAAAACCCGCCGCTCACGACCGTCCGCGTCGCCAAAAAGGAAATGGGGCAGCTCGCCGTCCAGAAGCTTCTGAGCCTCGTGCGCGGCGACCTGTCCTGCGCAAGCCGGACTGTCCTCTATACTAAGCTAGTTATCCGCGAATCATGCGGGATGCATCTAATCGAGATACCTGCGAGGTGAAAGAGGTGCCTGAAACAATATCTTTAAGCATCCCTCTAAACGGTACGTGGAAATTCAAGACCGATCCCGAAAATCTTGGCGAGTGCTACCCCGAGGAGTTAGTGAGGTTTTTCAACCTCGATTGCCGTTACATGGATGAGAACTACGACGATAGCGACTGGATTGATATATCCGTGCCCGCCTGCTGGCAGGCCCAGGGGTTTCAATATAACGGGGCGGCCTGGTACCGCAAAAGGTTCGACCTCCCGGTTTCAATCGAATCAAGGGACTCAGCCTCTAAAAAGGGAGTAGCTGGTAAACGCTTCAGACTACGCTTTTCAGGGGTCGATTATTTCGCGGATGTGTGGATTAACGGGTTTTACCTGGGCTCGCACGAAGGTTACTTCGCGCCATTCGAATTCGATGTGACCGAGTTCATTAAACCGCAAGACAACCTGCTCGTGGTCAGGGTGGATTCGCCCAACGACATACGAGTAAAGCATTCGATGGACCATGAGCAAAAAACCCTCATAAAGGGCGCCCTTCAGGATTGGGATGTCAATAACCTGGAGGTCAACCCGGGCGGCATTTGGAATGACGTGGAGCTGATCGTCAGCAATGATATCTACCTTGAGAAGGCGCGGGTCGATACGGGATTTGAGATGGCGGAGCCTGATCCAGGGGTATCTGATCCAGATGTGGCAACGATCCTCGCCACAATCGATGTGTTTAGCGCCGAAGGAAGGTCAGGGACCGTATGCTGCGAGATCAAGATCCAACCTGCGAACTTCCAGGGCGAGCCCACAGTCCATAAGACAACGCTGAGTGTGCCAGCAGCCAAATCCAGACACACTATCACAATAGAGCTTCCAAACCCGAAGCTATGGTGGACCTGGGATCTCGGCACGCCCAATCTCTATGACATTGAAGTTACAATCAGCCGGGCTGATACTGTTCTCGATAGATTTAAAACTCGCTTCGGAATACGGAAGCTCTCAAAGGGTGAGGGCTGGGCGACATTTCTAAATGGGAAGAGGATATTCTGGCGCGGCTCGAACTACCTTTCGGATCAGCTCCTCTCAAATATGGACCGTGCACGCTACGAACGAGATGTCAGGCTGGCGCGAGAGGCTAACATGAACATGCTCAGGACCTTCTGCGTGGTTGAAAAGCCGGAGTTCTACGACCTCTGCGATGAGCTCGGGATCCTCGTATACCAGGACTTTCCCATGCAGTGGCGCATGGCCAGGGGCAGCGACCTCGTCAGGCGGGCCATCCCCCAGATGCGTGACATGGTGGATCTGCTCTATAACCACCCATCTGTCGCCATCTGGTGCTTCGGGAGCGAGCCCGGCAGGGAGAACTTCGAGAAGCTGGGCATGGCGCTTGCCACCGAGTGCCGCCGCTATGATCAAACGCGGCTCGTTCAGCAGGCGAATGAATACCCGAACCACTGGGATATACTCGCCCTCAAGGATAAGTACAAATGGGATATTGACTTCCATTATTACAGCGGCTGGTACTGGGGCCCCGTGGAGGAGCTCCACAGCTTCGATAAAGCCTGGTTTGAGGTTGTTACAGAATACGGGGCCCAGGCTCTCCCCTGCAAAGAATCACTGGAGCGTTTTATACCGGAAGAGGTTCTATGGCCTCCCAAGTGGCGCACCTATAAGCATCATTGTTTCCAGGAGGATCTTCAGCTGAGGTGGATACAAAAGCCGGAGAGCCTGGACCAATTCATCGAAGACAGCCAGCGCTACCAGGCGTTCTTTCTGAAGTATCATACGGAGTTTTACCGGAAAATGAAGTTCCAGCCCTGCAATGGGGCGCTTCAGTTCTGTTTCAATGACTGCTGGCCGGCGATTACATGGTCCGTTGTAGATTACTATCGCAAGCCGAAGCCCGGCTACTATGCGCTGAAGCAGGCGTTTTCCCCCATTCACGTCATGGCCGACTGGCCGTCCGATCTTGCTCCCGGAGAGCCGCTGGATCTCGGTATCTATATAGTGAATGATTATTTGCGGCCTTTTCCGGGGCTCATAGTCGAATGTCGCCTTCTTTACAGGGGATCGGATAAGGAACAAGGTGAGGGTATTCTGGTGGCATCCCGGAGTTTCCTCCTGGATGTTGCAGAAAACTCCATAATTCTGGGTCAAAAATTCCATATGGAAAAGCTCAATGAGGTGGGTTTCTATAAGCTCGAACTAACCTTGAAGGATGAAAATGGAACCCTATCAACAAACGCGTATGAATTCAAGGTGGATCCCGGGGTCGAAAAGAGGGATCGGAGGTGATGCTCGGGTCATCAACAGGTATGGAGGTGGTAGATGGGACAAAATAAAGACAATAGCCGGCCTGCATGATGTGATCAAATGTCAGACGCCGACATGCATGTTAAAGATGATTCCCTGATGCCCAGACAGGGAAAGGCAGGATAAAAGGTGAAACTGCGGAGGTGTAGAAAAATGAATAAAACCGCTAAGAACAGGATCGTAAAGCCTATAGCTTCCCTTGTTATTATTATGGTGACGATTCTAACCCTAGGCCTGACTATAACCGCGTTTGCAGCAGCCAGGGTCACCCTCAATGTGGCTATGGAGGCTGGGCGCATGGCTGATGCTGCCAAGTCGGTTGTTCCCGAGTTCGAGAAGCTCTACCCGGACATAAGAGTGAATGTCGTCCCGCTACCCTACACGACCATGCAACAAAAGGTCATGACCGAGTTAACGGCTAAATCCGGAGCTTATGACATCATCGAATCGCATTTCCTCATGAATGTGCCCTTTGTCGCGGGTGATCTGCTGCTGCCCCTGGACAAATTCATTAAGGAAAGCAATATGGACTTCGGCGATTTTGTTAAATCAATGGCTGACCAGACCACGCTGGCCGGAAAGGCCTCGAAAATCAATCCCAAAGGTTCTATCTACGGGCTACCCTACAACTCAGATGTTATGATGTTCATTTACCGTGCAGACCTGTACAAAAAATATGGGCTCGGCGTGCCGAAAGACTGGAAACAGGCGGTCAACAACATATTAAAGATAAATGGCTCCGAAAAGGGCGTCTACGGTTTCGTCTTTTCCGGGGCCCGGACCGATAACAGTCATGCTATCTTTGACTTCTACAACATAGCTTTAAACCTCGGCGGCGCCCTCCCTATAAACGACGAATATAGCCCCAGAATGAACACACCTGGAAACCTGGAGGCTCTCAAGATACTCTATGACTTGGTCAACAAACACAAAGCAACCCCGCCAGGAGTTGAGGAGTATCGCTATGCCGAAAAGAATACCGCTATAGCACAAGGCAGAGCTGCTCATATGACCCAGTGGATGCTCTCCTGTGTAAAGTCGCTCGAAGATCCCTCAGAGTCGAGAGTGAGCGGCAAAATCGGGTATGCGGCTATGCCGGGCGGAAAGGCTATATCAGGGGGATGGACCGTCTCAATAGTTGGAACTACTAAACACCCCAAGGAGGCTTTCGAGTTCATCAAGTTCCTGACCAATAAGGAGAATAACTTGAAGCTCGCCCTCGAATTCGGCAACGGCCCCGTAAGAAAATCGGTTATCCTGGATCCTGCATTTAAGAAGGCCTATCCCTTTGCGCAGGCTCTGCTCGAGGGTCTCGAAGGTGGAATTAACATCTTCGCTGCCGCACCCGATGTCGCAGTATGGCCTGAATTAACGGATATCGTCAACTTTGCCCTGACCGATGGGATTTTCGGGAGGTTATCGCCTCAGGAGGCTCTGGTGCAGGCTGATAAGAAACTGAGAGAGGCTCTCCAGCAGGCGGGTTATGTCAAGTAAAGGCGGATATACCATCGATGAGGGATAAATCATTGGCGAGGGAGAGGTAAATACAGCAGCAGGCCCGTTCTCGTCTGCGTGACCGTATCATGAGAGGCCGGAACGCCGGAACGGGCCTGGGCCGCTAATCGTTTCCTTCGGTCGACCCGGCAGAGGAGGGAACCGCGACGATGAGAGATGCGGTAAAGAGATCATCAGGCTTCGCGGAAAAGAGGATCGTCATATTATTCATAATGCCAACCATCATAACCCTGGGCTTGGTCCTGTTCTTTCCCCTTCTTTATTCGCTGACGATCAGCTTCTACCGGTGGAGCGTGGCCAGGCCGTTTTTGGGGAAAACGTTTGTGTTCTTCCAAAACTATTCGAAAGCGCTGACGGATCCGGCCTTTTTGGTGGCCATTCGCAATACCTTTGTATTTACCTTCTTCGCGGTAGCGGTGGAGCTCATTTTAGGGATTGCGGTCGCCCTGCTCCTCCAGGGGAATTTCAAGGGGAAGACATTCTTTCAAACCGCCCTGTTCTTACCTGTCGTCACCACCCCTGTCGCTGTAGGCATCATATGGCGGATATTGTTCCTTACAGATGTCGGACTCATACCTTACCTATTCCAGTTGGCCGGGTTTGAGAGGGTTACGTTCCTTAGCTCCCCTGTTCTCGCTATGGTGGCGGTCATATTTGTCGATATATGGCAGACAACCCCCTTTGCCTTCACGTTAATCCTGGCAGGTTTATCATCCCTCCCATCTGAGCCGTATGAGGCGGCGCTGATCGACGGTGCGACCAGCTCGCAGCGTTTCTTCTACGTTACCTTACCCCTGCTCAAACCCGTTATTGTCGTAGTCTTGCTTATCCGCGTCATGGACGCATTTCGCGTTTTCGATACAATTTATATCCTGACAGGCGGGGGCCCGGGATCTGCAACAGAATCCGTGAGTACATTCACAGTCCGGACGGCATTCCAGTATTTCAACACCGGTTACGCGTCCGCCCTGGCCTATGTAGTCTTTATTATAATCGCTGTCATGAGCTACCTGATGATTAAGGGATTCAAGATTGAAGCCTCGGAGCTATGAAGCCTTGGAACTATGATGAAACGCAGGACAATAATCCACTGCCAACAGCTGCGTTGATAGGAGGCGTAGAGCAAAGTGATCATGAAAAGCTCCGGAAACCCCGGAAAGATGTTAAAGCCGCCATCCCGCTCCTCATTCATCGGGGCGCTCCGCTATTCTATACTTATAATCCTGACGTTCATTGCGCTTTTCCCCCTTATCTGGCTCTTTATGACATCGCTCAAGAATGAAATAGACATCTTTGCAAGGCCGCCGGTTCTGGTTTTCCAGCCGACGTTCCAGGCCTACAGGTATATCATAAAAATGGGCTTCCTTGAAAAGTACTTCCTCAACAGTTTGATAGTAGCAACGCTAACCGTCGCAGTCTCGTTGATCATCGGAGGATTGGGGGCATATAGCCTGGCCAGGTTCCGGTTCGCCGGAAATTCCTTTTTGGCTTTTACCATCCTCGCGTCACGTATGCTACCCGGCGTCGTCCTGGTTATCCCGCTTTATCTGCTTATGCAGAGGTTCAAGCTGACCAACACCAGGACGGCCCTCATCATCGCCCACACAGCGTTCAACCTGCCCTTCGTCGTGTGGATATTGAGAAGCTATCTTGCAAGCATACCCAGGGAGCTTGAAGAAGCTGCCATGATCGACGGGGCCAGCAGGTTGCTCGCCATCCGCAAGGTTATCGCCCCGCTGTCAACCCCGGGCATCATTGCCACAGCCATGTTTACGTTTTTGTTGTCATGGAATGAATTTCTCTTCGCATTGAACCTCACCTTCTCGCCGGAAGCGCAAACCATGCCCGTAGCGGTGACGGGATTCATAAGCGCCAGGGGCATAGCCTGGGGCGAGCTCTCCGCAGCCGCTACCGTCATGCTCCTACCCGGGCTAGTCTTCGGCATTTTCGCCCGCAAGTATATCGTTAGCGGCCTTACAAGGGGGGCTATCAAATAAGACGGGTGGTTGGGGCATCAGAAATGATGACCAGCCCGGGTGTTACGCCCGCACCGTAAATATTGAAAAGTACAACAGGGTCATCCGGCATGATTTCCTCCAGCGTAGCAGGGTAGCAGGATACCTCCATTCTACGCTAGCACCGGGAACCGGGAGGCCACCGTCAGGCCCCTCCACCCTGATAGGGTTGAGGGTTAAAGAGCACGAGTACGGCCGGGACCGGGCCGGAACCCCTCGGGGCCGCCCGGGGCCGCTCGAGATTGCTCGGGACACCGCACGGGACGCCGCTCAGGATACCAGCTAAAAGGCCGGGACAATATCCCCTTTATAGTTCTTGAGGATATACTCCCTGACCGTAGTACTTGTCAGGGCCCTGGCGAGCTTCTGCAGAGCCGGGTTGTTCTTATCCTTCGCACGCACTGCCAGGATATTTACGTATGGGGATTCGCTATCCTCCATAAACAGGGCGTCCTTAGTCGGGACCAGCTTCGCCGGCAGGGCGTAATTGGTATTGATCACTGCGATATCCACATCCGCGAGCGCCCTCGGCAGCTGGGCCGCCTCCAGGGGTCTGATCTGCAAGCCCTTGGGGTTCTTGGCGATGTCTAGCTCGGTCGCAGAGAGCCCCGCACCCTTGCGAAGCTCGATCAGCCCGGCGCGCTGCAGGAGAAGGAGAGCCCTGCCACCGTTGGTGGGATCGTTGGGGATGGCCACTATAGCCCTGTTTCTCAAGTCCTTCAGGGATTTAGTTTTACGGGAATAAATACCCATTGGTTCAATATGCACCTTGGCGATATAGGTAAGGTCCAAGTTATGGTCCTTGCTGAACTGCTCGAGGTAAGGGATGTGTTGGAAGTAGTTTGCATCCAGCTCCCCTTCTGCCAGGGCAAGATTGGGCTGGACGTAATCCTGAAACTCGATGATTTGCAGGGTAATGCCTTCCTTTGCTAATATGGGTTTAATCAACTCCAGGATCTGAGCATGCGGCGTCGGCGAAGCCCCAACCTTCAACACGGTTGAAGCCATCACCGGGGCCGGGGCCTGACCACCTACCCCTGCCAGTAACCCTACCACCAGCGCCAATAATAGTGTGAAGAACAACGTCTTTTTCATCGAAGATCTGCCTCCTCTGTTTCTTGAATCGTCAAGCTTATCCCGTAAGTAGGTCATCCAATAAGTAGATCGCCCAGTAAATAGATTCTGGTAGACCCCGGTGCGGTAAGTTATAGACTCCGGTAGATTTACCCACCTTGCCTATCTTGTCTGTCAGGTTATCGACGACTCAGACGTCTTGCAAGCCAGTCTCCCAGGGATTGAATGCCCTGGACTAATATCACCAAAACGAGAACCGTGGCCAACATGATGTCGCCACGGAACCGCTGGTACCCGTAGCGAACGGCCAAATCGCCCAGCCCACCTCCCCCGACCGCCCCTGCCATGGCAGAGTAGCTGACCAGGCTAACCGCGGTAATAGTCAGACCCAGGACCAGTCCGGACATGGCCTCCGGGACCAGGACCTTAGCGATAATCTGCCATGTGGTAGCCCCCATAGCCTGGGCGGCCTCGATCACACCCCACTCCACCTCCAGGATCGCCGATTCCACCACCCGCGCAACAAAGGGGATTGCGCCCACCGTCAGAGGCACCATGGCACCGGTGGTTCCAATAGACGTCCCTACCAGCAGGCGCGTAAATGGGACGATGGCTACCAGCAGGATGATGAATGGGATCGAACGCCCGGCATTGATGGTCACCGATAGGATATTATGTAAGGCCGCGTTCGGGCGAATATGTCGCGGGCCCGTAATTACAAGCAGGACACCAAGAGGCATCCCGAAAAGGGCAGAAAGCGCCAGAGAAACCCCCACCATATAAAGTGTTTCCCACAGTGCTTCAACCAGCAGACTCCAAACCCGTGGGTCCCACACCATTCAACACCTCGATCTTTAACCCCTGGTCGGCAAGATACTGCAATGACCCCTCAACATTATCATCTGGTCCAACTATCTCTATGATCAGCGAACCAAAAGGCGTCTCCTTGATGAGGTCGAGGTTAGCATAAATGATATTGACATCAACATCAAACCGGCGGATCAGCGAAGAAATGACCGGCTCGCCGGCCGACTGGCCGATAAACGAGATCCGGACCGTCTTACCGACACATCCCTCGCGATGCACGATCAGCTTCCGCTGCCTGATCTCTTCCGGGACCTCGGTGTGCAAGACGCCCTTGATGAACCGCCGGGCCGTGCTAGTGCGCGGGTTAGCGAACACCTCGACCACGGGGCCATTCTCGACGATCTGCCCGTTTTCGATTACCGCCACCGTGTCACAGATCTCTTTGATTACATTCATCTCGTGGGTGATCAGCACGATGGTTAACTCCAAACGCCGGTTGACGTCCCGCAGCAGATTCAGGATGGATTTGGTCGTCTCAGGGTCGAGGGCCGAGGTCGCCTCGTCGCAAAGGAGGACCCCGGGGCGATTAGCCAGCGCCCTGGCAATCCCCACCCGCTGCTTTTGCCCACCACTTAGCTGTGAAGGATAAGCGTAAAGCTTATCGGAGAGACCAACCAGGTCGACCAGCTCCTTGACCCGTTTCCGCAGCTCGGCCCGGTCCACTCCTGCCACCTCCAGGGGAAAGGCCACATTACCAAAGACTGTGCGTGATGAAAGAAGGTTAAAATGCTGAAAGATCATGCCGATTCCCCGCCTGGCTTCCCGCAGTTCCCGGCCATTTAGCTTCGTAATGTCACGGCCTCCGATCTCTATGGTCCCGCGCTGTGGCACCTCCAGTCTATTGATGCACCGGATGAGGGTGCTCTTGCCCGCCCCGCTCAACCCGATAATCCCAAAAATCTCACCCTTCTTAACCTCCAGGCTGACGTCACGCAGGGCGACAACCTGCCCGTCACCGTGCCCGTAAATCTTGGTGACGTTATCCAACCGAATCATCATATCTCTTGTATCTGCCATCCAGGATCCTGCCGCCTCTCTTTGCCTTTCCCTATCGTCATGTTCTACCGTCGTGCAGCATCTTCCCCTCGCCGCGCAGTAAAAAACCCCTCCTAGCAGCAAAAAACCTCTTCGACAAGAAGAGGTTAGTACGGTCCCTCCTCTTATCTCCCAGGATGCACCCATCCTGCAGGAATTGGCACATTCCCAGCGCCGGGCGCGGCACGGTGCCGGACGCCGGTTGTTGCCGAAGGCTCATCGGGCCCGTCCCTCCCCTTCTCTAGATAAGAAGACCGGTTTAGCAAGGTTTTAGTAAGGCATTTTATTGGGTTGATATAAATATTACACGACGGGTCTTCACCTATCAATGAGTCTTTCGAGCCCCTTCAAGTTCCTTCCAGGTCCTTCAAGCCTTTCAGACCATCTAAGCACATTTTTTCATAACGTGCATAAGCCCAGGGATGGAGATGCCACCTCAATCCACGATACCACGCCTTGGGAATGGCTGGATTGAAACCTCGGTCGTCATCGTTGCTCCAGGTCCATCTATATATCCCCTGTCTTATGCGCGATATGCATTTTTCCATGATGCAACGGGAAGCTGTGTCACTCAGGCTCTCCGTTAAACCCCCTTAGACCTGCTTCAAAGGGCAAGCAAGCCTGGTCCCCAATTACTGTTCTCCAATTCCTGTTCTATAGATCGATGGCCTGAAACGACGGGAAGACGAGGTGGGCCCGGAACGCGCGAAAGATTTCCCGGCTACTTGATAACCGGCGTCCAAGAGGAAGCCTCTCGCAGGAGATCGAAGAGGGATCGAAGCTGGTCCTGACTGGAGACCCTTACCAGATTAATAGCCCCTATCTTGATTCCTCCAGCAACGGGCTGGTCCATGTGGTGGAAGGGTTCAAGGACCAGCCCATAGACGGGCATGTGACCCTGGTCAAGGGTGAACGCTCGGAGCTTGCAGATATAGCAGCGAGGGTGCTCTAACCAACCGCGCCACATACACCACACATAAGAGTAAGAATTCGCCATGTTCCGCAAAATGAGAGATGCCGCCTGCCCCCATGGTCAAAATCGGGACGCAGGCGGCCTAACCATGCCCGGCCTAACCCCGCTAGTCTTGCCGCTACTACTTTTGCTCGAAACGCTTAAAAGTCGCCCGGCATGCTGGCATACGAATTTACTTCTAAACCTTTATTTTGCGGGCTTACTCAGCCTCCGGGTACTCATTCGAGAGAAGATATAACGGTGGCTCATCCTCCTCGATGCTTGGAAATCTCCCGACCCTCTCGAGAAAGCGGTTATCAACCCTGTCATCATTCATCTTTGACACCTCGCCGAGCAGGACCATGCCCGTACCTTTCTCGCCCCAGAACTTGTGGTATACACGGGGAGCGAACGTAATGCTTTCACCAGGGGTGAGCCGGACGATCGTGCCGGCCGGGTCGGTATAGTTCCTCCCATCCTGCGAGATCAAGACTGGTGTATCGGCGAGCTCATCATTCTCAGTTGAATTATACAGCTGCACCAGCAGGTTCCCGCCTCCACGGTTTATGATATCCTCCATCTTTCTCCAATGGAAATGGAAAGGGGTCACCTGCTCTTCTTCTACTATCAAGAGTTTTTCAGCATATGGCTTAATATACTTCTCCATGTTGAAATTCCCGTTACGGAGTGTAAACATCAAGAGGCCCACCCTATGGTAATCCCCGCTCCCGAAGTCGGTTATATCCCATCCCAGCATATTGTCCCTGATCTCGTCATACTCGTGGCCCTTATCCTTCCAGTCCTCCGGGGTCCAGTAGGCAAACGGCGGCAGGGCGAAGTTCATCTTTTTGATAAATGCTACCCCTTCTCGCATGATCTTATTTAGCTCTGAACGCTTCACCAGCAATTCCCCCTCTTACCTTACCCTATTTTTCGGTATCGGTAGTAGTGCCTCATAGAGTAGTAGCGCCATATAAAATAGATTGGTTTACAACGCTATCTCTATCCCTTTCTAGCTTCAAGGCCGCACCTACAGACCCATTCCTTGAAGGCTCGGAAAACCGGATGAATAGGTGAGTCTAAGCCTTGGCTGAAGTTAAGTCATACTTGGCCAAGCTGAAACCGTAAGGTGATTATCTTCTTGGCCGGGACGGTCAGATATGCCTTGTTGTCAATTTTCGATAGAGCAATGGTCTGCTCAACCGGGATCTCGGCTAGACTAACCTCCTCAACATCATAGACTGGCCAGAAACATTCTATCTCAACAGGACTCGCCTCATCAGAGATATTATATACTCTCAGGATTACATAATCGCCATCTTCCGCCTTCTTATAGGCGCTCGCCAGTGCCCCTTTGACACGGCAAAAAGATAACTCCGTGGGTAGAGCGCCTCCTTTATTGGTCGTCGCATCCACAGCACGCATGGGAGCGCTAAACTCCTGGCCTGCTCTATGGATTTCGGGAAGAGAGACAGCCATTGGATCGTGGGGATAAACAGCATATTCGAAAGCATGCTTGCCCAGGCATTGAGCAGTAGGGGTAGGCAACCCGGGGCCGCAGGGACACCCATTCCTCTCATCCAGGCCCTCCTTAGATAAATAACCAATGCAGCGCAGGAGAGTTACACAGAGAGCAGGCTCGGGTTCATCTGTTGCTTCATATTGTATGAGGCCTTTATTCAAAATGGCGAGACCGCGACCCTGCCCGCGTAGAGCTACGAAGTTGCGCTGAGGATGAGTTGGACTTGGCTTCTCAAGCCAACCCGGTCTGACCGGCACCTCCACATCCCGCGCGAGAATATCGAAGTGACCATCCACATAAACCTGCCTGGCGGCAATTTCTGGCCGGAAGATTGCTCGTAAACGATGGTCCTTAGCCCTGTTATCGAATTCAGTTCTCACCGTAACATAATGAGCCCCGGCATTCAAGGAAATGTAGATCGATAGAGGACAGAGCACATCCTCAGATGCACGAGAGCGGTCATCAGGTGACGCAAATGCAGGCAACATGAAGTCCACATCAACGCGGACCGTAGCCCTGACAGGGCCGCTCTCCACTATGGTATAACGGCCCGCGCTACCTAGATTAGTAACCAGGCGATCGGCCGCAGGGGCTTGGTAAGTATAGTTATCGCCAACATCCCCACCATCCTCTAGGATATTACAGTTCCCGTATACCTGACCGGTTATCTTATCTGTGAGGGTGAAATGGCCACCATCATGAATATCTACCCTCAAAAACTCATTCTCGAGAGTCCGGCCCCTGACCGTAACGAGACTGGTAAAGGTCGGCTTTTGGTCTATAGGGACGGGCTCTACCTTATATGCCCTGTACCCAAAAGCCGGGATATCTTCTGCCAGCATATCTAGATGATAACGGCGGACAGGACCGGTTGGTTGCTGCCCATCCATAATGCCACGCTCGCTTTGATACTTGACGAAATCTACGGATCCCGTGATCTGGAAGGGGACATCCTTACCGTCGCGCGTTATATGGAAGGCCATTATGTTATCAGCCTCGGCGAAATCTATGGTGGCATCCACCACGCCAGTCCGGTTCCAGCTACAGGGGTTGAAAACGATAAAGGCCCTTCTCCATTCAGGGGCATCAATGTGACTGGCCAAGCTATGCGAGGCGATTGCCACCAGCCGCTCGCCGATTTCCTGGGCGTGTTTATAACGATTTAGTACATCAACTGTCACTTCATCAACGTGGGCACCATAGATATCATCGTGAAAGTTATTTTGCAGGTCGTATCTCCACGCGGCCTGGAGTAAACGCTGAGGATATTTATCGCCAATAAGCCACGCGCTAGTGCAAAGGGGCTCCGCATATTTTTCGAGTAACACCTCGGTTTTGACATTTTCCTGTTTGATAGGTACACGCGTCGATTGAATGCCTGGCATGAGTAGAGACGTCTCAGTACGCCTCATCTCTCCCACATGCACATCCGGATTGCTTAGCTCTCCCCTAACAGCCTTTATATACTCTAAGATGTTAGAGTGCTCTAGCTCAAAGCCGGGCTGCCTATTCTTGATCTCCTCTATAATAGCCGGGAGCTGTCGATGTGGCTCCTCATGGTCGCCGCCATTCATCAATAACATAAACCTCGTAGCATTCCTGCTTTCCTGTCTTGCTTTGAGTTCCTGGATCTTTCGGAATGTGTACTCGGCATCGTCAAACAGGAAAAGATGAGTCCCATAGGCCCATGGTAAGTGTAAAGCTAATACCTGAGAGCCGTCCGGGCTCTCCCATAAAAACTCGGTCTTAGCTGTCTCCGGATATCCGGCCACCCCGCGCCATACAACGGCACTATCGATCCCAAACCCTCTAAGAATCTGGGGCATTTGGGAGATATGCCCAGCCATATCCGGCAGGTATCCGACTCTCATAACTCCTCCATATTCCTGGGCTATCCTGGTACCTAACAGCAAGTTGCGGATGTGGGCCTCCGGTCCAACCATATATTCATCGGGCATGATAAACCAGGGCCCAACAAGAAGCTTACCTGCCTTTACCAACCGCTTTATCCTCTCCCGATTCTCCGGGAAAAGCTCGAGATATGATTCCAGGGGACTTACTTGGCCGTCAAACATGAACGAATGATATCCTGACACGTTCTCGAGGATGTCCAGCAGTTTGTCCATGAGATCCACGAGGCGCATGCGATACTCCTCAAAGGTAGAGTACCATTCAGGATCCCAGTGGGTCTGAGAGATAACCATGATGTGATCGATTTTAGACATAATGGCGCACCTCCTACCTAGTTTTTGTAAATTGCTCATCAATCACCGGGCTCCGCTATTTAATCCCATATTTCTTGCCGGCAGCGACCAGAGTCTTAATATTCTCCTCTGGGGTAAGCGGTGAAACCTGATCCCCCGTGCTGAGAATAAATGGGTAATTGCTAGCAGCCTCGATACATTCACGTACTTCCCGCTCTACATCTTCGGGCGTACCTGTGAGCAAAGTAGCAGTAGTCGATATATTGCCCATGAAACCAAGAGAGGGCTTAATCTCCTCGCGCACCTGGCGGAGGTCTTCGATGTCTCCCCCTGGAGGACGCTCCAAAGGACAGACCATTTCGATCCCTAGGTTCGCTATATCTGGGAGCAGCGCCCGGCAATGGCCATGTAGATGAATGTGGACCGGTTTGCCGTGAGAGTGCGCAACATCGGTAATGGCCTTTACTGCAGGAAGGTTCCAGGTTCGCCACATATCTGGCCCAACTACATTTGCGGTTGTGGCACCGGTAGCTATGAAGATAAAGTCAGGAGCTGTCTTCTTCAGGATGGCTTCGGTTAATTCGGCTCGATGGCGAGCATAGCGCTCTCTAACCTGAGCGAAGAAATCCGGGTAATCATAAAGATCGTAGATGGCCTGTTCCATGCCGCCCTCTCGCGCGTCAGCTAACATATCCGTGAATAACCCACCAATCACCGCTGGAACCACCGCATCCTCCCCGACCGTTTCCAGACATTGGTCAAAATCCGAGGTGTCCAACCCTGAGGGATCGCAAAAAAACACTTCTTCGTAGGCGCGCCAATCGCGTTCGATATCCTTCACAGGCCGCTCAATATCCCACGCCGCCCCATCCGGCGGATGTAAGCACCGGCTGGTCAAGGTCCCATATTCGGTATAATAAGTGGTGCATATGCTAAGCCACCCCTCTCCATTTAGATGGCGTTCTTCCACCTTCCTGACATTCTCATTCTTCCATGTAAGCTTGGGCGCAACGCGTTGATCGATGCCATAGTACCTACCTACCTGCCACTGCCAGTACCAGAATGGCTCCTCTATATCATAAAATGGACGGCCACTCATCCGGGCCGGGATCAGGTACCAGAAGCAAGGCATAACCGGGATGCGATCCGGTTTTTCCCCCCGGTAGACGGACATAACACGTTCCTTAGGCGTCATCTCGTTTCCGCCCATTATTCTCTCTGCCTCCTAATCTATAACGCCAAATCCTACACATTTACGATATTTAGCGATCGTATCAATCATGGCCCGGTAGTTTTCAGGCTTAACATAATTAGGGATGCTATTACTACTGGAAATGATATAACGCCCACCCGGGGCCAATTGAGACAAACGAAGCTTGACTTCATCTGCCACCTCGGATGGGGTTCCGCGTGCCAGTTTGTCCACTGCTACGTTGCCCACTACGGTGATACGATGGCCATACCTCTTTTTAAACTCAACGATGTCAACCGACTCCGGCTCTAACGGATGGATGGCGTTCATCCCTAGAGAAAGAAGGTCTTCAACCAAAGGCAATATATTGCCATCGCTATGGAAAATCCATGGAACCGTGATGGCCGCCGCTACCGGTCGGATGACCGGCAGTATCCAACGGCGAAATAGGTCCGGTGAAAAGAAGGGCCCGCCTTTCCACGCTATATCGTCGCCCACCCAGATGAAATCGACTCCAAGGTCAATAGCCTTCTGAATGACGCTCTTAGCCCAGGTCGCGTATTTCTCGATTGTAGCACAAACGACTTGGGGACAATCATATAAAGCAAAAGCAAACTTATCAAGACCGACGCTATTGATTACAGCATCAACCCCGAAACCCAGTAGAATGTTAACCGCCAGGCCATTCGCATGAGCTGAGGCAACCAACTCCTGCAAAGGCTGCAGAAAATTCACCTCCTCAACATCAGGAAGCTTAAATTCCTGAATCTCGTTAAATGAAGCTATACGGTGGCCCAAAAAAGCCTGCCCGGCGGCAGTTGCCTCGCGCTTGACCGGAATCGGGGCGAACATAAAAAGCGGAACGTGATCCCGGCCGCATTGTAGCGAGACTTCCACCTCAGATGAACACGAACCAAATAGTGTCGCTACGATCTGCTCGTCGATTTGAGACTCATAATAAGGGACACAATCGCATGCCTTTCCAGTCAAAGCTGCTATAATCCGTTCGCGTCCTGTCATGAGCGTCCCAGCCCCCAATCCGGTCTTTTGGTCGCATCGTTCCTAGTATTTCAATCCGGTCAGCGTCAAGCCCTGAATGAAATTCCTTCGGGCAAAGGCATATACGATTATCACGGGTATTGTGGCAATGGCAGCGCCAGTTATCACCGCATCATAACGAATCCCATACTCCCACTGTAACGTGGCAACGCCCAGGGTCAATGTGCGCATCTCGGGACTCATGGTAACCATTAGCGGCCAAAATAAGTTATTCCATGACCACATAAAGCTGAAAATCCCTAGCGCGGACGCGGCCGACTTGGAAAGAGGGAGGATTACACGATAGTAGATCCACCAGTCGCTTGCGCCATCTATCCTTGCGGCTTCCAACAAGGCATCAGGAATTCCCTCCATAAACTGGCGCATCAGAAATATGCCAAAGGCACTCACGCACATGGGAACTATTAGCCCGGCATATGTATCAATCCAACCCAAATCCGACATTAGCATATAAAGGGGGATTACGATCACGGCGAAAGGAATCATCATGGAGCTCAATATCAAAAGGAAATAGACCTCCTTCCACCGGAACCGGTATTTGGCGAACACAAAACCTGCCAGAGAACTCGTAAACAGGATGAGCAGGGTAGTTGCGGTTGATACTATCACACTGTTTAAGAAATATCTCCCAAAATCGAGTTTATCAAGTAGTTCCTGATAGGTAGCCAGAGTAAACCTACGGGGGAAAAAGGTCAATGGAATCTGAATAATCTCAGTCGCCGATTTAAAAGATGATAGAAAAAGCCATAGGAAGGGGATTAACATAAGTAGGCTAACAAGTATAGCCACAAGCTGCCAGACTGCATCCCAGAAACGGAACTTGCTATTATATCCGTTCTTGTTAAATGAAAGGCCTCTCATTTCATCACCCCCACGTCAAATCAGTAGCGCCACTGCGGCTTTAGTGCACGCATCTGTAAAAGGGTGAGGCCGATAATCATGAAAAACATGATAACGGCCGCCGCAGTGGCGTAACCGACTCGCATGTGAAAAATACCGTACCTATAAATGAAATAAGCGATCACGTAAGAGCTCGTACCCGGCCCGCCCTGGTTTGTCATTACAGCAATTCTATCAAATACCTGGAATGCTCCGATTAGTGTGGTAACAACCACAAATAACGTCACATTGCCCAAAAGGGGCAGTGTAACTTTGAAAAAACTCTGCCAGCCAGTCGCCCCGTCGATCTTAGCCGCTTCTTCGAAATCCACAGGAATATCCATAAGTCCCGCCAGGAAAATAACTGTTCCATAACCCAACCCCTGCCAAATATCAGTAGCTACTATTGCATAAATGGCCTGTGCCGGATCGCTCAAGAATCCCTGGGGAGGTAACCCTAGCATCTTCAAAATGGTATTAAAAAGCCCAAAGGTCGGCTGGTAAAGCCACCTAAACAGCACGCTCATGGCAGCTACAGCGCATACTGCAGGAAGGAAGATGAAAAACAGATGCAGGTCGCGCCCCCTCTTCAATCTCATAAGTAAGACCGCCACGGCAAGACTGAGGGGGACCCCGATCGCGGTTTTAAAAAAAACATAGATAATGGTATTCCAGAAGGATTTGATAAAGACATAGTCATTTAGAAGCTTTATATAATTGCGTAAACCTATGAATGGGCTAAAAGACGGGTCGATTACATTCCACTCATAGAAGCTGGTCCTGAATGAGTTGATTACCGGCCAAACCAGAAAGACAACGTACCAGCAGGCAATTGGCACTAATATAAGAAAAGGAAATGATCGGCTACGCATTTCTAAACCTCCCGTGATTTGGGTATCGGGGGTAACCGCCGATGGCAGTTACCCCCTGGCCTCCCATACGACGGATGAGAACACTACCATTGAAGTTTCGGCTTCGGGGCATTGGGGTAACGGTCGCGGAAGCGAGCAACAGCCTCGTTAGCATCCTTCGTCATCTTCGCGAGTCCCTCATCGAGGCCTAGGCTTTTGTGCTCAATTGCATCCATCGTCCGGTAGAAGCTATCCTTGATCATGCTGTCATTGCCAAAGGGACCCCAGAAGCGCATGTTCGGTAAGTGCTTCAGGAGAGGCATCAAAAAGCTACGCTCAGGATTCTTATAATACTCAGGCTTTGCAAGCTCTCGTAATGGCGATATACCGGGATTCTCCTCCAAGAAAAGCATCTGGGCCTCTTTCGTCTTCAGGAACTTGATAAACTCCAGGGCCTCTGCTTTATGCTTGCTTCCCGCCCAAACGGCCAGGTTCCAGGTGTCAATATGGGTGAAAATCGGTTGACGTCCTTTAACGAAAGAGGGCTTAACAACTAATGTGAAGTTTAAATCAGGATAAATAGTCTTCGCGAATCGAACGTATTCGGCCCACATGAAAGCCATAGCCGCAACCTTCTGCGACAGAGCATCAAAACTGTCGGGTAGATCCAAACTGTCGACTTTATATTTATGGTGGAGATCATAGAAGAACTCGATCGCCTTCTTGGACTCCGGGATTGTAAAATCGAACTTGCCGGTTGCGTTGTCGTAAAACTTCCCGCCCTGTTCGGCGATGAAGTCCCAGGCGAAGACGCTGTTGTTATATTCCCTGCAGCTCAAGCCAGCTCGAATTAACTTGCCAGAAGCATCGATCTTTGTAAGCTTCTTAGCATAGTCCAGCATCTGGTCCAGGCTCTCGAATTCTTCCGGGATAGCCAATCCAGCTTCCTTCAGGAAGTCCACATTAACCACCAAACCAGCATCTCCTATTGGATCCGGAATCCCGACAGCGTATACCTTATCGAACGGAGCCTGCAGGTAGTATTCCGGCCAGTGCTTGGCCTTGAGCTCTTCGACCGAGAGCACATCCGCCGGGAAAGGCTCTATCGCCCTGGCAAGCACCATTTCCATCATATCCTCAGCCCGTGGTGTGAACATATCCGGCGCGTTCTTGGCCGCCAGGGCCGCCTTTATTTGTGTAGGGAGGTCGGCCTGGGGCTGCACTTTAATGGTAATGTTTGGGTGCTTCTCGATAAAAGCCTTCGCGACCCTCTCGAAACCGTTCTTATGGAGCTCAAAAGAGAGACACCAGAGGGTCAGAGTCACCTTTTTAGGTGCAGCAGCGACGGGCCATATTAAACCTGCCAGCAGGATAACGCATAGAAGTGAACCCCACAGTATCGCATGCCTTTTCATACCAAGCCTCTCCTTTCCGTAATCTTCCCGGGTCAATGACCCTCTTCAAAGTGATGACCTGTCTACTCGCCCGTCCTAACCAAGAAAGACTTCTCCTTGCACGTTGCAGTTTCTCTATCACCTCCTTTTTACACCATTATACGGACGCTACTCGTGCCGTGAGTGATGGTTGCCAATATAGTCTCTAAACACGAGGTAATCCTTTATCATTGGTCGAAAGGTTTTACATTATATAATCGTATAAATTTATTGGGGTTTAGCTGGATTTTTGCTAATAAATCATTATATTTTAGTCCATCGTTTCGAATATGCTGTAATTATATATTCGATGCTTCACTCTCTATTCCTCCTATACGGAATAGATATTCTAAACATGTTTTCTATTCAATTCTCCGAATAAAACTGTTGGCGCCCTACGCAAGACCCTCTTTATTCAATCAAGGTTCAATCAAGGACCGATAGATCTCGCAGGAACTCCCGCAACGCCGGGTACATCCTCCTATAGAGGTCCATCCTCCTACGGTAGATCTCGCATCTCGCGGCATCAGGCTCATAGACCCGCTCTATCTTTACTAGCTCATCTGCAGCCCCGATCGCAGAATCGAATATGCCGACACCCATGCCAGCCAAAATAGCCGCGCCAAAGGCTCCCGCCTCAACCACCCTCGGCTTCGCAAAGGGCTTCCCCATGATATCAGCCGCTATCTGGAGCCAGGCCTGAGACTTAGCCCCTCCACCGGTTGGCCTGTATTCGTCAATATTGATACCAGCGCCCTCCAATAGCACTACTTCCTCTCTAAGATAATAGGTCACGCCCTCAAGGAGCCCCTTCACAAGCTCGCCGCGGGTCGTCTCCAGGGTGAGCCCAGCAATAACCCCTGACGTCCGGCTCTCCAGCAGCGGCGGGCCGGTGACGGTAAAATGCGGGAGGACCATTATGCGGCTTGGGCTCTCAGGAAGCTCTGCCATAAGCTTATCATAGACATCAACGCCTGCCGCCTCAGCCTGCGCCTTCTCAACCCCGGCTAGCCTATCCCTGAACCATTTCAAGATCGAACCGCCGGTCCCATTGTAAAGAAAGCTTACATAAAGACCGGGCACCACGTGGGCTTCGATCCCCATCTTGTTTCTCATCATCAGCGTGCTATCCGGTAGAATAGAGAATGCTGGCGTAATACAGGCGAAAGTTCCAATTCCATAAACCGCCACTCGGGGTCTTACGACCCCGGCGCCCAGCGCATTACAGCACTGGTCATGTCCCCCGACCACAGCCCTTGTGCCCCTAGGCAACCCCAGTTCGTCTGCTACCGCCTCGCTGATGGGTCCGAGATCGGTGCCAGCAGGAGCGATACGAGGTAGCTTTCCCACAGGGATGGAGGCAGCCTTTGCAAGCTCATCAGACCAACCCTTACCCTTGATGTCATATAGCAGTGTCCTGCCAGCAAGCGAACAATCGGTAACCGGGTCGCACCCCATGAGGAAGTATATCAAATCCTGCCAGAGTAGAAACTTATACGCTCTATCAAAGAGATCTGGCTTGTTATCCCTGATCCACTGTAGCTTGGGCATGGAATACATATGCCCCAGGATATTCCCGTTGATCTCGAAGAAATGCTGGATGCCGACCTTCTCCGCGAACGGCTCCACATACTCCTGGCCCCGGCAATCAAGGCCCAGGATGCAGTTATCGAGTATACTCCTGTCCTCCGAGACGGGAGTCATAGCCTCGCCAAATGAAGAGACAGAGAAAGCCTTGACGGGATCTTTAGGGTATTTATCTCTCAGGTTAAACGCCGCTTCCCTAATTGCCGACTTTACCTTGTTCCAGACATCAACGCTGTCAAGCTCATTCCACCCGGGACGCCTGACTATAATGTCATACTCCCTATAGGTCTGAGCCAATAAATCACCCAATTCGGAAAAGATCGCTACCTTGCACCCTGAGGTGCCGATGTCAATACCCATCAGACTCATCCTGGCCTCACACCTCGTTTTCAGTGCAAAATGCGGGTATAGCCACCCTGGCCGGGCGCACCCTAGCGCTGCACGCACCGGGTCGACTGCCGGATAACTAACTCGGGCTCAAGTGACACATGCATTACCTCACCCTGCCTGCCAGCAATCATGTCTGTGAGTATTTCAACGGACTTTTCTCCGATCTCCCTGATTGGTTGCCGCACCGTCGTGAGCGGTACCTCTGAAATGGATGAGAAGATCACATCATCATATCCAGCTATGGAGATATCAGAAGGGACCTTGAAGCCTTTTTCCAGGACGGCCTTAAGACTCCCCAGCGCCATAACGTCGTTGATTGCTGTTATGGCATCGGGGTGGAGACCGTCATTGAGCTGCTGTTTCGTCCTCTCGTAGCCCCCGTCAAATGAAGGAGA
Organism: Bacillota bacterium; assembly: GCA_013178125.1. Classification (NCBI taxonomy): domain Bacteria; kingdom Bacillati; phylum Bacillota; species Bacillota bacterium. Next base: position 88,141 of record JABLXJ010000002.1, on the reverse strand, counting down.
CCTACATATTCCTATTAGCCGTTCATCGAGGGATAGTCCTGCCTCTCGTAAGGCTGTGCGAAACCCCCTTCTCCGGAGATCAAAACTAACAGCACCCAGGGCCCCTGATAGGAACATGATTCTCCTATGCCCTGTATCAAGGAGGTATCGCGTCAGCATATAGGAACCCTTCTCGAGGTCGCACATAACCCAGCTAGCGTTCACGCCGGGGTAATAACATGAGGTAAACACGAAAGGTACACCAAGGCGTTGAAGCTCGAAGACGTGCCCTATATCAACGTTCTCTTTATGCACAGGCACCAGCAGTATCCCATCTACCCGCTGGCCTATGAACTGGCGGACAATCCTCTTCTCGAGTTCCATATCGTCATTTGAAACACCGAGTATGAGATTATAACCCCGCTCTCGGACAGCCTGCTCAATAAAATGAGTCATGCTCCCAAAGTATGGGTTGGCGACATCAGTTACTACAAGGCCTATCGTGCCGCTCTTCTGGGTGATAAGCCCTCTGGCCATTGCATTCGGGTAGTAATTAAGCTTGCGAGCGGCCTCGAGCACGCGTTCACGGGTATCCTTACCTACCCGGGATTTATTGTTGAGAGCTAAAGATGCTGTTGAGACAGAGACCTTAGCTAACCTAGCTACATCAGTGAGAGTTACCGGCACCTTCATCCCCCGAATCATTCTAAATAGTAGTCTGATAGCATTTGGCCACGCAGGACCGTTTATTGAACCGCCTCGCTATTTTGCTAAATCACCCAGCTATTTATGCCGATTTGCCAAAAGGTTTTATCATTACAAGATCCACAAGAAGTGCAGATATAATATGGAATATCACTATCTATACCTAATTGGTTGTCTATCGTTTTAGCACATTTACACTTAATATATTAGACATCGCGACAACTATTCCTCCTTAAAAAACAAATATTCTTCCATCCACCCTCACCGGGCGCGAGACGCGCTCGAGAGGGCCAAGGCCAGCCCAACAAAGTTGACTCGAGCGCATCAACCTCTGGTGGTTAACTCAAGGTTCTAATTCTATCGCGCTGGTTGACTCGTCACTACTTAACTTCGGCTCGCTCGAGACGCTGCTCAAGACTTTATCGCGCCAAATGTCAGGCCCCGTATCAGGTATTTCTGTACGAACAGGGCGAACAGCAGGACCGGCAACGTCGTGATCACCCCCACAGAGGCCATTTCGCCCCAGATCACGCCCATTACCGACAAGAAGAATGTTATGGTGGTAGGAACCGTGCGTGCTGCAAAGCTCGTTAAAAAGAGCGCCAACGCAAACTCATTCCACGATTGTATCACTATAAAGATGGCAGTGGCCGCTAAACCCGGCATTACAAGCGGGAAAACCACCTTTACTACCCCTTGAAACAGGGTGCAGCCATCGACCCACGCCGCCTCTTCCAACTCTCGCGGGATTTCCTCGATGAAGCCCCTCATCATCCAGATGGCAAAGGGTATATTGAAACTCATGTAGACTATTATCAACAAAATATGGGTATCCAACAAATGAAGGAACCTTCCCAGCAGGAAGAAAGGAATTACCACAGACATGGCCGGCAACATCCTCAGGCTCAGGACCCAAAACGCCAGGTCTTCCTTTCGTTTAAACCGGAATCGCGCGAACCCGTAGGCGGCGAAAACCGCAAGGAGCATCGACAGCAACGTGGTGAATACAACCACAACTACACTGTTTTTTATATACATAGCCAGGTTCCGCCGCGTGAAGACAGCCAGGTAATTCTCGAAGGTAGGCTTAAATATCCACACACTCGGATCAATGGCGAGGATTCGCGTCTTGAATGATGTCATCACCATCCAAATAAAAGGGAAGAGGCAAAAGATGACTGTAAGGGCAACCAGGAATGCTATTAACATCCGCATCCCGAGCTCGCTGCGCCTCCTGGCGCCGGCGCGGATATTTGGCTGCATCATCCCTGATCGTGCCCCCAATTTCGCTCCCGACTGCCCCCCCGACTGCGCCCTCGGCAGGGGCCCCGACCAGGCCTTCTCGCCACCCTTCTCGCTCGATCTCAAGTCAGATCCCCTCCCCCGCTTTATAATCCCGCCTGAGCGCCTTCAATAAATAGGTGCTCAAAGCAGTTGTAAGTAACAGCAGGACAATCGCTGCTGCCGAGGAACGACCGATCCACCCTGTATGTTGAAATCCAAGCCGGTAGATATGGAGGCTCAATAATTCAGTTGCGTTCCCCGGCCCCCCCTGGGTGAGCCCGTATACTGTATCAAATACCTTAAGGGCATCTATGGAACGCAAGAGAATAGCGATGGTGATCATGGGCCGCATCATCGGCAGAGTGATGTAGCGGAAAACCTGCAAACTGCTCGCTCCGTCCACCATGCTTGCCTCATACGGCTCCTGGGGAAGCGCCTGGAGGCCGGCATAAAGGATAAGCGCCACGAACGGGGTCCACTGCCAGACGTCAACAATAATAACAGATATTAGTGCCATGCTTGAACTCAACCAGTTTACACTTATCCCCAGGAAACCCAGGATATAATTGATTACGCCGTACTCCGTATTATACATGAGTTTCCACATCAAAGCGACTACAGCAGGGGTCACCGTAAGCGGGACCAGAAGGCATGACATCCATAACCTCTTACCTATCATCTTTCTATTGAAAAGGATCGCGATAGCGAAACCCAGGATGAACTCTATGATGGTGCTGATCACCATGTATTTAAGGCTGACAACGACCGAGGGCCAAAACTCCCGGTCCTGCCCTGAGATGAGAAAGTAGAAATTCCTCAGACCGACGAAAGCCCTTTTCTCCCACCCCATGCCCAGATCGTATGAGGTGAAGCTCACATACCAGAGGAAAATTGTAGGCAGGATGACGATTAAAACAAGGGAGAGGATAGCCGGCCCGACAAACAAGTATAGATATCTCCTCGAGCTCCAGTAGTCTGCAGACTTCAAGCCCATCACCTTTCCTATGAGCAACACCACAGTTAACGCCCGGTTTGCCCGGTTCGCCTAGTTTGCCTGATTCGACCTGATTTTGTCTGATTCTGCCTAATTCCGGCTCGTCTATCCCGAAGATAGATGTTATCCCAGCTAAACCCATTTTCATTCTCTGATGGCGCCGCTTATGCGGCATGCCGGTCTGCCCGGCAAGCCTTTTGGCGCCTGTCAGCCGCAACTGGTTAATTCCCGACCCCCGCATATGTTCCGGGAGAGCTGAGAGCCAGTCCCTCCCGGAACATATGCCACATCCCAAAATCCCAAAATCTGATCCGATTCTGGTTCTGGTAGCGCCTCTCCGGATAGCGTTGCATCGGTGGTGCCTCCCTAGTGGCGCCGCACCGCGGCATAGGGGTCTATAGAGGCCTACTTATTACCTTACTTAACTTACTTCTCGGCCATTATACGCTCGCATTCCTTCTGGGCCAGCTTGAGCGCTTCCTCAGCCTCGAGCTGTCCACCCAAAACTTGCGAACCATAGGAGCCAAGGCTCTCAATCACCTTGAGGAATTTGGGGTGCGGAGGCAACCACATTATGCCGTCCGCAACCATGTTGCCAGCGCGCTCCAAGGACTCGAGCTGGATCGGGAGAGTCCAGTCTTTGGCTATCATGGCCTTGTTGGTGAATATAGACTTGCGGACAGGAGTGCCGCCAAGGTTGACAAACTCCTCTGCCTTGAGCTTGCTGGTCATCCACACTATAAATGCCCATGCAGCCTCGCGTCGCTTCTGGCTGATATCCGAGGAGATGCCAACATCCCAGCCAGCAAGGGCGCCATATGCACCGCCCTCCCCTTTTGGAGGCGGGACAAATCCGACCTTATCGGCCACTGCCGATTTAGATGGATCAAGAATCCACGGTGTCAGCGCCGTCGAATCGAACCACATGGCGGTTCGTCCCGATGTAAAGGCAGATACTGCCTCCTCGTGTGTGTATACGCTGATGTCGGGCGGGCCCTGTTTAAGGAGTTCTATATGGTATTTGAAAGCCTTGACCGTCTTCGGGCTGTCGATCAGGACCTTCCACGTCTTCTGGTCCAGTATCTGGCCGCCGTTATTATACATGGTCGTCATGAAACCGGAGGAGAAATGAATCCCCTTTTGGGCCCTCATCGCAATCCCGTAGAGTTTTGGCTCTCTACCGTTGAAGAATTTAGCCAACTCCAGGAACTCCTCCATGGTCTTAGGGGGTTCCTTACCGTATTTCTTGAAGAGATCCTTCCTGTAGCCTACATACCTCGTCTCGCCGGCCACGGGGATGCCGTAGATCACTCCCTTGTACCTGCCAATGCCATCACGGTAGGCTGGCATGATATCGGCATAATCATACCATGATGGCGTAAGTTCCTTATTCTGGAGGAAGGGCTGCAGGTCGATGGCAACCCCTGCAGGGGCATACTCTGATAGGGAGAAGGCATCTATCAGCAGTACATCATAGACCCCGGTCTTGCCTTGGTGCTCGATCAGCAGCTTATTACGCAAATAACCCTCTTCCATCACATCCCATCTAACCTTGATGCCCGTCAGCTTTGTAAACTCGGCGGTCATCTCTTGCATAGCGTCCGTGACGGGATGGGTGGCGAAAGCAGCGGTTATCGTCATTCCACCATATTTGGATTTCACCAGCGAAGCCCACTGGGTGACGCTTTCGCTATATGCGAAGGCCGTCAAGGAAACCAGGCTCACGAGGAGGGCAAGAGTAAGGACCAGGAACACAGGCTTTTTCACAATATCATCTCCCCACATGAAAGTATGGCTCCGGACAAAATGCGCTCTCCAGGTAAACTGAGTCGAACCTCTCCACGACTAAAGTCACGAGTGTTGTGCGGTCGACAGTAATCAACCACCCCCCCTGGCTCTTCCTTCACCATCGCCTTCTATCATCCTCCGCCGAACCAGCTGGAACTGGCCTCGCTAGTAGGCCACTTCAACAGGTTCTCTCTTTTTGGCCGATTCCATGATCGAGAGAATGACAGAGGTGACTTTCGCGCCATCTTCAGCCGTAACGAGAAAATCCCGGCCTGTTGCAACGCGCTCCACAAAATCCCGGATGGATTCGTAGGCAAACCCCATATATTTCCCGTGTATCAGGGGCTTGACCAGGATATCCGGATGATCCGACTTATCCTCGAGGTAGCGCTCAACCGCCTGGTTATGCGTGAGGTCCATATTGATCATGCCCTTGCTCCCCAGGATGTTTAGCTTAGTATCATTGACATTGGGATTGGTATTGGGGACGATCCAGTTATTCTCTATCTGCGCGATGACCCCGCTCTTGAATTCAAGCGTTGTCTGGAAGATGTCCGGGGCATCTATGCCCTTCTTCACGAGAACCTCCGACCGTGACACCGAATAAACCCTTTTGACCTCATCATTCAGCAGGAACCTCAGGGTATCTACTGAGTGGCTCCCCAAAAACCAGAGGATAGATGAGGCCGCCGCCCATGAAAGCATGCTCATTGGGACTGAGATCGTATCATTTAACCGGTAATATGCTGATATTATCTGCCCCAGCTCACCCCGGTCGATACAGTCCTTGGCCACTGCAAAGGGCGGGCTCCAGCGGGCGTGGAAGTCGACCATGACCCTGCCCGAATACCTCGTTATAGCCTCCATTATCCTGTCCACATCTTCCCTGGTCGTCGCGAGCGGCTTCTCAACGAGGACAGCCTTCCCTGCCTTCACACATTCCACAAGGGGGTCACAATGGGCAAAATCAGGTGTAGCGATCCCGACGGCCTTGATCTCAGGATCCTTGAGCATTTCCCTGTAGTCAACATACCAGGGAACCCCATATTGCTGGGCAAGCCCCTTCGCCTTCTCCTCAACCACATCGCAGACTGCCACCAGCCTGGCGTAAGGATGGGTAGCGTAGACATTCGCATGTGCCTGCCCCCATAACCCGGCCCCGATCAATGCAAATCCGATTTTCTCCATGGAATATTTCCTCCACCTTCCCCGAGACGGTCCAGGAAACCTGGCCTAATATTAGCCCCTGAAATGTAATGTAAATGTAATGTAAGGAGTCAATAAAAGCGCAATATACAGGTTAATTAAGCTAGCACGCAACTTACATATTAGCAAAACATTCCCCCTCGACTGGCTATATACTGGCCATATCTAGACTATACTAGACTATATCTGAGGTTATAGATAAGACTGACTATACCTATATAACCCGTGGCCATATGTAACCCGAGCCCGTATAACCTGGATTCCCACCCTTTTACCTACTCTTACCCATCCCTTTTGGGCGTTAGATGCTCTGAACCGACAATCTCCCGCTATTTGCCTCTGAAACGCTGAATGCAGATTGAAGCACAAGCGCCGCTGCGCCGATGATGACAGCGTTCTCGCCAAGTATGGATTTCCGGACCTCCACCTTCCCCCCGGGCCTGGGGAGAATCTCGGACTGGACTCTGTCTATCAGGGTTGCCATGAAGTAATGCGATTCCGTTAAATCACTCCTGATAACAATGGCCTGAGGGCCCAGGAGGTTTACAAGGTTGGCCACAGCAGTCGCCAGGTGAGTCGCTATCTCGCGGAGAAGATTCTTGCTGAATCCCCTTTCCGCGGTATCGCCATTCCTCTCCGAATCCACCAGCCACTTGAATACATCAGAGGGGCTGACCCGGGATATAGCCCCGGATAGTGCCTTTTCCTGGGTTAACCCTCGATATACTGCGGGCTTGGATATCAGACTCTCCACGCATCCATAGCGCCCGCACCTGCATTTGATCTTCTCGCCAGTGATTACAGTATGGCCGAGTTCACCCGCGCTACCCCTGCTCCCGTGGTATAAAGCCCCATCGATGATAATGGCAGCGCCGACAACGGACCCCAGCCATACATAGACCATGTCATCGGAATCAGCGCCCGCCCCGAACCAGTTTTCCCCGAGGGCGGCGGCCCCGGTGGCATTTTCAATGTATATGGGAATGTCGTACCTGGTCCTGAGCTGCGCCGCCAGCGGGACATCCACCCAACCGGGGTTCACGGCCGAGACTATGGAACCGGCCTCATAGTCTATGACGCCGGGAACCGCGAGACCTACCCCCATGACGTTTGATCCGGTCCCGCCCGCGAGGATGTCGATCAGCCCGCAGATCCGGTCCACCAGTCCCTCCTGCTCGAGGCAGAAATCCCGTTTCTCAGCGATAATATTGCTTTCCAGGTCACACAGAACCCCACGCAGCTCGCCATAGTCATCAACCTGGATCCCGATGCTGAGGCGCCCTCTCGAATTGGGGTAGAGCAATATAGGACGCCGCCCGCCAATCGAATCGCCGCTGCCACCCTCCCTGACAATGTCCTTCTGGATCAGGGAGTCAACGATTTCCGAGACTGTCGACTTGCTGAGCCCGGTTTCCTTGCTTATCTCGATACGCGAAATCGGGGAACGTTGCTTGATCAAGTTGAAAATGAGCCGGGTATTGATCTCTTTCAGGAGATCGTGGCTTCCTTTCCTTCTTATCCCGGGCATATCTTTGAAGGCTCCTTAGAAAGTCCCTGAATTACGACAACCGCTTTGTTTCTACTCGCTACTTTGTTCGTATTGACAACAAACTATAATTTTATTATTCGTCGTGGTCTCCGTAATTCCTTCTTAAGGGGAGCCCATGACAATAAAAATTTCGCGCACCACCCTCCGCCCCATCCCCCCGAGCCTCGCCAGGCCTTGCGGGCCCTTTTTCATAAGTTCATGGTTCATACTTCGTATTCAGAACAATTTAGTATATAATGTTGTCGTGACCCTCAGTCATGCATGTGCATCGCCAGACAAACACGGCAAGATACTGCGGCCAGGGGGCCGGGAGAGGTGAACGGGATGACTCTCGAGGTGGATATTCGCCCGGCTGGCTTTGCGGATGCCCGGGTCGGGGCACACCTTGCGCATATCTCAATGGGGCGGTTGGCGGATTTCCTGCTTGGACTGGATCTAAAGGAGCCAACAAGGGCCAGGGAGGTGCTGGAGGGCCTCTTTATGCGAAAAAACAACAGATTCAGCTACCAGTTTGCCTGCGTGGCTGAAATAAGCGATCAGGTCGCCGGCGGCCACGTGGTCGGGCTGTTGCTCTCCTATCCAGGGGAAATCCTGATGCGCCTGGCATTCCCCATGGCGGGGCACCTGCTGTCTATATATGGATTGCCAAGGATGTTTCGCTTCCTGCAGCACGCCCTCCCGCTCGCCGGTATAGAGGAGGCGAAGAGGGATGAATATTTCATCCATATTGTTGCCGTCCTGCCCGAGTTCCAGGGGCGAGGTGTCGGCACACGCCTACTGTCATATGCAGAGGATATGGCCAGAGCGGGAGGGCTCAATAAGTGTTCCCTGAATGTCGAGATAGGGAATACCCGGGCTCGCGGTCTCTATGAGCGCCTCGGCTATCGAGTCGCGAAAACCGTCAGGGTGAGGAGGCTGAGCCAGTGCACCGGCTGCGAAGGTTTTCACAGAATGGTCAAGATACTGGCATGAGGCTGGCATGAGGCTATTGCTAAGGACCCGGCTATGGGTGACGAGCAGGTGGACGAGGTGAACGAGCAAGAAAATGAACCTGGAATGGAACTTGGAAGAAGGCATCTACGTTAAATAAGATTTAGGGGCATCTATCACTGTTATGAGTATGAGGCATTGCTATGGGGAGTTGGAGCCAGCCTCTATGAAATCCTTTCAACGTGCAAGGAAGCCCGCTAAGCCCGTTGAGCTGTATAAGTGCACCATCGGCAGCAGGCGCATGTATAGGGAAAGTGCGCCTGGTGAGACGTCTGCTGAGAGCGCGCAAGGTAGGGGCATACCAAGCAAAGGCGTACTGAGGAAAGGCCCGCCAAGCAAGGGCGCGCCGCGCGCCATCCGGATTACTATAGTAGGAGTGGCGCTTCTCCTGTTACTATACGTGCATATATTCGGAAGTCCGGTCAGCCATGCCCGGGTTATCTCCGAGCCTGCCAGCGCCCAGGCGGTTGCCCAGGGGTCAAGTGGGTCAATCGGTTCCAGCGGTTCCAGCGGACTCAATGGACCGAGCGGACCCGGCAGGTCCAGCGTGCCCAGCGGGTCTGGTGGGTCTGGCGGGCTCAATGGATCCAATGGATTTAGCGGGGGATTCAATGGATTCAGCGGGTTTAACGGGTTTAAGAGCATATCCCCATCCTCCGGAGACCGGATACTCGTGATCGCACCTCACAGCGACGACGAGACCCTGGGCGCCGGCGGGTTCCTCTACGATGCTGTGCGATGCGGTGCTACTGCTTACGTGGTCCTGATGACAAACGGAGATGGGTTTCCCCTTGCGGCTGACAGGGAGTTCCACACCCTCCGGGCTACTTCAATGCGATTCATCGAGCTTGGATACAAGCGGCAGGGGGAATCCCTCGAGGCGCTCAGGACGCTCGGCGTGCCGGAAAAGAATGTCTTTTTCCTCGGCTATCCTGATAAGGGCCTTGCGCTCATGTGGCACGAGCACTGGTCGGCATCCAGTCCCTATTTATCCAGATTTACGAGAACCTTCAAGAGCCCCTACTTCAACAGTTACCGGCCCGATACCTTCTACTCCGGCGAGGACGTGGTCAGGGACCTTAAAGACATCATATTAAAGGTCCGACCCACTATCATCCTGACTGCGTCACCGGTCGATATGCACCCTGACCACTGGGCAACATACAATTTCACCCTTTACACGGTCGAATACCTCGACCAGAAGGGACTGTTGCCGGCTCCGAGGCCGCGGGTACTGTGGTACCTGGTTCACAGGGGGGAATGGCCTTATCCCAAAGGGTTCCGCCCGGGTGCCTGGCTCTTGCCTCCAAAAGGACTCTATCCCGCCGGGTTTAACTGGTTCCTATATCCACTCTCGAGCAGAGCGGTCGTATCGAAAGGCGAGGCAATCCGCATGTACAGGAGCCAGGTGTCCATCATGGCGCGTTACCTCTTGAGTTTCGCGCGCGCCAATGAATTATTTGCCGAGGCCACTGTGGTTCCTGTCCCCAATATCCCCTGGCCGGGCCCCCTTGTCGATGGGAGGCTTGACGACTGGCCTGCCGATATAAGGCCGATGGAGGAGCCTGTCAAGGATAGCATGGTTAGAAAGGTCGAGGGCGGTGGCGATTTCGCAGGTATGCTTGTGGGAAAAGATGGGACAAATCTCTACCTTGCGTTGAATCTAAGGACCCGGGCATCACGCGAGATCCTGTACCGCCTGCACCTTCATTCTGTGGGCATCTACGGCCATGAAGGGCCGGAGGGAGATATAGACTTCACCTTTAGACCTGATAAAAGAGGGGCGGTTTCCATCGTCGCTCCAACCCATAAGGACGCCAGGTTTGAGGAGATCAAGGCTGCAAGCTGGGACAAAACCATCGAAATGGCCATACCGCTCAGGCTCCTGGGCAACCCTCAGAGATTATTCCTTGGGGTGGAGAGCAGGTTCCAGGGCATTATGATCGATCGAACAACATGGTGGGTCCTCAAGCTCTGACAGCGACTTCATAATTGATCTCACATTGATCCCGTATTGATCTCACATTATGGAGGAATGACAAGCCAATGAAAGGTTATCGTTATCTCATTCGCGAGACATTCTTCGGCTCAGAAAAAGCCTATGAACTCGTGGACGGCGCGGCCGGGCTCGAGGCAACGCTCATACCGGGTTTTGGGAGCAACCTCATCTCGCTGAGGAATACGAGGAAGGGGATTGATTTCATCAAGGGCCCTGGGACCATGGCTCAACTCCGCGAGCGGCCGGTCGGATCAGGGTTTCCAGTCCTCATGCCGCCGAGCAGGATTGCAAACGGGACTTTCGAATTCATGGGCCGGCGCTATACCTTCGAAAGAAATGAAGGGGGGAAGAACCACATCCACGGGCTGGTATGTAACCGCCCCTGGAGGATCACCAGGGCCTGCGCTGGCGATGATGGGGTGTTCGTTCAGACCAGAATATCCTCGGATGACCATCCGGAGATCCTGCGGTCCCTGCCGCACTCGTTTGAATTGGAGCTCAGCTTTCAATTGAAGGATGGCGCACTCACTATCGATGTCGCAGCCACTAACAGGGGACCTGATCCTATGCCTTTCGGGCTCGGATTTCACCCCTATTTCAAGGTTCCCCTCGCCGATGATAGCTCCAAAGCCTCCTGTTTTATAAAACTGCCGGCGTCAAAGAGGTGGGAGCTAGTGGACCTCCTCCCGACAGGGAAGATCCTCCCCGTGGAAGGAAAGTATGACCTGCGGGCGGGACGCGGGCTCGAGGGTCTTGTCCTGGATGATGTATTCACCGAAGTTGAAGCTGAGCCAGGCCCCCACCTCCATGGCAATATGGTGAAATGTGAATACAGGGATGAAATGGCCGGTGCCGGCATTATCTTTGAGGCGGGGGTGGAATTCCCACACTGGGTAGTATATACAGGGAGAACGACCGATACTAACTTTATATGTCTCGAGCCCTATACCTGGATCCCCAATGCCCCCAATGTAAACCTGCCCGCAGAGCTTACGGGCGCGCGAGCCTTGATGCCAAGTGAGCCGTTTAAGGGAAGGATGGTATTGACCCCTTATTGCTAACTGCTACCGAAGGGGCGCATAAAGTTTAAGTGAAGAACTGGGGGGCAGGAGAGATATGGTCTTCCTATCCCGCTCCCGAGGTGCCCACCGTTAGCACTATTCGACAGGGACAGTATCACTGGTTGATACTGTCTGGTTGGGATAGTGTTGGTAGTTTAAACTATCCAACCCGAACAGTGTCAATGATTAGCACTATCTTGGTGCGATAGTGTCGGTGGTTTAAACTATTCAGCGGGAATAGTGCTAATGGTTTAAACTCTCCAGCTAGGATAGTGCTATCGGTTTAAACTATCTGGCGGGGATAGTGGCAATGGCTAGAATTATCCGGCTGGTATTAGGTCATAAAGGAGTTATGCGCCCCGGACTAGCCTGCCGAAAAGCCGAAAATGCCGAAAAATGCATCTTGTATTTTCGCGGTGTCCCTGTTATACTTAATAATGCTAAAGACGATATTGATGTTACAATTAGTGTGCGGGCCTGTAGCTCAGTGGATAGAGCAGCGGTTTCCTAAACCGCGTGCCGGAGGTTCGACTCCTCTCAGGCCCACCAGTATTTTCAAGGGGTTTAGGGTTTCGGGAGTAGTTCAAAAAAGCAGTTTGACAGCAAAATGACAGCAAAACATAAAGAGGTCCCGGCACTCGCCCGGGGCCTCTCTCTTTTCCGGCATCACGCTGGAAGATGTTGAATGTCACCAACTTCGCTCAAGCCGAGCTCGGGAAGACGCAATTATCTTACCAGCAGCCTCTCCAGACCGGCCTGGTCATTTACTGGATACACTGACGATAATGGTTTTTTGCTCATGATGCGATTCATATCTCCAACACGATCCGTGTCGTCCTGGCCATCAGGCACTGCCACTGCACCCCTGGTCGTGTTGGCCAGGGCAGCCCTGATGCCTTGCGCATTCAACCCCCGGCCAAATAGAGACTTGATCAATTTCAACAACTCAATCTGCTCTCTCGAGTAAAGACGCTGATTTCCCTTTGTACGATGGGGGGCCACGAGGCCAAGGTTTTCATAGTACCTAACCCTGCGAGCTGAGAGCCCCGTAGCTCGCTCCACATACCCGATTGGATATACAGGGACATCCTTTCCATACTCTCTCACCATGCGCTTGTCCAAACCTCCCGCACCTGGAACAGTCCAAATCTCCATCTTAGTTGTGCCGAAAACGCGACGCGATTCCAACACAATTTTAGATTAAGCCAGTTTAAGACGCGTGTCAAGCCCGTGTCATATCGTCCGCCCGCCGTGCTGGTAATATGCAGGCCATATCTAACAAAAACCTGACAAGATACTTGACGTACCCATGACACATTGTTATGATGTAGTCCAATGAAATTGTAGCAACGACGGTGAGAGCTGCATACTCACGTCAAATGGCGGATGGAGTGAATACCCATGAATACCGGAGATACTGCTTGGGTTCTTATCTCATCGGCACTGGTCATGTTGATGACACCGGCGGTGGGGCTATTCTACGGTGGCATGGTGCGCCGCAAAAACCTCCTTTCCACTATAATGTTTTCCTTAACGATCTTGGCCGTCATCAGCTTACAATGGGTGCTCTTTGGCTACAGCCTGGCTTTTGGGCCCGATCATTTCGGCCTGATCGGCGACCTGAGTTGGCTGGGATTGAGGGGTATTGGTGACACCCCCAACCCTATTTATGCCAGTAACATCCCTCATGTTGCCTTCCTTATCTTTCAGATGATGTTCGCCGTCATCACCCCAGCCCTCATCACCGGAGCATTTGTAGAACGGATAAAGTTTTCCTCATTTCTCCTTTTCACAATCCTTTGGGCCACGATCGTTTACGACCCCATCGCCCACTGGGTCTGGGGCGCGGGTGGATGGCTGCATAGCCTTGGCGTGCTCGATTTTGCCGGCGGAACCGTCGTTCACATCGCTTCCGGTATCTCCGCCCTGGCCGTCGCACTCGTCATCCGGAGGCGCCAGGGATTTGGTGAGATCAGGATGGAGCCAGGCAACATCCCTTTAACGATTCTTGGGGCCGTCTTCCTATGGATGGGTTGGTTTGGCTTCAATGCCGGTAGCGCTCTTGGCGCCAATGCATTAGCGGCACACGCCTTCCTGGTGACCAATACCGCCGCCGCTGCTGCTTCCCTGGCCTGGTTGACCATCAGGTGGGCCCTACACCGTCCAAGCGTACTCGGGGCGGCAATTGGTGGGATAGTCGGCCTAGTGGCCATCACTCCGGCAGCAGGGTATGTGACGCCATTCGCGGCGATCCTAATTGGGGCTATAGCGGCAGTCATTTCCCACACGTTGACCATCCCCCGCCAACGATTGGGGATAGATGAATCACTCGACGTCTGGGCCTGTCATGGGATGGCTGGTACGTGGGGAGCTATTGCCACTGGCCTGTTTGCCAGCAAGGCGATTAACGGGGCTGGTGCCAATGGCCTATTCTATGGGAATTGGTCCCTGGCCGGCGTGCAACTTCTGGCTGTGCTCGTCGTTTGGGCCTACTCCTTTGGGGTGACTTGGGCGCTGGCTAAGGTGATCGACCGTTTCCATGGCCTGGCAGTGAGCGAAGTGGAAGAGTACGTGGGGCTGGATATCGCCCAACACGGGGAAGCGACACATATGTAGGTAGCTTATATGTGAGCCAGGGGGGTATTATACGATGAGATTAAGAAAGATCGAGGCGTATATTCGTGAGGAAAGATTGGACAATGTGCGGTCCGCATTAGAGCAGGCTGGATTTACTGGCATGAGCGTTGTCGAGGCCAAAGGACGGGGCGACCAAAAGGGGCTTGCCCTTCCGGGCCGCAAGGGCGCATTCCGCATCGAATTTTTGCCCAAAATCTTAGTGATACTCGTGGTGAAGGATGAAGACTATCCGAGGGCGATCGAAGCAATCATCCAGGCCAGCAACTCTGGACGCCCAGGGGATGGTAAAATCTTTGTATCAACGGTCGATGAGGTGATCCGCATCCGAACGGGCAAAGTTGGCGCAGAAGCATTGTAACTTGAAACAAAATGGCGGAGAGGGTGAGATTCGAACCCCCGCACGGATGTTAACCACCCAGCGGTTCACCTTACCACTGAACGTCTGGGCTAACTCCTCAAAACGTTTGGCTACCCATTCAAACTGGCGTACTTCCCGCATGCTCAAGCCTCGCTGCCTGGCTACTTCCTCAGGCTCCTTACCTACCTTACCTATGATTTTAGCCCTGTAAGCTTAATCCCCTGGACGAGGTGCCTTTGCAAGGTGAAAAATAGAATTATGCTGGGTATCACAGCGACCGTAGCTGCGGCCATTACAAGGTTCCATGATCGACCATGCTCGCCGATAAATTGAACGATACCTATCTGCACAACCCGCATTTGCGGAGAGTTGGTCACTATCAAGGGCCATAAAAACGAGTCCCAGTTGGCGATGAAGAAAAAAATAGCCAACGCTGACATAACCGGCTTCGCAAGCGGCACGGCGACCTTCGCATATACCCCGACCAGCGAACACCCGTCCATTACTGCAGCCTCCTCGAGCTCTCTGGGTAACCCAAGGAAGAATTGTCTCAACATGAATATTCCAAAAGCGTGCGGGATTGCTGGAATAATCAAGGCATAGTAGGTATCCAACCAGCCGAGGTTTCTTATCAAGATAAATAGAGGAATCATTATTGCATAAAAAGGGATCATAAGGGTGCTCAAGATGCCCGTAAATATATATTCTCGCCCTGGGTACGAGAGCCTTGCTAAAGAATAGCCTGCCATGGAATGGAATAGCAGAGCGACGATCGTAACTGTCGCCGACACGAAAAACGAGTTAAACATATACCTTGCAAAGGGTGCTAGGACAAAGACCTGCCTAATGTTTTCGAATGTAGGGTTAGGTGGTATTATGATGGGGGGATATCTAAAAATCAAGTCAGGGGTCTTTATAGCACTTGATGCCATCCACACAAAAGGAAAGACCATGACCAACGTAAGTATTGTATATACCAAATATAGCGCTACATCACGCAACAGCTTGCGTGGCATAAACACCCCTCCAAGCGTTCCTTTCTCGGAGTTCAATCTATACGCCCCGATCTGAGATACTTTGCCTGTATAAGCGTCAACGCGAAGATTATACCGAAAAGGACGAAGGCCAGCGCTGAAGCGTATCCGAGCTTCATGAACCTGAAACCCGATTCATAAATATACATTAGAATGACATAGGTAGCGTAGGCTGGGCCTCCCCGCGTCATGACATATATCTGGTCAAATACCTGGAAGGAAGATATCACTATAATAACAATAACGAAGAAGCTGGTCGGCTTGAGAAGAGGCCAGGTGACATTCGCAAAGCTCTGCCAAGCGGATGCGCCATCTACCTTTGCCGCGTCATAATACTCCTGTGGGATATCCTGGAGCCCCGCCAAGAAAATGACCATATAATACCCTATCGCCTTCCACGTGCTTACTAAAACCACCGAAGGCATTGCTTCCTTCGCGCTTCCAATCCATCGCCGCGATTCGAGGCCCGCACACCTCAAAAGGTAGTTCAAAAAGCCGTATGACGATTCAAACATGTACCCCCAAACAATGGATACGACCACCATAGACGTTACTACTGGAATGAAATATGTAGTCTTAAAAAAACCCAGTGCGGGTAAACGCCGATTTACTAAGACAGCCAGCGCTAAGGAGGAGATAAAAAGCGATGGGACATAAAGTACAACATAATACAAAGTAGTCCGAAGAGATCCCCAAAACCGTGAATCGACTAGCAGATCTCTATAATTACCCCAACCCACATAATTTGTCGGGCCAAACCCGCTCCATTCATGAAGGCTGAGATAAAAAGCATAAATCATCGGTCCGATGACGAATATCAATAATCCTATTACGTCAGGTGCTAGA
This sequence comes from Bacillota bacterium, assembly GCA_013178125.1. Lineage (NCBI taxonomy): Bacteria > Bacillati > Bacillota > Bacillota bacterium. The sequence continues at coordinate 71,711 of JABLXJ010000002.1, read as the reverse complement.
AAAAGGTAACCGACAACAGCCCTCTCGTGCCTGCGATACCACTGAAGAATGGAGCTCATCGCACACCCTCTCCTCGCAATAACTTGACCCATTTTGCAATAAGTTGTCCCCGGCGAATAGAATGAACGCCGGACGGGGGCCGGCCGCGGCTGAGCATTGACCCTATCGGAATGGATAGAACCGAGACGAACGGAGCCGCGGCCGGGCCCATATTGGACGCTTCTGTAATGGACGCTGGCTACTTAATGCGCTTCAGATATGCCTCGATGGTCTTGCTGGCTTTCTCAGCGGCCTGAGCTCCAGACTTGCCTTTGAACAGGACTTCCTGGATTGCATCAGTTACGGCCTTCGCAATCTCGGGTGGATATGCAGGCTCAGCTCGAGCTATTTTCAATATCTGATCTCTGAAGACATTGTGAGGGAATTTATCAAAGTAATCCTTTGCCTTTTCCATGACGGACAAGCGTGGCGATAGCTTTGTCCTTGGAGCCTCGATCCATATGAGCGGACGGCCCGGATCCTTACCAAACAGCCAGACTGCAAACTCCGCCGCCTCCTTGGGGTGCTTCGACTGCGAGCTAACCATAGTGGTCCAACCGCCATATACAGTAACAAACTTACCGTTGGTTGGTTTCGGTATGGGCACCACGCCATACTCGAACTTCGGATAATTATTTTTTAGAATACCTGCGTACCAGTAGCCCACAACAAACATGGAGGTCAGGCCATTAGCTAGCGACTCGTCGCCAGGATTGCCACCCGTCGGTGGAGCCACCTTGTATTTGTTAATGAGATCTCCCCAAAAGTCCAGTGCCTTTGCAGTCGCAGGGCTATTAAACGTACACTGGGTCCACTCTTTATCAAGTACATCTCCTCCCGCCATCCACAGGAAAGGATAGAAGACGAAATTCTGATAGTAGTCGCCAGCAGTTGGAATCATAACCCCCCACCTGTTGGATGTCTTCAACTTTTTGGCTGTTGAAATCAATTCATCCCATGTGGTTGGCGGTTCCACGCCTGACTGTTTAAACAGATTCTTGTTATAATATAGAGCAACTGGCTCCATCTCATGCGGCACAGCATAAATTTTCCCCTTTACCGTTACGGCATCGAGCGCGGCTGGCACGAGATCTTGTTTAAGATCCTCGGGGAAATATTGATTTAGAGGAAGCGCTATGCCGTTTTCAACATATTTCATAAACTCCCCCGGGCTTATCCAAAATACATCCGGACCCTGACGCGATGCGAATCCCACAGTGAGTTTCTCATTTACGTACTGATCCCACGGGAACGTCTCGAAGACCACCTTGATATCGGGGTTTTCCTTATTCCACTGATCCACCATTTTCGCCAGATCGCCATCATCATTGGATGCAGCAAACTTCCAAAACTTTAAGGTTAATTTAGGAGACGCCGCACAAATCTGACCAACCAAAAGTAACGCAAGAACCACTGCCGAGAGAAAGATGCTAACAACAGGGAACATTTGCTTCTTAAGCATTGACAGTTCATCTCCCCCAGATTTTGTTATTTTGGACCCTTTGACCTACTGATTATCATTTTAAGCCAATACCTTCTTGATTCATCATTAATCATCATCATTGATTTAGCGATCGACAATTGATGCTGTCTTATCACGATATATATCCGCTGCTCCCTCCTTTCGCATGATAGAACCCTCTCGGAAATCCCAAGGTCCCGCCATTACTAGCGCCCCAGGTGAGGCTAGGTAGTATGATTCAACCACAAAGCTCCTTCACTAGGCACAGAGCATGACTCCCTCACTATAAGCTGAGGTTTTAGGGTTATCGTTTGAGCATCGACACCATTCCTCCTGGTTCCATTTATACGCTGCAATAGCAGTTGAGCTGCCGTGCTCCCCACCATATAGGCTGGGTGGCTCACAACCGTGAGTGGTGGATTCAAAAGAGGCCCCACCTGAAGATCGTCAAAAGCTATAACAGAGACGTCCTGTGGGACGCGTATCCCGTGGGCTTTGAGCTCGAGCAAGGTCCCCACCGTCACAACGTTGTTCGCGGTAAATAATGCAGTGGGAGGAGATGCAAGTCTGCCGAACATGTCGATAACATTCTGCCCGCGCTGCTTTAGATCGCTCACGCATATCAAATCCTTGTCGATATCGATCCCGTGGTTCGTCAGCGCCCTCTTGTAACCTTCAAATCTTTCCATGCTGGTGACCACGGAGAGCGGAGCGATAACGATTCCTATACGTTTATGACCAAGAGATACCAGATAGTTCACCGCCTCGAGAGCCCCTGACACATTATCGACCGCCACAACATCATGCTTGAATCCCGTCAGGTGTCTGTCCACGAGCACTATCGGCGGCGTATGGTCACGATATTTCACCTCGCGTGCAGTAGACGCTGAGCTTGCCAGGATTATACCATCCACGCGTCGCTCTATCATATCTTGCAGGTAATATTCTTCGACTTTTATATCCTCATCAGTATTGCATACCGTCGTGACGTATCCGCTTTGCTTGGCTACATCGGCGACTCCCCGAACTATTTCCGTAAAAACAGAGTTACATATGTCGGGAATGACAATGCCGATTACGTTTGTCCTCTTCTTTATCATGCTCCGAGCGATGGCATTTGGTTGGTATCCGAGTTCCTTCGCAACCTCCAACACTCTCTGCCTCGTCTTCTCGCTAATCCGGCCATAGTTACCTATGGCCATGGCTGCTGCGGATTGTGAAACATTCGCGTGTTTAGCTACATCCTTTATCGTAACCGGCATCTCAATGCCTCCTCACCACGGCCTCGGCAACCGCTTCTCGACGGGCAAGATGTTAGAATAACGCTTGTGAGGCTCAATTTGATACCAGTATGCCGTGCTCGAGTAATCATCTGATCTGTGATTCGCGTGACCATGTTCAATTGTAACTTTTATAGATTTGTTGAACATTATGGGATCCTCAATATGGAATCTGTAAAGTGTGACCTTGCCCGACCAGTTGGGTCCGCCGCCCATGATTATTCCGTGGTATGGCGTGCAAATTTCCTGATTAGGGCACCAAGCGGTGTTAAAGTAATCTTCTGTCCCCGTTCCGTGCAGGGACGGCGGGAAAGGCTCGCCGTCGATAAATATCATGTCGTCGCCTTCGCCATACCAGTTCCACCTATCGGTCGCCCGGAGGTTATGGATGTTCAGGTTACAACCGACGTAGTGCCCGCGGCCCTCGGCCTCCAGGATGACGTAGTTGCCCTCACCAGTAAGATTTACGCCGCCAAATTCATATTCTTCATTGGTCATACCTTCATCGGGGATCCCATCGCACGGATTCTGTCTGTTCCAGGTGGCATGGAATCGGGCGTAGTCGCTGGCAAGGCCAGGCTTGCCATATTCCTCGTAATCTATGTAGTAATAAAGCGTTAAAGGTGAATCGCTGCACTCGCTTTTGACTCTAATATAAGCCCTTTTTGCAAAAGGCATCGGGAAGTAACAGTTAAAGGCCCGGCCATCCTGGGGGCTCATGGTCAACGGAAGCGAGGTGAAATTCCTACAAATTCCGTGGCCCATGCCGAAGAAATCTCCGATCGGCACCTCAACACTCGGCGAATCCTCATCGTCCCAAAACATCTCCAAAACTACCTTCCGCAAGAAATGAATCTCATCGCAGGCGAGTGTGGCCCATATGTGCGTAATACATCCGGCGCCACATATATCTGTCAAGACCGCTGTCTCGCCTGGCATGATCTTAATGCTGTCTACATTGCCGCCCGAACGGTCATAACTAGAAACTCGCTTGCGCCTTCCATCGCGTAGCCTGGCCAAGTCCCTTAGTGAACTGCCTATCATCATAGAATTCCGCCTTTCCTAGTTGAAATTTCCCCATAAAGTACTCTCAAGGGCACATGTTAAAATCTACTTTACCATCGTCGCTTTCATCCAGAATACGTTGTATGGACCCCACATTGACATAGTGAAGTATACAATCCGGCCGTCATCACCGACGTAAGCCGGCACCATGAACGGTGCGTAAATTCCACCGTAAAGAATATGGTCCACCAGTATCTCCGGATCGCTCCAGGGTCCCCATGGGTTCGCGGCCTCGCGAACTTCAATATCCCCTGTATATTCATTCAGGTAGGTTATGATCCAGCGTCCAAGGTAGTTATTGTAAAGGACCGAGAGTTCACCCACAGGAGCCGGAACCACGTCAACAGCCGCTCTCTGATCGCCGGACCAGACGGGCGATGCCCCATCGGTCCCTGCGAAGTATTCATATTTGTCCGCAGCCAGGACAAACTGCTCGTTTACCCTGGCGAGCTTCACGCCGCCAAAACGGCCAGTCGGGATCCCAGACAGGAGGATATCCTTGGTACCAGGGTAATTCACGCTATCCACCTTGTAGGCGGCCACCTGGATGAAATTACTCCCACCCGTCCACTGCGCATTTGCACTCTTTGCCCACTTCTTACCGCCATCATCGGAATAAGCCCATCCGGCAAAATTGGCATCCCAGTGGCCGGGGGCGCCCCAGTGATAGACGGACATGAAATGTGCATAGAGACGGTTGTCGTAGTTAGTCAGATTTGTTGGAATACATGTCATCTCGTTGTAATCCTGCTTGATAGAGGGAATGAGCTCCTTAGCCTTGCCAGCTTCGTCCGTAATCCACCCAGAGAAGCTTAGTCCATCGGCGGGGTCTGGGTCGGTCGTATAGGCCATGGTATTTGAACGCCAATTCGAATGGTTGTAGCTGAAGGTGTCGCCAAACATCATATAGGTCGTCCCATTAACTTCGACCATGCTCCCGAGGTCGGTGCCTATTACATCTACCCTGTCAGTTGCATTAATGCCGTCCGGCCCTGTAAGCTTGGCCACCTCGGTGAGTCCGCTTACATCCTTGAGTGCCGTACCCGTTGGGCGTCTCCTTTCGCGGAAATGACTAAAACTTACGGTGTAGGGTGCGGTGCCCCATTCCTTGCCCATAACTCCATAACGCGCTTCATTTAGGGCACCTGATTTGTCATCATAGTAGCCAACGCCGGTCCAATTCACTCCATCATTACTTCCCTCGAAGTAATATCGCGGGCAGGCAAAGTCCGTAGAATTTTTCTTGATACGCAGCCAACTAAATTTGGTCGCGTGGGAAGCGACCACGCCGGTAAAGACATTATCAATGATCCCACTGGCCTCCATGCTGTCGTTGCCAAGTTGTCCCCAGAGAAACCAGTTTGCGGCATCCTTGAAGATCACAAGGCCGGCAAGGTTGTGTCCACTAACCGGGGCATTATTGTCAAGGATTAGTGTGTCGATGATCCAGTCACTGACCATTGCAGAACGGAGAATACGAGGGGCTTTATTAATTTCTATCCACTGGTCATCATCGAGGGCAATATTCAAACTGAAGCTGCCCCTGCTCAGATTATAAGAAGCGTTCAAGCTCGGATTCTCCCAGTTCCATACACGGTCCAGTGAATTCGTGTCGAAGTTATCCGTATTGCCTGCGGGAACACACTCTGCGAAATAGTCATAAGATACCGTATACGGGGACGAACCCCATTCCTTACCTATAATCCCATAGTGCGCGCCCGTAAGCTTGCCGCCTGTGTCTTCAAAGCAACCCGCATTTGTCCACTTAAGTCGGTCGGCGCTATAGTCAAAATAATATCGAGTATGGCCGGAATCAGTGGAACGCTTCCGAATACGCAGAAAATCATATTTCTCGCCGGCTATCGAAACCAACAGGCCCGTGAAGGCATTGTTGATTAATCCACTAGCCTCCATATTGTTGTTCCCAAGTTGACCCCAGAGAATCCAGTTTGCGGCATCTTTGAATACCACCAGACCTGTGAAGTTAGTCCCGCCGACTGGTGCGGTGTTGGCCACGATGTTTGTATCAATTACCCAGTCCCCGGGCAGGGGCATCTTTAGAATCCGCGGCGCCCCATTCACCTCAAGCCACTGATCATCTCCCAGTGCCACGTTCAAGTTGAAACGTCCTGCGTTCAGACTGTAACTGCCGTCACCCTTGGGATTAACCCACTTCCATGAGTTATCTAGTGACGTTCCGGAGAATTCATCAGAGGCGATAGCAATAGAGGAAACTACGGCCACCATGATGACCAACGCGGATAATATACAAACCACTATCATTATAACTACCGCCCTCATTATCTTTATCTTTCCCCCCGTGAGAAAAGAAATGATATAACGTTCAAGCAACATTAAGATAAATTCCAAGCAGCAACGCTTCAATATTTAATGTGCGACACCTATATTTTTTGAGGAAGAAACGTGAGAGATTTTATATGCTCATTGATATAACGTTATAGCATATATAGATATACTACATGAACTTCAGATATCCTGCTTTAATGCTACAGATACGTCAAAATATTTCGTAGCGCGCATAAGGTACGGGATGAGACAGGGGGTAAGTAAAGCGGGTATGCTCCAACATTATTCTCCCCGGGGAGCCTGCCAGCCGGTACGTGATATCCAACCCTGACCGAAAACGGATTCAGCTTCACGCTGGCTTCGAGTCCGGCTTTGGCGAGCTCATCATCTTCTGGAGCAGTCTCCAGGGCATGAAGAACAGGGTCTAAAAAGGCCTTTGAATCCTTGCCCGCGGTCCTACTTAACACAAACTCCACGAAACTCTTGACTACAGGAATTTCGCTTTCCGGTAGGGCCTCTATCAACTTCAGCAATTCTTCATGAACGCTCATTGTCCTGACCCCCATTCTCAGTGAATACCACACCCATAGGCGCGTACCTTGCTTGTGCCATAGCCTCTACATCTTGCCATCGTACCCGGGACACCTTTGGACCGAATTTATAGATAGCCAGCAGGCCTTCCTGCGCCCAGCGATAAATAGTCACCTTGCTTACTTTCAGCCGATCCGCCGCCTCCTGTATGGTCACCCATTCAGTTGCTTCTGCCACTCTGCATCACCCTCCCTCATATAACCGCTGCCAGAAGGTTTGTAACTTGAGCCTGTCCTCGGTAACAATTAAATCCCGGTGGGCGATTTTCATGCGCCATGCTTCTAAGTATAAGTCCAAAAATCATCGCTACTTTTCCAGGGGTTACCGGTGCTTGCGTGACGGGGCCTTTGAAATTTGGCAATGCCCTCGCGCCAAATTTCAACGGAGGCGCGCCGCAAGCGCGCCGTCCCCGGAACGCAACACCGGTAACCCCTGGGACGTGTTGGTAAACCGGTGTAAATTTATGGCCTTATACTTAGAATGTTTTGTTCTCCATAAAACGCCCCGACGAGTTGCCCATAGACCGCACCTGTGGTGTCTGCGTCGTTACCGAGGTTAACCGCTAGAAGGCACCCTTCTTCAAAAGAATCGCTGCTGCAGAAAGCCCAAAGAACCGCTTCAAGCGATTCTACAGCGTAACCTGTACCGTGTATCTGAGGAGGACTTCGACGCTTAAAAGAACCTGAAGCAACCTTGTCGACCTCAGGCGCAAGCGGCTTATTCTCCCAAAGCCCAGGGATAGGAGAATAATGTTCTGAAAGCAGCCTATCCTTGGATTCCCCATTGAGTGCACCCACAAGCAGGCCTCCAAAGTATCGACAGGCGTCAATTGCCGCGGGAGCTTGGTGAGTTGTTCGCGAACTCTCACCGGCTTTGTTGATCGCCTCCAGAGGGTTCAATGCATAGAACATAGGCACAGGTATCTGCCCCGCCCCTTAGACCTGGTTAAAGATGTCGGTCTGTTAAGATGAACCTAATCTGGGAATAACTAGCCAGAGACGGTCCTTCCGCTAGAAAGATGGTCTCTCCCAAGCTCACCCAAAACGGGATTAAGGGGGTCATCCACTCAAAGGCGGGTTGGGATTCTCAGTTTACTGCTGGGGGTCCACAAGGGCGAGGAAGAAAAGACAAACCAACTACTTGATACATTGAATGTCATTGCCCTTGGGGAGGCTGAAGCCAATCTAGCTGGAAAGATAATAAGGGAAAACCGGTGGAAAGGGATAACAGTGGATTTTGCAGATGCAGGAATCGCGGCAACGTGCTTGCTCCACGGCTATGAACTCTTGACCTTCAATGTAACCTACTATACCCGCTATTCCATATGTCAATAACTATGTCAAAAAAATATATTCCAGGTCTACTAACCCAGAATCTATCGGCCATGTCAACCATGGAAATACGTCTTCCCACTTGCGGAATTATCGACATTGATAAGGCCGAGCCTTAGAAGTATCCCAAGGTACTTAGAGGCTTCATTCATATTAAGTCCCAAACCGCTTGCCACATCTGCAAGTGTGCAAGGTCTCCGTTTCAGAAGGTTAAGTATCCGATCATACTCAGCTTTCATATCCTTTTCCTCTTCCTCGGCTGTGGGTTGCCCAATAGAGGTTTGCCGGTTGTTTGGCGCAGTAATCACCTCCACGCGTTCATCGAAGTAACTCTTAATCCTCTCCATCTCATCTTCGGTCAACGGCTTGGCAAAGGATTCAGCAGGAGGCCTTTCCACTGTATTCAACTGTATCTTTTCCGCATTTATACCCTTGAGAGCGGAGGATATTCTAGCTAGTTCTCTTTCATCATCGTTTACACCCTTAACCAGCATAACCTCTATCCAAAGCTTACCGCCGAAATCCGATGAAAATGCCTTAATGCCGTGAATAATATCATTTACCTTCAGCCCAGGGTACGGCCGATTGATCCCCCCAAAGACCTCCTGACTTGCCGCATCAAGAGAAGGAACGACCAGATCTGCGTCCAGTAGTTCCCTTCTGACCTCTGGATAGCCAAATAACGAACTATTCGTTAGAACTGCGACCGGAATCGAGGTAAGCTCCTTGGCCTCCCTGATGAGCCTACCAAGATCAAGGTTGAGTGTAGGCTCACCTGATCCTGAGAAGGTAATGTAGTTGGCCGTTACTTTCGGCAATACTCCCTTCAATTCATTAACTATTGTCTCAAAACTCACGAAACTATCACGTATTATCGTCTTGCAGGTGGTCCTCCCAAGTTGGCAATATATACAGTCGAACGAGCAGGTTTTGAAGGGTACGATATCCACCCCAAGAGAAAGGCCGAGCCTCCTCGAAGGCACGGGACCAAAGATATATCGCACTAGAATCACTCCCTCGATTCCATCCCCGGCCATGACGACCCCAGGGCATATTTCCAAAACCATTGCCCGCTCTGGTCAATGCGGTGTACCTGGTGGGCGCCACATTGGGGATACCTCATTTCAATCCCCCGCTCCTGGTGCCAAAGGGCACTTCGAATTCATGGCCACAGGCCCTACATTGGAACCGGCGTGCAGCTAACCGGTAGTGCCTGCCTCCTACTGCCTGCCTTCGTGAGGCCATATTTAAAAGGCCATATTTAAGATTTTATTGCCATGATAGCCATTTCCGCCGCGTTGACTAATTGATATGCAATCGGTGAGGCCGTAAGCGCGGGGTGAGTCCCCGTCTGAAAAGTGGCCATATCATCAGCAGTCATCTTTTGATGAATGCAGGCACTGATGGCGTTAATAAGCTCCCCGCCACTTTCGGCACCTGAAACCTGACCTCCAAGAAGCACACCAGTCCCTCTCTCGAATACTAATTTGACCTTTAGATTTTCAGCTCCCGGCATACCCCCTGGATGGCGATTGACGGACTCAGCCTCTCCGACCACGACATTATATCCCATATTCTTCGCCGTTGTTTCAGTAAGCCCTGCGGCAGCGAACGCAGTCCCCCCAAGTATGGTGGAGAAAACGCCGATCACACCCATATTCATTCGGCGTGTACCAAACACATTCGCCCCTGCTATCCGCGCCTCCATAGTTGCTATCGACGCAAGCTTCAGGGGGGATGGCTTCCCATCAAAAAAGGACACCTTCTCAGCACAGTCCCCACAGGCGAAGATATCCTCGTCACTTGTTTGCATGTATCGGTTGACCTGGATTCCCCTGGTAGGCCCCAACTCAAGCCCTGCCTCTTGAGCAAGTTTCACATTCGCCGCGGCCCCGATGCCGAGGATAACCATATCAGCCGCAAGCTCTATTCCGCTGGAAAGCTTCACTCTCTCTACCTTCTCCTCACCCAGAAATCCTTCCACCTTCTCCGCCCCAAGTATCTCTATACCCGAATTCTTAAGAACCTCTTCTGCCTTTATGCAAAACTCCTCATCGTAAGTGAGCATCAGACAGTGCCTCATCATTTCAACAATCGTGATATTGATGTCTGGCCGCCTTTTCTTGCATTCCTCAGCAAACTCCACCCCGATGAAACCGCATCCTACAATTACAAGGTTGGAAGCGGTCTTTAAAGCATCCAGCATCTGCTGAAGATAAGAGACCTCTTTCTTTACTGCAAAGATATTCTTTTTGTTTACGCCGGGGATTGGGGGTACTACTGGCAAGGATCCGGTTGCGAGAATGAGTTTCCGGTATTCAACTCTTTCCCCATCAGACATAGAGATAGTGTGGCTCTCGCGGTCAATTCCCGTAACCTCATTCACCATGAGATCAACATTATTTTTATTGAGCATGGAATCAGGGATCAGGTTTTTCTCGGGGCTTCCTACAGTACCAAAAATGTAAGGTATACCACAGGGAATCACCACATGGTTCTCTTTTCTAATCAATAAAACCCTCTTTTCAGAATAATGCCTGCGACAGGTCAATGCCGCAGATACTCCTGCCGCGCTCCCACCAATAACCACTACATCAAAGCCTCTCATCGTCTTGCGCCCGAACTCCTTCCCTTGAAGTTTCTCTCAGGGTACCTCGCAAGTACCTATTTCCTTATCATTTCGGCCCCGCACTGAGGACACCTTATCTGATAACAAGGAACCCCCCGCTGGTGCGGTACAACTGTGCCGCAAACTGGACAGATGCACTCCCCCACTGGTCCCGCTCCAGGCCTGGAGCCGCCCATTCTTCCCCTGCCTTTGCCAATACCCATCCCAAGACCATGTCCAGTGCCAGGACCCTGTTCTGGAGGACCTGTACTATCGCCTCTGGGCATTTCTTCCGCCTCCCATAAGCATTTTATGGAAATATTAATCATATGCTCATAACTATCATAGCTCTCTTCCGTCTGTATGTCAATGATGTAGCGGACTTATGCATGTTCATTTTTATGTCAAAATCGGGTGTCAAAATCGGGAAATCATAAACCATGATCGACATCCATCTTTTGGGGGGTGTTGCTCTCTTTGTCTAATGGCTTTCTCGTGATTCAGTAGAACTGTAGCCACGATGAGTCCCATGGCCCCGCCCGCCAGGACATCGATGGGATAATGCATCCCTACATAGAGACGAGAAAACCCTACGAGTGCCGCAAGCGCTAGGAAAAGCAGCCTAAGCCTTCTATATTCAAGTCCGTACACTTGTGCCAGGGCGAAAATTACGGTGGCGTGGCCGGACGGGAATGAGTCAAGTGAACCGCCGAAAGGCCGGGGCCTTTCTACTATATGCTTAACAACTTGAACAGCCACACCAGAAAGGACCAGTGCCTTGATTGCTCTGACCGCCGCGCTTTTGCCATGCTTATCTCCCAGAAGGTATGTCGCCAAACAGAGGATAAACAGCACAAGGCCATCTCCTAAGTAGGTGACCCATGGCATGGTCAGGTCTAGGAATCTGCAATGGGTATAGGAGCGAAGAGCCATAAGCAGTCGGGAATCCATCCCGAGCGCGAGGTCAATATAGTGGCGAAGCATCCCCCGATCCCTCTACTAACTGATGAAGACTGCGATCTTTGGCTCGTCTTCCCGAAAACGAGCCAAATAGGACTTTTGACCTATATAATTCTCTATCTATTGGTGTTATAATATATTTAAATTCGAGGATTGTAAATAGGTTATTCCCCGATAAAGGCAAACTTGCCGAAAGGCAAGGACGCAAAGCTACGGGTCTAAAACTGGGAACGTGAAGTTTTCAGTTATGATCGCCGGGTTGCCGAAGAGAACGAATGATGACCTGTTTTCTCCGTGGTAACGCGGCAGGAAACAGGTTTATTTTGTTCTAGAAGAAGCCTTTGGGGCGAATTTTTTGAATTGGAGGTGAAAAGGAATGAAAAGGCTCTTGAAGAGGCTCCTTCATGAGGAGAGCGGACAAGGAATGGTCGAGTACGGTTTGATTTTGGCGCTTGTTGCTGTGGTGGTAATTGCTGCATTGACTCTTCTCGGAGGAAAGCTTAAGGATCTCTTCAACAAATTGAAAGGCGAGATTGAGACAACCGTTCCTTCCAGTTAGTAGCGAATAGAAGATGTAGAAGGGTTTTCTGGGGTCTGGGGTATGGAGCCTGGCCTCACCCTATGAGTACCGGCATGAATTGCGAGAATGTCCAGGAAGTAAGATATATATGATCTTGTTACATAGTTTGGTGCATGTTCGGGGTGGAGGGCCAGGCCCCAGCCCTGGTTAATGGAAGCCTAGGGGCGAAGTTAAGTTGAGATGGTAGATGTGGGCCTAATGGAGGAGCAAAGAGATGCTGGTGCGGTATTCTATTGCCTTGCTAGTTGCGAGTATCGCAGCTTATACTGATCTAAAAACCCGAAGGATTTCCAATTGGCTAACCTTCGCCGGCATGGTGTCAGGCATTTCCATAAACCTCTGGGGAAAAGGCTTCCCGGGTCTTGTTTTTAGTATCGAGGGGATTCTGGTCGGGATAGTACTTCTTTTTGTCCCTTTTACCCTAGGAGGGATCGGTGCAGGGGATGTGAAGCTTCTCGGGGCGTTGGGGGCATTGATAGGCCCGAGGGAGGTATTCTCTACTGCACTTTGTGGGGCCATTGCGGGGGGTATTATAGCAAGCGTAATTCTTGTAATACAGGGGAGATTTTTGATAACTTTGAGGGCAATCGTCTTCGGCTTTATTAGCCTTTTTTTGCCAGGCATGAGCGCAGTTTACTTTAGGGATTTTCTCCAGGAGATAGGTAAAAACCCCGCCGTTTTCCCATACTCCCTCGCTATCGGTTCCGGCGTGGCATTAAATATTATTTTGAACTATCTTAATCTTCTGGGAACCTAAACCGTATTCAAAAGGTTACGTGGTGAGGAAGATGTGGTGAGGAAGATGAGGAGGCCAGGTCTGATATCTATTAGCAGATTTATGCCTTTTGAAAATAAGGCGCGATTGCGGTTTTGGCGGTTCTTTATCCGAAATGAAGGGGGCCAGGCTCTTGTAGAGATGGCTATTGTCATGACGGTCCTCCTCCTTCTGCTTACCGGGATTGTAGAGTTTGGACGCATCTTTAATGCTTCTCTGACTGTTGTGCATGCTTCACGGGAGGCGGCACGCGTGGGGATTCTTGGAAAGACTGATGAAGAAATTATAAATGCGGCAAAAAGTGCATCTGGCTTCCTTGACCCCACAAAACTTACTATATCTATTGTTCCATCGGAAGGGGAACGCAAAAGTGGCCAGGAGCTTACTGTAGAGGTCCAATATCCCGTCCATATTATTGTTCCGCTTATTAATCACATTATCCCGAACCCGTTTCTAGTGTCGGGCCGTACCACAATGAGGATCGAGTGAACTCTTCCGCCGAAGAGGCGCTTAGCATGTTTTGGAGATTTATAAATATTGAGTGGCTCAAAGATGAGAGAGGAAGCGCTATTGTGGTTATCGCTTTAGCCATGATCGTGCTCCTTTCCTTTATGGCGTTTGTGGTAGACGCAGGGCTTCTTTATTTGGTACGCGTTCGGCTTGTCAACGGTGTTGATGCTGCTGCCCTTGCCGGTGTTCAGGCTTTGCCGGAAGATCCTCAGAAAGCTGAGAGTCTTGCATGGGAGTTCGCCCATAGAAACGGGGTACCTGACACTCACTTGGCGGTTAGTGTTTCAGAAGACAAACGAGAGATCATGGTTGAGGCTTCCCAAGGGGTAGACTTAAATTTCGCCAGGATATTTGGCCTTTCTAAAGCAAAGGTGGGGGCGAAGTCACGGGCGCGAGTCGGAGTGGTCACCGGCATACGAGGGGTGGTCCCGCTTGGGGTTGAGAAACAAGCTTTTGAGTATGGGGAACGATATATCCTTAAATATGGTTCAGGTGAACCGGAGTGGCCGCATTCCGGGAACTTTGGCTGTCTTGCCCTCGGGGGAAGGGGTGCAGCCAATTATCGACGTAATCTAGTGGAAGGCTACCAGGACATGCTTCATGTAGGTGACGAGGTAGAAACGGAGCCAGGCAACATGGTAGGCCCCACAAGTGGAATAGAAGAGCGCATAGCCAAGTGTAACCACACTCCTAAGTGCACATATGATAACTTTGTTCTTGGGTGTCCCCGGCTCGTTTATGTCCCCATAATTGATTCTTTGGATGTTCATGGAAGAAGTAAGGTGCGCATAGTAGGATTCGCCGCTTTCTTCCTGGAGGGTGTAGAAGGACACGGAGGTCATAGTTCCGTTATCGGTCGGTTCATAAAGGCGACTGCTGATGGCGAAATCGGAGAGGGCGAAGACTTTGGGCTACGGTCATACAAGCTTGTGGAATAAAGCATCTTTCGAATGGACCTAACCAAGGTAGTTAATTATGCAAGAAAACCAGGAATAGGGGTGTAGGGGATATGAGGGGCGGCAAAGTAGCTCTTATAATGGCTGTTATCCTTGGGGGTTTTGCCGCGGTCGCAAGCTACTATTATGTTAAAAGTCTCACCACGTCTATACCGGCGACACCGATGCCTAAGATGGCAAAGGTAGTGGTCGCAAAAAATGCAATTCCTTCGCGCACTCTAATAACTTCTGAAATGATCTATCTCAAGGAATTGCCCGAGGAGAGTATTAACCCGGATGCCGTAACAAGACTCGAGGATGCTCTGGGGATCATCACGAGGTCAGAAATACTCCCCGGTGAGCAGGTGCTTCGGTCGAGGCTCTTGAAGAAGGGAGAGGCGGTTGGGCTCGTGCTTTCTATCCCCCCCGGGAAACGTGCCGTGACTGTAAAGGTAAATGAGGTCATAGGGGTCGGTGGATTTGTTAAACCCAAAGACCATGTGGATGTCCTGGGAACATTCAGTGCAGACAGGGCGGGAGTAGACACTACCGTAACAGTTCTTCGAAATGTTGAGGTCCTTGCCGTTGCCCAGGAAATGGAGGATCGGGATAAAGGGAAGGCAAAAGTTCCTACAAGTATAACCCTGGCAGTTACTCCAGATGAAGCGGAAAGGGTTACACTTGCTGAAGAAATAGGTAGCCTTAGGTTGGCGTTATGCCCTATTTCCCCTACAAATTATCCTTCGGGAGCAGGCTCTCACACGGGTGTCTTAAAAGTTATGAATGTGGGCACCAGGATATCAGGTATAACACCTAAAGAAATCCTGGGTGAGGCCCCAAAACCACCTGGGAGCCCACGAATCGAGGTCCGAACCCCGGAAAAAGCCAAGATTACCATGACTAATCTTACACCACCTAAGGCTACAGCCTCAAAAAGGATAGTTGTAGCGCCGAAAGTGGTGGAAGTTATAAGAGGTACTGAGAGGAGTTATGTAACACTTCGGGAGGCCAGAGAAACAGAATGAAGAGGCATATGCTCACCAAGCATTCCCTTAAGGTTTTATGTTTATGGGGTCTAGTATCACAACTCGTTGTCGTGTCTACCCTCATCATCGTTGTTATCTTTCCCCCCGAGCATGTATGGGGGGCTTCGAACTTTGGTGCTTCGGCTCAAAGTTCCCAAAACAATAGGGTGTTAAATGAGGATAGCGGAGAAATCCTTCCCATCCTTGTGGGAGGGTCCAGATTGCTTAACTTCGATGGGCTCTCAAGGGCCGCAGTGGGAGATCCGAATGTTGCTGATGTGGTTGTAGTATCTGAGAAAGAGCTTATAGTAAATGCGAAGTCTCCAGGCCAAACGACCCTTCACGTTTGGGATAAAAACGGAGTGAAGGTGTATTGTGTCCAGGTGCACCGCGATAAGACATCTCTCGCGAGGAAAGTGAGCGAGCTTCTTGACCTTCCCGGGGTAACGGTCAAGATTGCTAATGAAACTATTTTACTTGAGGGCCGGGTGGATAAGGCTGAGGATAAGGCACGAGCTGAGGGGATCGCGAGGGCTTATTCTGACAAGGTTCTAAACTTCATCTCAGTAACCGAGCACCAGGTAGAGGAAAAGCCCAAACCTAAACCAGAGCCAGAGCTAAAGCCAAAGCAGGAGCCTCCTCCCCTTGCTCCAATAATATCAAAGGCGATCGACGATCCTAGGATAAAGGTATCCGCTGTGAACGGTGCTGTTCTTCTCGAGGGCAGTGTTGAGCGGGAAAAGGAGAGGACGCGCGCCGAAGCCATAGCAAGGCTATATTCTGAGAGGGTTACAAACCTGATTGAGGTTACAGAAAGTGTAGAAAAAGTTCAATCTAAATCCTTAGAACCCAAGTCCCCAGCCCAGGCTCCAGAGATTCAGCCTACTCTGGAACAACTTATCCCAGAAATAAAGCAGATGATTGGGCTTTCGGAGGTAAAGATAAAGATTGCGAGAGGGACGCTCATCCTGGAGGGGGTAGTGGATAGCCCGAGGGAGTTGGAGCGCGCTGAGAAAATTGCAAGGGCATACTCTGACAAGGTTGTAAATTTAATATTGGTAAAGGAACCTCCCGCGAAGGCTGAACTCCCTGAAGGGGTTAAGCTTGCTTCCCAGATAAAGGAAACAATAGGTTTTCCTGAGGTTGACGTGAGGATAGCGAACAAGACAGCTATCTTAGAGGGTAACGTTAGAAATGAAGATGAAGCTAGAAGGGCCGAAGAAGTAGCCAAGGCATATGTTGATAAAGTCTTAAACTTTATTCAAGTTGAGGAAAAGCCTAAGCCGGCGACAGAGCCCAAGCCAGCGCCTAAGCCCGAGCCTCCTTCTCTTGCTCTAATCATATCAAGAGAGATTAACGATCCGAGGATAAAGCTACTTGCTGTGAACGGCGCTGTTCTTCTCGAGGGGAGCGTTGAAGAGGAAAAGGAGAGGACGCGCGCCGAAGCCATAGCAAGACTCTACTCGGACCGCGTAACCAACCTGATCGAGGTAGCAAAAAAGGCTAGTGAAATTCCGATCCCAGCCCAGAAATCGGGTGGCGAGCCGCCAGCTTCCACGCAAGAGCCAGCGGAACCCAAGGAAAAGCTGCCTCCTAAATCTCCCCCCATAGAGGAACTCGTTCAAAACCTGATAGGTATAGAAGGGGTAAAAGTTTCCTCCATAGAAGGGGCGCTCCTACTCGAAGGGGAGGTTCCTACCCAAAACGACGTAGCGCGTGCGCGGACAATTGCGGATCTATTTGGTAAGAAGGTCGTAAATCTTTTGCAGGTTAAAAACCCAATACAGGTTTTACTTCAGGTCCAAGTTATCGAGGCAAGGCGTAACGTGGGCCGAGATCTGGGCATCCGGTGGGGAGGTGTTACAGGTCAAGGCGACATTGAATTACCGAGCACAAAAATGGTGCCTTCGCTTACCCCTGAAACTGAACTTCTT
Organism: Bacillota bacterium; assembly: GCA_013178125.1. Lineage (NCBI taxonomy): Bacteria > Bacillati > Bacillota > Bacillota bacterium. The sequence continues at coordinate 54,309 of JABLXJ010000002.1, read as the reverse complement.
TCTCCCCAGATTGGGTTGATAGGGGAAATCTTTGCGGGTTCAGCCCTGGAACGCTTGAGCCTTTTTCGGGCTAAGCTTGAGGCTGCCGCTCAACAGGGTTTGGTCAAGCTTCTGGCGGCTCCAAGTATGCTCACCCTCAGCGGGAATGAAGCAAAGTTCCTGGTTGGAGGTGAAATCCCAATCTTTCTGGGACAAGAAAATGGGAACATCAGGTTCGAATGGAAGCCCTATGGCGTCCAACTCAATATCACCCCAACCGTTGATCAGTTAGGAAACATAGACGTGAAGGTTTCTCCTGAAGTAAGCAGCTTTGACTGGGAGAACGCCCTCTTAATAAGCGGCTGGAAGATACCAGCGTTTAAGACAAGGCGGGCAGAGGCTCATCTGACAGTAAGAGATGGAAGCACGATAGCTCTTGGCGGTCTTATTCAATCAGAAGATGTAAAGACTCAGGACAAAATACCCATTCTCGGGGATATCCCAATCATAGGGGCACTTTTCCGTAGCGAGAAGTTTCAGAAGCAGGAAACGGAGCTTCTTATATTCGTAACCCCTCGGATCGTGAAACTCGGGGAAACCATTCCTCCTGAAAGGATCACAAGTCCTGCCAAGCCGGAGGGACTTCCGAGAGAGTTTATGAATAAGTGAGGCGGTAAGTGTGGCAGAGAAAATGAAGGTGCTTATAGCCGATGATGCAATTGAAACACGGGAGAATATAAAGAAGTTCCTAAGTCTGGAAGATGATTTTGAGGTTGTTGGAGAGGCTAAAACTGGGGAAGAAGCTCTCTCATTGGCCAAGCGCTTTTGGCCTGATGTGATCCTTATAGAGATGAATATCCCGATTGCGGGCGGGATAAGTGCCATTGAGACCATTGCTTTGGAGGTCCCCATGGCCACTATAATTGCTATCTCGGCCCATAGTGAGCCGGAGTACTTGCGAGAGGCTATGGTAGCTGGCGCGCGGGAGTACCTCATTAAGCCTTTCACTGCGAAAGAGCTTCTAGATAGGGTAAGACGGGCTTACGAGGTCGACAGGAAGCGAAGAGAACATCAAGGGGATTTGGGCATAACAAATTCATCCAGAAAGCCCCATGAGAAGGATGGCAAGGTCATTACTGTCTTCAGCACAAAAGGTGGGGTCGGTAAGACTACAATTGGTGTAAATCTTGCTGTTAGTTTAGCTCAAGAAGCCAAGGGGCGAGTTGCTATTGTGGATCTCGATCTTGAGTTTGGTGATGTGGCGATATTACTTGATGTTGTGCCTGTACATACTATGGCGGATATTGCAAAGAAGGAAGAAATCAATAGAGAACTTGTGGAATTATGTTTGGTTACTCATAGGTCTGGGCTCAAAGTCCTTGCAGCCCCAATGAGGCCCGAGGAGGCAGAGCTGGTTGAACCCGGACACGTTCGGGAAGTCCTCAACATCCTCAAAAAGATGTTCGACTATATCGTGGTTGACACATCCCAGTCCTTTTCGGAAAATGTGCTTTCAGCTTTGGATATAGCTGATTTAATTCTCCTCGTAACCACCCTGGAAATTCCAGCGATTAAGAATACGAAGCTATGTCTCGATTTAATGAGTTCTTTACATTATCCTGAGAGAAAGACAAGGATAATTCTTAATCGCTCTTCGCGGGAGATAGGGATAAAACCGGAAGAAATGGAAAAAACGCTCGGACATTCCGTAGATGCCCATATTCCCAGCGACGGCAAGATCGTGATACCCTCCGTGAACAGGGGGGTACCATTCGTGACTGGCAATCCTTCATCTAAAATCTCCCAAAGCGTGAGGAGCCTTGCAAAAATGCTAATAGAGATCTTCACACAAGTTGATTCGAATGAGAGGTGAGAAATGTGTCACTACTTACGCGGCTTGAGCATACGAGGCCTGTGCACGCTAAGGGTAATAGAGAATCCAAGACAGGAGAAAAGGATCTCCAAAGGCTTAAAAGTGAGAAAAATGAACTCGTCAGGCGTCTTCATCGCAAGCCGACAAGACAGGAATCCAGAATGTCAAGACAGGAAGATCCCTTGAGTGCCGTAAAAGAGAAAATCCACGGTCGCCTTGTGAAAGAAGTAGACAGAGAACTACTGGAAAAAGGCAATAGTCCTGATGAACAGGCAAAGCTAAGAGAGAAAGTAGAAGCGGTTGTTACTGGTGTCCTCGCCGAGGAGGAGCCTACCCTTCTTCCCAGTGACCGCCAGAGAGTCATTCTCGAAGTCCTCGACGACGTGATAGGGTACGGTCCTATCAACTCTCTTCTTCAAGACCCTGCTATTACCGAAATCATGGTTAACGGACCTTATCAGGTTTATGTTGAGCGTAACGGCAAATTGGAGCTCGCGGACGTAAGCTTTAGGGATTCTAACCATGTAATGCATGTTATTGAAAGGATAGTAGCCCCTCTTGGCAGGCGCATTGATGAGGCAAGTCCTATGGTAGATGCCAGGCTGCCCGACGGATCGCGCGTAAATGCCATAATTCCCCCGCTCTCCCTTGTGGGGCCCTGTATCACCATTAGGAAGTTTTCGAAGGATCCCTTTACGATGGAGGACTTGATTTCCTTTGGGACCCTTACCCGAGAAATGGCAGATTTCCTGGAAGCCTGCGTCAGAGCCCGCCTGAATATTGTTGTTTCAGGGGGAACGGGGAGTGGTAAGACTACAACTCTGAATGTGCTTTCTTCCTTTATACCTGAGGATGAGAGGATAGTTACAATAGAAGATGCCGCAGAGCTTCAACTGAGACAGGATCATGTGGTCACGCTTGAATCTCGTCCGCCTAATATAGAAGGAAAGGGTGCGATAACGATCAGGGACCTTGTCCGAAACGCCCTGAGAATGCGACCGGACAGGATAGTGGTGGGAGAAGTCAGGGGTGGTGAAGCTCTCGACATGCTCCAAGCCATGAATACGGGGCATGATGGTTCTCTTACCACTGCTCATGCTAATTCCCCACGTGACCTGCTTGCAAGGGTGGAGACAATGGTATTGATGGCAGGGATGGATTTACCCGTGCGAGCCATAAGGGAACAGATAGCCTCGGCTATCGATCTTGTAGTCCATCAGTCTCGTTTGCGTGATGGAACCAGAAAGGTTACGCAGGTTACCGAGGTCCAAGGAATGGAAGGGGAGATTATCACCAGCCAGGATATATTTGTTTTTGAACAGCAAGGTCTTGATGAAAGTGGAAAAGTAATGGGGAGATTCCGCGGCACAGGGATAAGACCCAAGTTTGCTGAGAAGTTTGAGGTTCATGGAATTCACCTCCCTCCCGGGATTTTCGGGTAGGGATTATGAGGAGGAGTTTCATGATGCTGATTGTTATAACGATCCTTGCGTTTTTGACGATTGCCCTGGCAGTGATAGGAATAATGAGCGCTTCGAGTGACGGCACCCATTTGATGCGGAGCAGGCTGGATAAGTATGTGACGAAGAATCCCACCAGCCCGGCCGGGAGAAACACGGAGACCTTTATAGGCTTCAGGAAGGCTCTTCGCAGGATGGGAAGGGTATTTGAAACCAAGAGTTATGCGCAGAAGCTGGAAGAAGGATTAGAGCAGGCAAATTTGCCATTACGCGGCTCGGAATTTGTAGTCCTTAATCTCTTCATGATAGTAAGTTTCGCAGGTGGGACCTTTATCTTTACAGAAAGTCTCTTCCTTTCTCTCTTTATGGCGGCAGTAGGAGCATTTAGCCCCTGGATTTTCGTTCATATTCGCCGGGTGAAGAGGTTCGCAGCCTTTAACGGACAGATAGCTGATACTCTTACTGCGATGTCTAACTCTTTACGCGCAGGGTACAGTTTTCTCCAGGCTATGGATGTAGTATCAAGAGAGATGCCTCCGCCGATTTCGGAAGAATTCTCTCGTACCTTAAAGGATATGAATCTGGGCGCGACGACTGAAGATTCCCTGTCCAGTCTCGCAAAGCGGATCAAGAGTGATGATCTGGATTTGGTAGTAACAGCTATATTGATCCAGCGCCAGGTTGGCGGGAATCTCTCAGAGATACTTGATAATATCGCTACCACTATACGAGAAAGGGTAAGAATCAAAGGGGAAATAAGAACACTGACGGCTCAGGGACGATTATCAGGCTTGATAATTGGTATGTTACCTTTAGGGATCGGGGCCTTTGTGTTTGTCGTCAATCCGCAATATATGAGTGTGCTTTTCTCCCATCCTCTTGGTAAGTTAATGTTAGCATATGCTGTGCTAAATGAAATCCTCGGTGCTCTCATAATCCGGAGGATTGTGGCGATCGAAGTTTAAGATCGAAGTTTAAGGCCGTATGCTAAAGCGGCTTTATATAAGTCTTTACGGAAGTGAAGAAGTATGCAAAACGGCATTTACGTCATATCCTTCTTTGTCTTTGCAAGTGTGACATTGGTCACGCTAGGGATTGTGTCTCATTTGGAGGCCGACAAAAACCGGGTTAGAAGGAGATTGGGGAGGATATTAGCTTCTTGTGTGGCCTCGGAACGCGAGAAAGAGCTCGCGGAATCCATAAATGAACGGGTAGTATTTCCGGTTTTGCGTAGGGTTGTTAAGGCTATTGCAGGTATCGCGCCAAAAACTGTCAAAGAGTCAGTGCGAAAGAGGCTTGAGGGCGCAGGGAATACGGGGAGTATGAACCCTAATGAGTACCTGGTTCTAAAACTGATTACAGGATTTGCATTGCCTTTGGGTACTTTGCTCCTTTCGCTGGCTTGTGAGGTGGAAGTTTTAAAGGCAATTATTTTGGGAATCTCTGGGTTTGTTATAGGTCTTCTTCTCCCGGATATAATGATAAAGCGCAAGAAACGCGGCCGGGAAAAGGAAATAAGGAAGGCCCTTCCTGACGTGCTTGACCTTCTTACTGTAAGCGTAGAAGCAGGATTGGGTTTCGATAGTGCACTTGCAAAGGTAATAGAGAGAAAGAAGGGGCCACTTTCAGACGAATTTGGTATACTGCTTCAGGAAATCAGGGTGGGCAAATCTAGACGTGAAGCATTACGAGCCCTTGCCGAGCGTGTAAAGATTCAAGAGGTTTCTTCGTTGATTGCTGCCATTATTCAGGCCGACCAACTCGGGGTAGGCATCGCGAATACGCTTAGAATACAGGCAGCTCAATTGCGAATGTCAAGGCGCCAACAAGCTGAAGAGGCAGCAATGAAGGCCCCGATTAAAATGCTTATTCCCTTGGTATTTTTCATATTCCCGACTATCTTTATCGTGCTTCTCGGGCCGGCAGCAATCCAGATAGTCATGACCTTCATGAAGATGGGGAACTGGGCCCAGTGAGATGTACTTTGGATTTTTTAAATGTATCCTATGCATCGAGGTAGCCATGACGATCACGAATATAACAAAAGGAACTATCCTTGTAGAGAAAACCTTGATATCTTCAACGTTTGTGGGACGGCTCGTGGGGCTTCTCGGGCGGGCGAGCCTTCCCGTCGGTGAAGGAATAGTATTAATTCCGTGTAGATGCGTTCATACTTTTTTTATGCGCTTCCCCATAGATATTCTCTTTTTGGATAGGAGTTTTCGTGTAATTTGGCTTGCGGAAGGAGTTAAGCCCTTCAGGATAACCCCTGTGGTGCATGAGGCATGTTGTGTCGCGGAGCTTCCTTCAGGGACCATAAGGGATACAAAAACAGAAAAAGGCGATCGTCTGAACATTGAGGCTAGGGTGCATGTAACTTGAAGGTGTAGTAACACGCCTGTTTTAGACTTCGGTGCCACAGATGGCTTCATTATCTTAATCTTATTTGATCGAGCCGATTTGTGTGACTACCGACTATTCAAAACCAAAGCGATATCCTCCTCGAAAACGGCCTGTGACTAGGGGTATCCGAGGAGGATATCGGTGCAATGAATGCACCTACTTATATTTATTTTATATTCTCAGGAATTGCTGATCTAACCCAAGAGGAGGAGATCGATTCGATCCACACTCTTGATTCTTGATTCCGCAGGCCTTCTTGACGACCTCCTTGTCATCGTGAACGATATCGGGTTCATCGACAACCCTGAAGGGTTTTAACACATGATCTTAAAGTCCTTCCATCGCGGCTTTTATGATGATATACGCGGACGTTGCACCGGGGTCCTGGTGGCCTATCGTCCTCTCCCCCAGCCTGCTCGCCCGCCCCACCCTGGCTATCATGCCTACGGTTGATTTCATGCCCAGCTCCGCAGCCTTAGTAGCCTCTCTCAAGGCCTCAACAAGCGATAATCCACGCGCCCTCGCTTCCTTTATAGCCTCAACCGCCGGATGCACCGTATCGAGAAGAGTCTTATCCCCCACCTTCGCCTTGCCCCGCGCTACTATGGCCTCCTCACCCGCAATGAACATATCAACTATGTCATCCAGCCCTATCTCTTGCTTGCCGGCCGCCCTCTCCCCAGCCTTCAAGAACGCGCTCCCGAAAAGCGGGCCCATGGCCCCTCCCACTGTAGAGATGAGCGCCATGCCCACCGCCTTCAGGATGGCCCCCACATCCTTCCCCTCAAGGGACGGGAGCTTATCCCTCACGGCCCGGAAGCTCTTGGACATGCTCACCCCGTGATCCCCGTCACCCAGGGCGGCATCGAGCTCACAGAGATATGCCTTATTCTCCTCAACCGCATCGCATATCCTGTAAATTGCGGCTAGCACATCTTTACTCGTAATCTTCGCGACCTCACCCGTGTTGCCCATGCACATCTCTCCCATTTGCGCCTCCATGCTCATTTTTCTCCCGATCCCCTGAACCTTATCTCCCGGCCTGAGTGAAATACGGGGTATATGCCTCAGCATCAAGCAGCTCCTTCAGTTCATCATCGAGCCTGCACAGGGTGATGGAGAATCCCGCCATCTCGAGGGCGGTGAAAAACTCCCCTACAAGCGCCCTGTATATCCTTATCCCCTTATCCGTTACGTTCTTGAAGAGCCGCCTATTTGCTATGTAGAGCTCGAGCTGGGGCGTTGCTCCAAGGCCGTTGATCAACGTTACAACCTCGTCGCCAGCCTCAAATGGAAGATCGGGAATGACCTCGGCACAAAGCATATCCACTATCTCATCCACGGGTCTTAGCTCCTCCCTCTTAAGCCCCGGCTCCCCGTGGTGGCCGACCCCAACCTCCATCTCATCATCTGCAAGCGTAAAGGTTGGCCTCCCTGCGGCGGGCACAGTGCACGGGGATATCGCAACCCCCATCGTCCGGGTGTTCTGGTTGACCTTATCCGCTATCCTCTTAACCTCAGATAAGCCCTCCCCGCGCTCAGCCATCGCCCCGGTCATCTTCCAGATCAGAAACTCCCCTACTACGCCCCTCCTCTTTGATTTATCATCCTTGAATCCCGAGCCCACATCGTCTGTTGCTATGGATTGCTCAACCTCTATTCCCTCGCCCCTCGCAAGCTCCGCGGCCATGTCAAAATTCATGACATCCCCTGCGTAGTTGCCGAGCAGGAGGAGCACCCCCTTGCCACCGTCGGTGGCCTTGATGGCCTCATATACCGCACCAGGGGGTGGCGAGGTGAATATCTCCCCGACTGCGACGGCGTCCAGCATGCCCTTGCCTATATACCCGATAAACGAGGGTTTATGGCCCGAGCCCCCGCCCGTGACTATCCCAACCTTCCCCTTGACCGGCGCATCGGCCCTCACAAGGGTCCTCGCCTCATCAAGCTTCCTTATGCGATCCCCGTGCGCATAAAGAAACCCCTCGACCATTTCGTCAACAACCACATCAGGGTTATTTATGAACTTCTTCAAGATCTACCACCCCAGTTCTAAATCTCTACTGAATTGGCCTTGGAGATATGTCTTCCAAATAACCTATGCTACACTAACCTGCGCTACGCTCTCCTTGAAAGTGCCTAAAACGAGCTTAGATAAGCTCGCAGGGATATTACGGCCGGAATTTGCTATGCTCAGCCCACATCCCTCCGCAAGTACCTGGCCTCCACCTGCATTATCTTGTCGACCTTTCTCTTGGAATTGCCCCCGGCAAACTCGGATTCAAGCCATATGGACACCAGCTTCTTTGCAAGCTCAGGCCCAATAACTCGCGCTCCAAGGGTCATGATCTGGGCGTCGTTGCTCTTCCTGGCGCGCTCCGCTGAATAAACGTCATGACAGACCGCCGCCCGGATCCCCGCAACCTTGTTTGCCGTGATGGCCATGCCTATCCCGGTACCGCATATCAGTATGCCGCGGTCATGTTTGCCAGAGGCCACGCCCTCCGCCACAGCATAGCCTATATCCGGGTAATCGACGGGATCCTCGGTATAGCAGCCATAATCCTCGACCTCATATCCCGACTCCACCAGATAACCCTTTATTATCTCCTTGAGTTTAAACCCCGCATCATCGCAACCAATAGCTATGAGCAAGGGAATCGCCTCCAACTCACAGGTAGCCTTTACGCAGGCATTTGGATAAACATTTATATTTGGTTGTATTTGGTTGGACAAGCCTTCGCTGCAGGTGAATGCAGCAAGGCAAACGAGCGATGAATACGATAAAGCAAGCGAACGCGGCAATTAAAATTTAAGTACAATTCCTACCGTTCCCACCGCTACCGCTTACCGCTCACCTAGAATCTCCACTTCAATACCCAGCATGCTACAAATCATCTTCAAATCCTCTACATGGTCCCCATATACGCTATGACAATGGTTGGCATCAAACTGTTGGATGAAAAGCTCATGGTCGAACGGGAGCTTCGCGAAAACATGAGGCCATTCCTCTGTAGTCTCTTTCATCTTCTCCCGAGGCAACTCCACGAATTCCGCCGGGGTGATCGTCATCCTGTATTTGCCTTCTGTCCTGTTCAACCTGGCGATAGTGGCCTTGCCAGCCCTGGTCATCAGGTTTACATGGGCTCCACCCCCAGAGTAGATATCCAATGCAGGATAAAGGGTCACATATTTGAGGTTCTCTCTAGGATCCATCGACTTATTGGCAAAGTATGTGGACTGGGAGCCGCAATTGCAGAAAACCATTACATCCTCGTCGGCATCATAATGCCGGACATCCATAAAGATAACCGGGCCACCGGTCAATTCCTTCAATATCTGCATGGTCAGCGCAGCATCAGAATCAGCCTCGCAGGCAAAAACGACCGGTTCCTTAGGCCCATCCCAGTCATAAGGATCATTGCAAAACGCAGCCGAGAGGCATTGAGTGCAATAATTGCGGCTCATTTCATAATGGCACTTGACGCCGACGAAATCCAGATTCCTCTCCCTGATGAGCCTCTTGGTCGCTTCATAATGCCGGATCTGTGTCTTCAGCTTTTCCGGAGTCAATTTCGCCCCGTCGTATCTTATATCCCCAACTTTCTCCGTAAGCCATCTAAAAGCGGACTCGACCTTCTCAGCCGGGATAGTATCTGCTAAGCGCAAGATTTCGGATTCATCTATATGTTCGATATCGACACCAAATATCCTCTGCCATGTCTGCATATCAACTGTAGCACTATACATTCCGAGACTCCTGCCGCCTATGAGGCCGTAGGTTTGCCCGTTCAGCCTGGAAACAACCCTGGCGCAACGGCAGAATGCCATCACCTTTTCCAGCACCTCCGGGTCGTCTATATCCCCCGCAACCCTGAAATGCTTGATGCCGAGGTGGTTTAGAGCCCCACCGCCAGCCAACATCGCAACCATGCCGGGCCAATCGGGGTTCAGATTGGCGGCGAGAAGAATGGGGCTCCTGCTATTCCTGGCAGCGATTGCGGAGAAGTTCGGGAAGCTGAACACCCCGTAGGAGAAGATGACCCCATCGACATCCTCCGCCACCATTCTCAATGCCTCATCCTTGGCCATGCGGGCCGAATTGACCAAACCCCTGCCGCGCACGACCTCAACCTTACCTGTCTTCTCGAGCGCAGCTGCAATTGCATCCATCTGCTTTTGTACAATATCCTTTAATTGCTCATGCACTGCAGGCTCCCCATCAGAAAAGCCCAGGATACCAATTCTCATCTTATCGCTCGTATTGCTCGTATTGTTCATATTTCTTTCCCCATTTCTTAGCATATTCATTTCATTTGATGATTCCAATTTTTGATCTATCTATCGTTACAAAGACCGCCGATACCAGCACAAGCCCCTTAACAATATATTGTATATAGGGCGATACGCCGGCCATGTTCAAACCATTGCTCAAGGCAGTGATGATCAGCGTGCCCAAGACCGTTCCTTGAATGCTTCCGATTCCTCCGGTAAGCGGGGTTCCGCCAACAACCACGGAGGCGATGACATCCAGTTCCATTCCATCGCCAAGTGTCGCAGTCGCAGCTAATGTCCTCCCAGCTTGCAAGGCCCCCGCCAGACCACTAAGGACCCCACAGAGGGAAAACATCAATATCTTGACCCTATCCACCTTGATACCGCTAAGGATCGCGACTCTCTCACCCCCTCCTACAGCCCTGACCTCTCTTCCAAACGGAAGGTTATTGAGTGCAAAATATGCCAGGACCGTGACAACAGCCCCGATGATAACGGAATTCGGAATCCCGGCGATCCGCCCGCTGAACACCGTCAAAAAGGTATCATTCAGGATTTGAACCGGTGTCCCCATGGTAATGGCCAATACAATGCCTCTGTAAGCTACCAGTCCCCCCAGAGTGACTATGAAGGAAGGCACCTTACCCTTGGCGAAGATGGTGCCGTTGATCGTCCCGCAAATCAGGCCGACCAGGCCCGCAGGGATAATGGCGGCCGCACCGATCTTGTCTGCGAAAATTGCCGCTGTCAAAGCGGTTACTCCTACAATGGAACCGACAGACAAATCAATGGAACCACCCAATATGACAAATGTCATCCCCAGGCCGGCAACAAGCAATATGACAGCTTGTTGTAAGATGATGATCATATTTCTGAACGTCAGGAATCGCGGAGACATGATGGTGAAGACTATGCATAATACAACTAGAGCAAGAAGGGGGAAGTAGTTTCGTGCAGTGAATCGGATCTTCGTCACCTTCCTTACTCCTGTTGGAGCTTCCCCCGCTGTCACATATACACCGCTCACCTTGTCCTCCATAAAGACTCACCTCTGTCATTCGCCTCTATACGGGAATAAATAAGGGGTGTTTTCCCCTCCGATAGCGCCTGCTATAACATATAGCTTATGACTTCCTCTTCAGAGGGCTTATCCTCTCGACCAAAAGACCTATTAATATGCCCTTGACGCATTATCAGGATGCGGTCACTCATTGACAGGAGTTCAGGGAGGTCTTCACTGAGAAGTATAATCGACAACCCTTGAGAAGCTAGTCTATTGATAAGGTGATATATCTCATACCGGGCGCCTACGTCTATTCCCCTGGTTGGATTGTTTAGGAGCAGCACCCTGGGTCTACTGGCCAGGCACTTGCCAAGAACAACCTTCTGGGCGTTGCCACCGCTCAAATTGGCGCAGGCAGTCATGGCGTCGGGCGTTTTGATCATTAGTTCCGCAACATATGCTTTAGCAAGTCTTGCTTCAGCGGCCCTATCCAGCAAAAGGCCCCTCTTAGGCATGGCTATGAGGGACATATTGAACATGACTGAAAGGATTGTAATCAAGCCCTCTAAGGTCCTCTCCCCGGGGACAAGGGCAATTCCATGTTTCACAGCATCGTAGGGGCCTCGTGGACAAAAAGGTTCCCCCTCCAAGACCATCTTGCCTGAACCAAAAGGCATGTCACCATAGATCGCGCGAAGGATGCTCTCGCCGCCGCTACCCTTCAATCCACCGATCCCAAGCACCTCTCCCCTGTGCAAATCGAAGCTTATACCGTTTACTGAACCCGGGACCTTGAGATTATCTACGGATAAAACCATATCTGTGGAAGGCTCGTTATCCCGCTTCGGGTACATTTCCTCGCCTATGTCCCTGCCGACCATCATCGCCTCGATTTCCTGGCGTGTTACTTCATACACCTTCCGGTCTGCAACCCATTTGCCATCCTTCATTACGGTTATCGTATCGGCTATCTTGAAGACCTCGCCCATATGATGGGATATGTAGCCGATGGCTATCCCCCGCTTTCTCAGCTCCGCAACAATGCCTAGAAGAGCGGGCACCTCACGAGCTCCCAGGAATGCTGTTACCTCATCTAGAAATAGAACCTTGGGTTTATGAGAAATAGCCCTGGCCAACTCGATGATTTTCCATTGACCCAGATCCAAACCCTCGATATTTGAATTCACATCAATGCCAGCGTTAAGGCTATCGAGCACGTTTTGAGCTTCGGCCTTCAGTTTGCCCCAATCAATTAGCCCACTCGGCTTGACAAAGTCCCGAAGGCGATCTATAAATATATTCTCCGCTATGGTAAGGCAGGGATTTATGGTCGTCTCCTGAAGGACTATGGCAACGCCGCTCTTCACTGCATCATTTAAGCTGGCTGGGTTATAGGACCTTCCATCCAGGGTCACTGTACCCGAGTCCGGCCGGTATAGTCCTGCCAATATCTTTACCAGAGTAGATTTCCCGGCGCCGTTCTCACCAACTACGGCCTTTACCTCTCCTGCTTTGAAGGCTATCGTGACGTTATCGAGGGCCTTGATGGGGCCAAAGGATTTGCAGATATTGTGCGCGATCAATTCCACACGGACTCCCCCCTAAACCGCCCCGACAGGCAGGGGTACCTTGCTGGTACCCCTGCCCGGTCAATACGAGATCGCTACCTCAGGTTACCGCAGTAATCACCTCAGATAGTCAACTCAATAGTTGGTCACTCACTGTACTTTAACTCGACGATGGCGCGAGATGCTGAAGGGTTATATACACGAGAATGTGATTTGAAATCATATTTAAGCATTCCATTGGGATAATCCTTCATATACCGGTCATATGTGTCTTTCATAACCGGCAACAGACTCAATTCAACACTGGTCTCTTCGGGACGCACCTTGTAGCCGTGTAGATAGTCATACATTATTACAAGGGCGAATCCCCCTTGCAGCCAGTGTCCTCCAATATCGAAAAGAAGTTCTCCGTCCTTTACGGCCTCTACATTCTCAGGATTCAAATCCATGCCGACTACCATTACATCCTTGCCTGGTTTCTTACCAAAGCTCTTCAGTGCAGCTATAACCCCCGTAGCTGTCCCGCCATTCGCGGCCCAAATCCCCTTGATTTCCGGATGGCCCTGATACAGGTCTTCGGTCGCTGACTGCGACTTATCTCGTACGAAATAACCTACTACCTCCCCGACGACAACAACTTCCGGGTGTTCCTTAAGTGCCTTCTCCAAGCCCTTTCTCCTGTTGATCGCAACCGACGTTCCCGGAGTCCCATTGACCACGCCTATGTATTTCTTGCCATCTTTGGCTGCGGGTGTATGTTTAAAAAGGGCGAGCGCCATCTGATAGCCTGCGCTCTCGTCGCTCGGGCCTATGAACGATATGTAATTCTTGAATTCCTTCCCGGGGGTCAGATTCTCCGGATAGGTATCTGTGCATATGACTGGGATATTAGCACGCGCTGCTTCCATGATCCCTTTGCGCCCGGTATTAAAATATGGGACATAGATCAACCCGTCCACCCCGCGGGAGACAAGATCCTCAATATACTGTACCAACTTATCCCCGCTATCCTCGGCATTTAATACAATGAGATTAACCCCCAGCTCTTGAGCACCCTTTTTCATGAATTCGACGTAGCGCTTCCAGAATTCATGATTCAATGTAGGCACGATGGCACCGATCGTCAGCTTTCGCGGTTTGGTGGCTGCAAAGCATGACAGCGTTACGACCAATAACGCGAAACAGGATATTAGCAAGACTAGTTTGGATATTCTTGCTAGTCTAGACATGTAATAACCCCCCTACTTTTGATCTAGCTGGGACTCAGTGTTTAATCTAAAACTCAGCGCTCATACCGTAGACCCGCAGACCTGTCCAACATAGACGCAGTGCACCCATTCGCCCTTACCGACCAGAGCATCACCTCCATCTCGAGCCTCCATCTTGGAACCACTAATCAATGGTAATCGAATCAGGCCCGGACCTCGCCGGCATATCCCATCTTAGCAGATATCTCCCCGGCAGCCTCCTGAACTAGCTGTATCAGACAACCCAGCCTATCTTTATCCCGATAATCTATGATATGCCCGGTAATCCCCACCGCCGCTACGTTCGTGCCGGTATGATCGAAGATGGGAACAGCCAGACACCCGATCCCTCTGGCATATTCCTCGTCATCAATGGCGAATCCCATCTCTCGCACCCTTTCCAGCTCCGCTTTGAAGCTGGCCTTATCGGTGATGCTCTTCGGGGTCTGGGCACGAAGCTCTGCTCTCTCTAGGAATTCTTCCTGTTCCTTGGGCGGTAGATATGCAACCAGGACCTTGCCTGCAGCACTCACATTGACGGGAAGTATCGTTCTGAGGGCGGCTATAATACTAACTGGTTCGCGTGGCTCGGCTTGATCAATATACATGACCCCATACCCTTGTAGAATACCTAACTGGGCAGTCTGGCCGCTCTCCTCGGCCAGCCTCCGCATAGGGTATACTGCTATAGTTCTAAGATCCAGCCGCCTATCCAAGAGGTGCGCTAAACGTAGCAACTGCAATCCCAACTCATATCGACCTTGTATGTTCGCATCCTCCTCGATGTAACCACGACTGCAAAGGTATCTAACGATTCGAAAGGTAGAAGCTGCAGGGATTCCCAATGTAGAGGAAATCTCTTTAAGGGTGGCTGGCGCACCCTTTTCCCCTAGATACTCGAGTATGTTCAAAGCCCGCTCTACAGCTGGCACTGCTATCTGATTCCCATTATCTGCCGTTCTCATACTATCCTCTATCATCGTGGATTTCATTTGACCAATGAAATCTATCCTGTTCTTTATTAACCCTGCTCCTTGTTATAATCCTGGTCATAATCCTAACCCAATAAGGTAGATGGCCCGCTTGATCTATTTCATATATGAAATTTTTGTTTCTTATATGAATTATAGCAAAGGATTATTAAGATGTCAATAGCTTCGCCTAAAATTTCCGACTTGTTGTGGGAGGACATAAATGGCTGATCTAGGAGTCTCCCGAAAAAATCGCTGGGAATAGCGGTCCCGCAAATCCGAGTCGTCGACTCTTTGATTTTCGTCGACTCTTTGATTTTTATATTGACGACCAGTCGTAAAAAAGCTACAATAGTTATGAACATATGATTAATATTTATCTAATGTTAATGAAAGGTACAATTCGTGAATTGAAAGACTGGCCGGGAATAAAGATAATAGAATAGACTCGCCAGAATAATCGGGAGTTGATAACATGCCAAGGCCGCCTAAATTCAGGCGCGTGGAATTTCTGCCACAAGTAACAGTATTTAAGCCGGCAGGAGTTCCACTACGGGAGCTAGACGAAGAAGTGCTGACTATCGAGGAACTCGAAGCCCTCCGCCTCAAGGACCTTGAAGGTCTCGAACAGGAAGACTGCGCGGAGAGGATGCAGGTCTCCCGGCCCACTTTTCAGAGGGTGCTTGTATCAGCAAGGGGTAAGGTTGCAAGGGCCCTGGTTGAAGGCAAGGCCATCCGGGTGGAGGGCGGGAATTACCGGGTGGCTGCACGACGATTCCAATGCAGGGCCTGTAGCCATGAATTCGAAGTGCCCTTTGGCACCGGGGAGCGGGGGATTGAAATGATGTGTCCCCAATGTGGCGCCCACCAGGTACACCGCATTGACCAGGGTGGGCATGGCTTCGGAAACATGCCCTGGGGTCGCCACGGCCGGGGATGGAAGGATTAAATTTCTTCCTTCCAGGCCTCCACTGCCACTCCAAAGGCCTCCCGGCCCTTATCCGTAAAGGTATAAGTCTTGCGCTCGCGCCAGCTGACCACCTGGGTTACTGCTGAAGGTGATCTACTTCGCTTCACACATTTTCTTGTCACCGATTCGGAACACAATAACTAGGGTAAGCTTCCAAGGCTATCCGCTCTGTCTTCTGCCCACTTACCGTCACCCTCAATATCACCCCTACGGATGATAACACCTCATTGCCATACAAAGGTCCCCTTAAGATATGCATTATGCAATATCATACCTGTGGTCGATTGACGAGGATGAGAGGGTACTACATCCTGTTAAATGGGAGCTTCTATAAATGAATGTGTTCGATTCGGGTGGGGCGATAGCGAGGTCGGCCACACATGGGTTCTGATTCAATAATAACATGTTCAATAATAACATGTTCTTTGGACTGGGAGTATAGTGGTTTACCTCTCACATGCTTTAGAGACCCGTCAATGGATATGAGGTTAAGGCATTTTGTGGAAAAATCGTCATAAAGTATTGCCCAATAGCAACCGAGCAGTGAAGGAAATAGACCATGGGATGGCGAAACCATAAAGTTCCAGGGAGAAAGTGGAGGTTTTCCTGCCGCGGTTCAAGCTGGAAAAGAGATTTCTGTTAAACGAGGGACTGCAGGACTTAGGGATGATAGATGCATTCGACGAAAATGCGGCCGACTTTTCCGGCATGACTCCTGGTCGAGATTTATACATAAGCAAGGTAATTCATCAGGCATTCGTCGAAGTCAATGAAGAAGGCACCGAGGCAGCTGCCGCCACAGCAGTTATAATGGAAGGCAAATCAATCATGCTCGATGAACCGCCTGTTTTCCGCGCAGACCGACCGTTCGTTTTCCTAATTCGCGATCTCCGTTCAGGAAGCATCTTGTTCATGGGCAGGCTGGCTGACCCGCGTGGTTAGATGGGGGCAAAAGCCACGGAATTCTTTCCGGAGGATGTCAAAATGGAGCCGACGATGGGACTCGAACCCGCAACCTGCTGATTACAAGTCAGCCGCTCTGCCAGTTGAGCTACGTCGGCACCAGAAAGATAATATTCTATGGTATAACCTTGACGCTTTTATTATATCCCAGAGGCCGGCTTACGTCAACGGGCGGGCCTCGCTGTGGCTCTGTGATATGGAGGGGAACTTTAACGGAGCCCTGCTGGCCCCGCCGCTCGCTTGGCCCATAGCCACCATGGCCTGACGACCGGTTATCTCAGCCATAAAATAAACCTATGATGCTATGATGATCCGTTCCTCTTTTCTATGTACCGCTCGATTTTGCGTTTGACACGCTGAAGGGCGTTATCGATCGATTTAACGTGCCGGTGGAGCTCGAGGGCGATCTCCTGATAGGATTTCCCGTCTAGGTAGGATATAAGGACCTTCCATTCAAGGTCGCTCAGGAACTCGCCCATCTTCACTTCGATGTCTACGAATTCCTCCCTGCTTATGACAAGCTCCTCGGGATCCGTCACCTTTGTCCCGGATAGCACGTCAAGCAGCGTCCTGTCTGATTCCTCATCGTAAATCGGCTTGTTGAGCGAGACATACGAGTTTAAAGGGATATGTTTCTGCCTTGTGGCTGTCTTGATCGCCGTAATAATCTGCCGGGTGATACAGAGTTCCGCAAAGGCCCTGAAGGAAGCAAGCTTATCGCTGCGAAAATCCCTTATCGCCTTGAATAGCCCGATCATTCCCTCCTGGATTATATCCTCGCGATCCGCTCCTATTAGAAAATAGGAACGCGCCTTAGCCCGGACAAAGTTCTTATACTTGTTTATGAGGTATTCCTCCGCCGCCCGGTCGCCCTTACGCGCGCTTTCGACGACTTGCTCGTCAAGCATCAGGTCATACCCGTCAAAGGACGCTTCTTGAGCGTTAGCGCCCACCCGTATCGCCTCCACTCCCACTAGTGAAGAATATTAATCAAATATACTAGCGATATAGCGCGACGATCCATGCATGATCGCGTTTTGATCTCATTACCTGCAAGGCTTGACTCATAGAACCATTATGCCACGCTGAGGGCCAGCGCCGCGATTCCTGGCGCGGGAGAGAATGATAAAACGAAAAGCCTCTCAAAGCCTCTCGTGGAGGCCTGCTCACTTTAACAGTATTATACAACACGCGCAGCAGACAAGTCAATGTCTACTTCGCCTCCCTTCGCCTCCTCCGCCTCTTGTTCCACTTCGCCTATTCGCCTTGGGCGTACCTCGAGCGTGTCATAAGATGTCAATGATCAATAGATCTCCTCAAATCGGCACATAAACTCCGGGCCTCGTCATAGGACATCCCCGATATCACACGAGTCAGGAGGGATCACCAGAACCGTCATCGGCAGATCCCGACAATGTAGTTATCTTTGGGAACGAATTAGAAGAATTTATTACGTTTGAGGAGGAATTTCGCAAAGGATGTAGAAATATATTATGTAAGGGAAGGAACCTTACACTACATTACCACCGGGGGGATAACGACTCTTGTCATCTAATGCCTTTGGACAACGATTGCGCGAGCTGAGGAAGTCCAGGAATCTTAGTTTACGGAAACTCGCGGCTTCCCTAGATGTCCACTACGTTTACATAAGTCAATTGGAACGCGGAATCGAAAAACCCTCTGAAAACCTCATTAAGAGGATTGCCGAGGTTTTCAACCTCCAGAATGTTGACGAATTACTTCTCTCAGCTGAAAAGATACCTTCGGATCTCAGGAGAATATTAGTTGAAAACCCGGCCGAGGCGCCGGTGCTCCTGAGGGAACATGTGGGGGGTACGTTTATGGATAGACGCCGTCAGGATATCCTCCAGATGTGGAAGCACAACTATTCAAATGGGCTCGTTGAGTTTCCCATCATTGAAGAAATCAAGGCAGTAAAACATAAAGGCTACGATGTAAGCAGGGCCGAGGCGCTTATACCAAAAGGTCATGATCTCTATGCAGCCGGTGAAACAGAGAAACTCTTGAAGCACATAGCGGTGATCAGGAAAGCCCTGCATGACGCGCCGAGGGTCGCTGACCCGGATTTCTATTCGCCAGCCACCTTTGAGGAGATAAGGGCCTCTCTGCCTTCCACTGTTGCGCCAGGCACAGATCAGATTCGCTCCGACTTCGAACCCGCCGCCCAAATCTACTACGATAAAATCTACGGCGGGTGGCTCGGAAAGTGCATCGGCGGGGCCCTCGGGATGCCTGTAGAGGGATGGCCTTCAGCAAAGATATCGGGGACCTACGGCGAGATCTCAAATTATCTTTCAACCCCGTGCACCGTCAACGATGATACCTCTTACGAAATAGTCTTCATACATGCTTTGAAAGAACACGGGATAGACTTGACCAGCGAGGACCTAGCCCTGGAATGGCTTGAACATATCCCTATCGGTTACACCGCCGAGAAGGTTGCCCTGGATAATTTGAGGAAGGGCCTCATGCCCCCTCTCTCCGCAACCACCGACAACCCCTACAGTGAGTGGATCGGAGCCCAAATGCGCGGCGAGGTATGCGGATTTATCGCGCCGGGGCGCCCTGAGATCGCCATCGAATATGCATACAAGGACGCGATCATTTCCCACGAGCGTGAGGGCGTCTATGGCGAAATGTACGACGCCGCACTTATAAGCCTCGCCTTCGTGGAGAAAGACGTGAGGCGAGTTCTCAAGATAGGGCTGGGGTTCGTCCCTCCCAGGAGCAGGTTTGCCAAGGTCGTGCGCGACGCCATCGAATGGTCACGAACATCAAAAGATTGGCGCGAGGCGTGGAACAAAGCGGAGCAAAGCTACCTCGCTGATTACCATTGGGTCCATACTTTCCCCAATATCGCCGCCGTAGTTATCGGGCTGTGGTTTGGTGAAGGGGATTTCGAGAGAACAATCTGTATCACCACGATGTGCGGCCTAGATACCGACTGCACCGCCGGCCAGGCAGGCGCCATAGTGGGCACAATCATTGGTGCCGGCCAGATCCCCGCCAAATGGAAAGCTCCGATCGGCGACCGGCTCGACAGTGAGGTTATCGGCTTTGAACATCTTCATATTTCCGACATTTCAAAATGGACGCTCGGAATCGGGAAGGAGGTATTAAGCAAGAGAACGACCGATCACGGACCGGCTGAGGAGGTGACCGCCATTTAACCGTTTGGAGCCAGTTGCCACGGAACCAGCGGGCTAGAATGGTCGTTAAGTGTCTGATTGCTCACGGTAATCCTGTGATGAATTCGGGAAACCTGTAGTCTACTAACGAGAGAGATGCATAAGTCATGTGCGGATCAAGCTAAGAAAGATAAGGAGGCTATATGTTATGAAAAGGCACTTTATTACGATTTCACTTATTGTATGCATGTTCTTTACTATTGGCGTTGTAGCGCAGGCGCAAACCAAGATAAGCTGGTGGTACGAGAACGCTGAACCCCAATATGAGAAGGCTCTACGTGAGATTATGATCGACCCCTTTAACAAGGCCCACCCTGATATCCGCTTGGAGCTCACAATCGAGCCGGATCTGGATAGAGTTCTACGCACGGCGGTACTGGCAAATTCGGGGCCCGACATCGTCATGACACCGGGGCCGACCTACGCTCAGGAATATGCTAAGGCAGGGCACCTCTTACCACTCAACAAATACATAAAGCTCTATAAGTGGGACAAGATGTTCATCCCGATGATGTTAGATATATCTTCCGTGGAAGGCAAGGTCTACTCGGTGCCAAAAACTTATGAGGCGATGGTTCTCTTCTATAACAAGACCCTGTTCCAGAAAAACAGCTGGAAGGTCCCCACAAATATCAGCGAACTCCTCGACGTGTGCAAGAAGATGCAAGCGAAGGGCATAATCCCATTCGCCCAGGGGAATTCAAGCTGGCGCGGCAACAACGAGCATTATGTAGGTCTATTCTTAAACCACTACGCCGGCCCTGAAAACGTCTATAAAGCCCTTACTGGTCAGCTGCGGTGGGACGACCCGATCTTTATTGACGCCGTAAAAATGTTAAATGATTTTTACCAAAAAGGCTGGATCGGCGGTTCAAATTATTTCTCGCTCGCGAATGAAGATTTCGTAACATTGCTTGCCACCGGCAAGGCTGGTATGAGCATGATAGGCACCTGGGGATTCCAATGGATGAACGAGTACTTCAAAGGTACGGGTAACGATTGGGATTGGGCTCCATTCCCTGCTCTGCGCTCAGGAGTCCCTGCGGAGTTTTACGACCTTGGGATCGGAACAACTTTATCAATAAATGCGTCATCCAAAAACTCCGACGCGGCCGCCGAGGCAATCAACTGGCTCTTTGCCGATCCTAAACGAGCTGCCCGTATGAACGTTACCTGGCAAGGCGAATGGAACCAACCTATTACCACAACGACAATGAGTGACTTCCCGAAGGAGGCAGACCCGCGGTACGCAAGACATGTGGAAACGGTCGCAAAGGCCGCAGCTAGTGGCAACTACGGTTACACGACCTGGACGTTTTGGCCCGTAAAAACCGAACAGTGGATTATAGAAGGAATTGAGCAAGTCTGGCTTGGCAAAATCACCCCAGCTCAATATATGCAGAAGGTCCAAACACTCTTCGCTGAGGAGCGCGCCGCGGGCAGCGTCCCTCCCATACCCAAGCGAGCAAAATAAATATGTGAGTTATCTAGATAGCCAACCTAACCTAGCAGCAGATCGCCAAGATTGACACTGCGGGTCAAGGGGTATGCTCGCGTCCCTTGACCCCCGCCTACGGGGGTATCTATTATTATGGCAAGACGTGGAATCGAATCATCGCATGGCAACCACGGGGTGCGTCACCTCAAAAGAACAGCATGGCTTTTCTTGCTTCCAGCGCTTTCGGTGAATGTATTGGTTATCCTCGGTCCTTCCATCGCCACGGTGGTTCTCGCCTTTATGGATTGGAACGGCCTCGCGACTCCCAAATTCATTGGCGTTTCTAATTTCGCTTCGTTATTGAAAGACGAGGTATTTTGGAGCGCCATATACAATAATGCCCGTTGGACGTTGATCTTCCTGACAGTTCCAGTAATAATGGGTCTGATCGCCGCGAACCTGATGTTCATGGTGAAAAGAGGAGCCACAGTCTACAGGACCACCTACTTTATACCTGTAGTCGTCGCTACCGCGGTAAGCGCGAGGATCTGGCAACAGAGCATTTTTCACCCCATCGCTGGTGTTGCGGCATGGCTCGCAAATCATGGCCTGCCATTTATGTCGGCTGACTTCCTCGGTAATCCCAAGATTGCCCTCTACTCCATCGCTTTTGTTGATAACTGGCATTGGTGGGGTTTCCTTGCAGTCGTCTTCCTCGTCGCCATGCAGCAGATCGATCCCATCTTGTATCAAGCCGCGCGCGTCGAGGGGGCTAATCGATGGCAACAGTTTCGCTATATCAGCTTCCCTCTCATACGTCCCACGCTGGTCTTTATGCTCCTAATGACTATCATCTGGTCATTCCTGGTGTTCGACTTCATTTACATATTGACAAGAGGTGGTCCTGGCTACTCCACGGAAGTCCTGGCAACTCTAACCTACAAACGTGCGTTCTATACGTTTCAGGCTGGCCAGGCATCCGCTGTTGGGCTTACAATGAGTCTGATCGGGGGAATAGCCATCGCCTTTTACATTTACTTGCAGCGAAAGGGGTGGGAAATTTGAAATACCCCTCCGAACCCAAACCTGCTACATATGATGTGCTAAGCCACCTTGTCTTGATTGTCCTGGCGTCCTTTTCCCTCGGGCCGCTTATAATAATGCTCCTTAACTCCCTGAAAACGCGATCCGAGATGGCCAGGAATCCAGTAGGCCTCCCTACAATTCCCCATTTCGAAAACTACCTGAACGCCTGGAACCAGGGAGGGCTCGGCCATGCTTTATTGAATACCTCGATTATAGTTGGGTTAACGGTCGGCGGCGTATGTATCATCGCAGGGCTCGCCGCATATGCCCTAGCACGCGTAAAAGTGCCCGGATGGGAACTCTTGACTTTATATTTCCTGGCATGCACTACTATACCTGTCCAGCTTTTCATCATACCGCTCTTCTTTCTATTCGAGCGAATAGGTTTAACCAACAGTATTTTTGGACTCGTGGTGATTTACTGGGCCATATATACACCATTCTCGATTTTCCTGCTGCGATCCTATTTCCTGGGGATTCCCCAGGACTTCGAGGACGCAGCGCGCGTAGATGGAGCATCCGACTGGCAGATATTCTGGCTCATTATGGCTCCGCTTGCGATGCCGGCTTTCTTCACCGTTATCCTTGTAGTGGGTATGTGGAGTTGGAACGAATTCATACTGGCGGTCACGTTCTTACATAATGAGGCGCTTCAGACCGCAACTATCCGTTTCTTTACATTCAGCGGGAGATACACGGCTGAATGGGGGCTGATGATGGCTGGCGCTACCATTCTGGCGGCTCCAATTGTAAGTATATTCCTGCTGCTTCAACGTCGATTCATCGAAGGCATGACAGCAGGGGGCCTGAAGATCTAAGCTGCAAGCTATGGAAGCATTTTCCGTAGAAAACTACACAGAAAGGGAGACTGAATTTGATAGACTATACTAATATAAGAATCCTGCTAAACCATGAACTCATCCAGTTAGAAGAGGAAGGCTATGAAACCGGGGATTTACGAAGATCATTCAATGATATATCTGGTATACCACCGGCCAGTGAGCTGTCGGAAGGAGCAGGAAATGCTCTGCCAGAGAAAAACCTGGACGACCTGTACCCAACCCCAACATCTGAATGCCTCTCGGTGAAGCCACGCTTTCCGTATTACGAGCCATTATCGCTCGGTGATATCAAGGCCTCTCGACCAAAGAAGAAGGGCCAACTCAATGGTCGTAAAGTGGCCGGAGAGGCTGGGGAGGCGCTAGATTTTGGACCGTTAGATGAGGCCCTATCAGATGAGGCTTTATTTGACAAGATATATGGTGCCTGGCTCGGGCGCTGCGCCGGATGCCTGCTCGGGAAGCCGGTAGAGGGGTGGACAAAGAAGGATATCGAGACTTACCTCAGGGCTGTAGGCGCGTATCCGCTCGAGGACTTCTTTCCGCCAATGCCCCCGGGCTTGTGCAATCGCGATAACTTGCCCACCATCCGGGAGCCTAAAGCTCTGAAAGGCTCTTTCGAGCATATGCTCCGCGACGATGACATAGACTATACTATTCTTGGCTTGCATATCCTGGATACCTACGGCTTCGATTTCACTACGGATCACATCGCCCAGGAGTGGCTCGCAAGGCTCCCGTACCTCTTAACTTATACAGCGGAACGGGTCGCCTACAAAAACCTGGTTAATCGCATCACGCCGCCCCGCTCCGCCACCCATCAGAACCCATATAGAGAATGGATAGGCGCCCAAATCAGGGCGGATATATGGGGTTATGTAAATCCAGGGCAGCCCGAACGTGCTGCAGAGCTTGCCTACCGTGACGCAACGCTATCCCATGTCAAAAACGGGGTCTACGGCGAGATGTTCGTCTCAGCGATGCTGGCGGCTGCATTCAAGACGAGCAGCGTGAAAGAGGTCGTTGAAATCGGCTTGTCCGAGATTCCCGAGAAATCACGGCTGGCGGAGGCTATCAGAAACGTGGTCAGGTGGAGCCAGCAGTTCCCCACCTGGCAGGGAACCTGGAATGAAATCATGGCAGCATATGGGCATTATAACTGGGTTCATACAATTAACAATGCCTCTATCGTTATCATGGCACTCCTTCATGGGGAGGGGGACTTCGGCAAATCGATCGGGATAGCGGTAATGGGTGGCCTTGATACCGACTGTAACGGTGCGACAACAGGATCGATCCTGGGTGCTATCCTGGGCGCACGGGGGCTTCCCAAGTCCTGGGCTGAGCCGTTAAATGATACAGTTGAAAGCGTTGTTGCAGGCTACCACAAGGTTTCGATCTCTGAGCTCGCTAGGCGCACAGCCAGGTTAGCCAAGGCAAATCTGGCGAGGATATCGACGGAGGAGCAATAGCCTATAATCCCAGTCACATGATATATACAAGGGCTAGCTACCCTGCCGCTGACGCTGCCTTAACACCTCGTAAAGCACCACAGCAAGGGCAACTGAAGCATTGAGGGAGCTAACCCGCCCCATCATGGGGATACTCACCACAAAGTCGCAAGATTCCAGGAGCAGGCGCCCAACACCGCGCCCCTCGCCACCGACGATAACCGCGAGCGGCACGGTGAAGTCGGCATCCCAGATCGAGAGGGTCTGAGAGTGGCCTTCATCGCGGGCCTCGCCGCCGTGGGCCCCTGCTATCCAAATGCCATGCTGTTTCAACCTCTCGATAGCCTGCGCAAGATTGGTGACGCGCGCCACCGGCACGCTCTCAATGGCGCCCGCGGATGCCTTCGCCACCGCAGGAGTCAGGCCAACCGCCCTCCTCTCGCGGATTATGACGCCATGCACCCCGCAGGCATCGCAGGTCCTCAGAATGGCGCCGAAATTGCGCGGATCCTCGATCCCATCGAGGGCGACTATAAGGGGCGGCGCATCACCCTTCCCCGCCGCTTCCAGGATGTGATCGAGAGTCACATACTCCTTCGGCCGGGCGAAGGCCACAACGCCCTGGTGTGATTCCGCCTCAGAACCCGCAAGCCTGTCAAGCGTCTCGCGCGAGACGTATTCCAGCGCCATCCCCCTGGCGGAGGCGAGCTCAGCGATCTGGTCTATAGGCTTTCCACGGGAGCCCTCAGCGATCAATATCCTCGAAATCCGCCTGCCAGCCCTCAGAGACTCGATAACTGGATTCCTGCCCGCTATGAGCCAGCTACCCCCCTGTGCAGGCTGCCCCGGCAGTCCCGGCCCCTCGCCCTTACCCTTTCCTTTTCCCTGTCCCCGCACCTGCACTCGCACCCGCCCACTGTCTCCTCGCCGGCCCTGCCCCGCATCCTGCCCTCCATCCCGCCCGCGCTGCCCGCGCCTCACGTTGAGGCCCCTCTGCGCCCTGCCACTCAATGGACAATCAGACCTTCCTATATATAAACTCGCCCAGCCATGGCTCTCTCTCAACGGCGAGCCTGGCCATTCTCTCGATAAGCTCCTTTATTTCCCACTGGGCGCCCGGCTCTCCGACTCGCTTGGTATATAAATCCAGCAATGACCTCAGGTTCACTGTAGTAACGAAGTTAGTCATGGCGGCGCCGGGCAGGACGAACCTGGCATCCTCAACGCGGATGCCGAAGGCGCAAAGCCTGTCATAGAGGTCCTGTAGCATCTTCATGCCGTCCTCAAATACCCTGCTAGCCCCGGCATGCGCCTGCACGCCCGGCGGGGTGACATACTCAAACTGCCCGTCGTTCCTGGCCGATGCCTCCGAAACATGGCGCTGCGACTGGACGGAGAGGCTCACTCCGATCCGGTGGCGGCTGTACTGGGCAAGCAGGGTCCTCGACACGCCGCTCACAGCATAGGTGATAGAGCAATGCTCCACAACGCTGAGATGCCCGGAGGTAAAGACCCTCCGCGCTATCCTGAGCATATCATCGGTTGATGGGTCCGAAGCCCACAATTCCTGTGGGGGAAGATGGCTATAACACGTGCGCGCAGCCGTCCAGATTACCTTCAGGGGATTTGGGGTCATATGTAAGATATCTACCTGCAATCTCGGCCACCCCTCATCTTGGCTCTGCCAATCTCCTTGACTCTATCAATCTCCAACCCGTGAAACTTCTAGCAACCCTCGCGGAGCTCGACTTTACGCAGGAGTTCAGTGAGACGGTCTATATTCCCGGCAAGGAAAAGGTGGCCCAGCAGGGCTTCAAATCCCGTGCTGTGCCTATAATCTATAACCCCCTGCCTCCTGGGCCCGCGACCTCCCTTGGCATTTCGTCCCCGCCGCACAATGTCCTTCTCCTCATCGGTCAAAAAGGGCTCGAGCATCTCCAGGGCTCTCGCCTGGGCTTCAGCCTTGACGCGCGCAACGGCCTTATGATGTAGGAGATCCACATCGGTGAAACCCTTGTAGACGAGGCTTGCCCGGATATAAAGCTCATAGACTGCATCACCGATGTACGCTAGCGCGAGCATCGGCACCTCTTCCTCCATGTCCCCGCAAACACCTCCCTCTAAACATTAGTCATCGGTTATCCTCATCAGTCATCTTCCATCGCGTCCCCTGAGGGGTATCCTCCAGGGCGATCCCCAGGGCCGCGAGCCTACCCCTTATCTCGTCCGCGGTCGCCCAGTCCTTCCGCTCCCTCGCAGCCTGGCGCATATCGATCAAGAGGTCAACAAGCTTCGCAACCAGGCCAGGGTCCGCGCACCCGCCGCCCGCCGCCATGCCCGGCGTCGCAACCGCCATGGAAGGTGAAAAGGCAAAGCCGGCATCTTCCCCGGGAACCAGGCCAAGTATGCCACCGAGCTCCCTGAAGGCGCCCAAGAGTCTCCGAAGGAGATCAACCGTTGCCGGCGTGGGGACCAGGTCATCCCGGTTGATAAAGATATTAGCCTCCGTTGCCAGGTCGTGAAGGGCTGCCAAGGCCAGCGCTGTATTGAAATCGTCGTCCATCCCCTCGAGGAACCTGGACCGCGCACCCTCGATGGCATTCTCGAGCCTCGCGGCTGCCGCGGCTGCCGCGGGCGCAATTGCCGAGGGTGCACCCTCGTCCAGTGCCTCATCCAGTGCCGAGCACGGGAGACGCTCCGAGAAACGCTTCAAAAGATGCTCAACAGCGTAAATTACGTTTTGGAGCCGCTCCCACCCGCTCTTCGCCGCCTCGAGCTCAGCCTCGCCGAAATTGGCAGGGCTCCTATAGTGCACCGAGAGGAGAAAATACCGCACCACTTCCGGGCGGTACCTCTTTAATACATCCCTCACCACAAAAAAGTTGCCAAGGGACTTCGACATCTTCTGCTTGCCCACATTGAGCATCTCGTGGTGGAGCCAGTACCTGGCGAATGGCTCCCTGCCTACATATGCCTCGGACTGGGCGATCTCATTTTCATGATGTGGGAATATTAAATCGGTCCCGCCCCCGTGCATATCGAACCCAAAACCCAGGTACTTAAGGGCCATGGTCGAGCACTCAATATGCCAGCCAGGGCGGCCCGGGCCCCACGGGCTATTCCAGGAAGGCTCCCCGGGCTTGGCCTTCTTCCACAGCGCAAAATCCATGGGATCGTCCTTCCGCTCATCCACCTCGACGCGGGCGCCCGCCTGCATTTCATCCAGGCTCCGCTTCGAAAGCTTGCCGTATGAGGGAAAGCTCGACACGTCAAAGTATACACCAGCCTCAGTCTCGTAGGCGTGCCCCTTCTCGACCAGCCCGCTTATCACCTCTATTATCTCGTCGATATGATCCGTCACCCTGGGGTAGACATCGGGCCTCACAACGCCCAGGGCATCCATCGAACTTAGGAATTCCTCGTTGAATTCCTCTGCTACCTGGCCGATCGTTTTACCGGCCTTGTTGGCCTTTGCGATTATCTTGTCATCAATATCTGTGACATTCTGGACACAGAATACCTTGTAGCCCTTGTATTTCAAATAGCGACGGATAACATCCCACAGGACGTATTGCCGCGCGTGCCCCATATGCGTGTAGTCATAGGGTGTAACGCCGCACTGGTAGATAGACACCTTGTCAGGGTCCCTCGGCCTGAAATCTTCCTTCTTACGCGTTAATGTGTTGAACACCCTAATTCCCACGGTCGCGCTCCTCCTCAAGATGTTTGATCCTGTCCTCGAGCATGGCAATCCTCTTCTGCATGGCTTCGAATGCCGCCTGCACCGGGTCAGGTAGATTCCCGTGCTCGAGGTCGATGCCCGGGACGCGCTTGCCATCCTGGACCACCACTCTGCCCGGCACGCCGACGACGGTGCTGCAAGGAGGGACCGGTTTGAGCACAACCGCCCCGGCCCCGATCTTCGCTCCATCGCCGACCCTGAACGAGCCCAGCACCTTGGCACCCGCTGATATGACTACGTTGTTGCCGATCGTCGGGTGCCTCTTACCCTTCTCCTTCCCTGTCCCGCCCAGGGTCACACCCTGGTAAAGGGTCACGTTGTCGCCTACTTCCGCGGTCTCCCCTATTACAACCCCTGAACCGTGGTCTATAAAAAACCCTGAACCTATTTTGGCGCCAGGGTGAATCTCTATACCCGTGAAAAAGCGGCTAATATGCGAAATGAGGCGGGCAATCAAGAAAAGCCGCTTCCTGTAAAAAAAGTGGGCGATCCTGTGGGATATAATCGCATGAAGGCCGGGGTAACAGAGGAGGACCTCAAGAAGACTCTTTGCGGCAGGATCCCGTTCAAACACGGCCTGGATGTCCCTGCGGATCGTCCTGAACATTGTTGATCACATCCCCCTCGTGCAAACCTCGGTGTGAACCTCGCAACCCCGCAGCTTCGCAACCACGTAACTTCGTAACTTCGTAACTTCCCAGCCCGCACAGTTCTTATACAAGCACAAGCCCCACATAAAGCCTACACAAATCCACGATTACATGCAAACTCGCGATTCAAGTCAAGACCCCTGCCTCTGCATGTTGCTGCCAGAGACTGGGGTCCTGCTCAGCCTGTCCTTGTCCTACTCGTGTCACAGCCAGCCCTGCGCTGTTATCCCGGCTGTATCCGGGCTATGTCCGATGTTACCTGATTGGATGTTACCTGATTGTTTGCCACGATTATATACTATCATGTAGTTCTTGTCAATAAACGCCGCGCCCGGCCTGGAAAGCCTGCCTCGCCCGGCTGATCGACCTGTCCCTCCCCAAAATGAGAATGACGTTTGGAAGCTCGGGTCCAGCTGTTGTGCCGGTCAGGGCAGCACGAACAGGCAGGAGCGTTCTGCGCACGCTGAGTCCGAGCTTCGTGGGCATTTTCAGGAGCATGGTGTGAATCGCCTCACGGTCGAAAGGCTCAAGGCCCCCCAGCTCGCCGATGAACAGGTCCAGAATGCGCGAAGTCTGGGGGTCTGAAAGGACCTTGCGAGCCTTATCATCATAGGCCTGAACGCGGTCCCCGAAAAACGTGCGCGCATGCTCCGGTAGCTGCGACAGATTATCGAGATACCCCCGGACAGAGTCAACCACCTCCATCAGCCAGTCAAAGCTCCTACCTGTGAGGGGCCCATCTACCAGCCCGGCGTCCTTGAGATAGGGTATGGCCATCCCCGTCAGGCTCCTCAGGTCAGCCTGCCGTATATACAGGCCATTCATCCAGTTGAGTTTCGCGATGTCAAACACCGCAGGGCTCTTCCCAACCCGGTCCAGGGAAAACTGCTGAACCATCTCCTCCCTGGTGAGAACCTCCTCCCCACTTTCAGGCGACCACCCAAGGAGCGCCAGGTAGTTTACGACCGCATCAGGGATGTACCCCGCCTGCCTATAGTGAAATACAGATGTTGCCCCATGGCGCTTGCTGAGCTTCGTGCGGTCCGGACCTAGAATCATGGAAATATGAGCAAACCTTGGCAGGGGGAGGCCGAGGGCCTCGTAAAGCAAGATCTGGCGAGGCGTATTAGCCACATGCTCGTCAGCCCTGATGATGTGCGTGATCTTCATGTGTACATCATCGACCACCACCGCGAAATTATAGGTTGGCACGCCGTCGCACTTCATTATGACAAAGTCGCCAATGCTCTTGCTATCAAATTCGATGGGGCCCCGTATAAGGTCATTCACTACAATGACCTCATCAGGCACGTGGAAGCGCACCGCGGGTTTCCTCCCCTGGCGCTCCAGCTTTGCCCGCCCGTCACTGGTCAATTCACGACACTTACCGCCATATCTCGGGGCCTCCCCGCGGTTCAGGGCGGCCTTGCGTTCCACCTCGAGCTCTTCAGGTGTGCAGTAACAGTAATAGGCGTGGCCTTCGTCAAGGAGCCTCTGGGCATACTGCCTGTATAGCTCGAGCCGCTCGGTCTGCCTATAGGGACCATAAGGCCCTCCCACATCCACGCCCTCATCCCAGTCAAGACCCAGCCATCTTAGATCCTCGAGTATTAGCCTTTCAGACTCCGCGCATGAACGTTCGAGGTCCGTGTCCTCGATTCTCAGGATGAACTTCCCCCCGTTGTGACGGGCAAAAAGCCAGTTAAACAGCCCTGTATGAGCGTTTCCGATATGCAGGTGCCCCGTGGGGCTTGGAGCGAATCTAACGCGCACATTCTCCGGCATTTCTTTCCCTTTCCCCCATTACCTTGCCTACATGCCTATTACATGTCTATGCATGTCTATGTTAGTATGTCTGCATTAGTATGTCCACTAGACCGATCCAGGCTAGGTTCAATCCACCCGCATTACCTTCGCCCCCAGCAGCGCAAGCTTTCTCTCTATATGATCGTAGCCCCTGTCTATATGCTCAACACCGTTCAACTCCGTCTCGCCGAGAGCAGCGAGCGCCGCAATGACCAGCGCGGCGCCCCCCCTTATATCCCGCGGGGATTCAACGGGGGCTCCTGTGAGCCTGTCTACCCCCCGGACTATAATGGTATCCCGGTCCACACGCAGATCCGCGCCCATTCTTCTTAATTCGTCGGCATATGTGAATCTGTTTTCGAACCTCGTCTCTGTTATGGACGCGATGCCGCTTGCTACGGTCATCAACGCTGTAAACTGGGGCTGGAGATCCGTCGGGAAGCCCGGGTACGGCAGGGTCTCGATATTAACGGCGCGCGGGCGGGCGGGCCCCACCACGCGCATCATATTGGACGACTCCTCTATATCGGCGCCAGCCTCGCGCAGTTTGATTATCACGGTCCGCAGGTGCTCGGGCACCGCATTTTCAATCAATATAGCCCCACCCGTAATGGCCGATGCTATAGCAAATGTGCCGGCCTCCAGTCGATCGGGCATTATCTCATAGGACGTCGCCGAAAGCTCCCTTACGCCTTCTATCTTGATCGTGCTCGTGCCGGCGCCCCTGATCTTGGCCCCCATGCTATTCAAAAAGACAGCCAGGTCAACGATCTCGGGATCCCTGGCCGCGTTTTCCAGTGTGGTCATTCCCCTTGCGAGACACGCCGCAAACATCATATTAACCGTCGTGCCGTGGCTTGCGCGCCCGATATAAAAATTGGCGCCGACCAGATCCGGCGCGGATAGCTTCACATAGCCGTGCTCGATTGCGACCTCCGCGCCAAGGGCCCTGAATCCCTCGAGGTGGAAGTCTATCCCTCGTGCGCCTATTACATCACCGCCTGGAAACGGCACAACGGCTCTACCAAGGCGGGCAAGAAGGACGCCCGCTGTATAAAATGAGGCCCTCAGTCTGCGGACAGCCTCGTATGATGGTGTGTGACAACTCAAACCGGACCCATCTATTTCAAGAACACCGGGGCCGGCAGGCTGGACATGCGCCCCGAGCTCGCGGAGGATACCGCAGAGGACGTGGATGTCAAGGTAATCCGGGACATTCTCGAGCCTCGTCCTGCCGGTGCCCATGGCAGCACCCACCAGTATCGCCAAAGAACTATTCTTGCTCCCGCTGAGCCGGACCCTGCCGGAAAGCCTTTCACCCCCGGTTATGATAAGTTTTCCCATCTCCGTCACCCCCGGCCCGCCCGCCATACCATCTATCTTGCTTCTTTCCAGGCAAGCGACCCTTCCAAGTAAGTTGCCCCGTTGTATCATCACCTATCCCCAGTCGTGTTCCACGCTGTATTCTACGCAGCTACTGCCAGCAATGAGTCTGGCCAGCTTCTTCCGGGGCCTGAGCCCCGGGCCACGGCCACGATCACACGCAGATCATAATAGGTCTCAGCGGGTCGCAGCAGCTTGCAGCAGGGCGCAGCAGGTTATAACACGTCACCACAGGTCGCAAAAGGTCATGGGGCCTGGGCCAGGCTCACCAGGCTCGCGACCGCGTATGCCGCCATGCCTTCGCCCCTCCCAATGAAGCCCAGGCCCTCGTTTGTCGTGGCCTTGATGCTCACATCCCCGGGGCCGATGTGCAATATCCCGGCTATCCTGCTGCGCATGGCATCAACATAGGGCGCAATCCTGGGGCGCTCCGCCAGGAGAACAGCGTCCACATTGTTTACAGCAAAGCCTCGCTCGGAAACGATCTCCCGGACCCTCGCGAGCAGTGAGGCGCTCGCCGCCCCTTTATATGCAGGGTCATCAGAGGGGAAATGGCTCCCGATATCCGATTCGCCGGCCGCTCCAAGGAGCGCATCGGCTATTGCGTGGAGAATCACATCGCCATCGGAATGCCCCTGGAGCCCGGAGTGATACGGAACCTCAACGCCACCGAGCCACAGCGGCAAACCCGCGACGAGCCGGTGCACATCATACCCGATCCCTACCCTCAAGGGTCTTCCTCCTTAGTATAGCCTCAGCGATTAAAACATCTTCAGGGGTGGTGATCTTTATATTCTCATACGAGCCAGGCACCAGCCTGACCTTCCATCCCAATCGCTCCACCAGCACACTATCATCTGTGCCAAGAAAACCATCGCTGTAAGCCTTTTCATGCGCACACAGCAGGAGCTCACGCCGGAACGCCTGGGGCGTCTGGACCGCCCACAGCATTGAACGATCAAGAGTGGACTTGATAAAGCCCTGCGAGTCCGACAGCTTTATAGTATCCTTAACTGGAGTGGCCACCACCGCGGCGCCGCAGGCGACCGCCTCATTTACCACAGACGCTACCACATCAAGAGTAATTAAAGGCCGCGCGCCGTCATGAACCATGACGATATCACTCGCGGCATCGGTAGCAATAAGTCCATGATAGACGGACATCTGTCGCTCGACCCCACCCGGAACGATCCGCTTAACCTTCGTGAACCCCGATTCCTTCGCGAAGAGTCGAGATGCATGATGGATCTCATCTTCCCTGACGACCAGGATGATTTCGGAGATAAGCGGGCATTTTTCAAAGACATCCAGTGCATATGATAGTATCGGTTTCCCATTCAGGCACATAAAGAGCTTCCCGGTATCACCACCCATGCGCCTTCCCTGCCCCGCAGCAGGAACAACGCATGAAACAACCATCTCAATTCCTCAACTCCTCCCCCGCCGTGACCGGCAGGTATATGGCCGGTTTCAGGCATATAGCCGGTTCAAGCTACACATTGCACAAATGTGGGCATTACACGCTTGATACACGCTCCATGGGTTTAGGCTTGGCGAATATCATCCGGCCTGCAGCGGTCTGGAGAACACTGGTGACCATCACCGGAACCTGCTCCCCTATGTACCTCTTGCCTCCATCGACGACGATCATCGTCCCATCATCTAAATACGCTACTCCCTGGCCAGATTCCTTCCCATCTTTGATTACATGTACGATCATTTCTTCCCCCGGCAGGACTACAGGCTTCAGAGCATTTGCGAGCTCGTTGATGTTCAGCACCTGGACGCCTCTGAACTCCGCCACCTTATTAAGGTTGAAGTCATTGGTGACTATCTTGGCGCCCAGCGCCCTGGCAAGCTTGACAAGCCGGCTATCCACTTCCAGGGAATCGTCGACATTGGTCTCATGCACCTGGACAACGACATTCTGTTCCTTCTGGAGCTTATTCAGAATATCCAGGCCTCGCCGGCCCCTATTCCTCTTTAATACATCAGATGAGTCCGCAATGCGTTGAAGCTCCTCTAAAACGAAGCCGGGCACTATGAGAACGCCCTCTATGAATCCGGTTTTACAGATATCGGCTATGCGACCATCAATTATTACGCTTGTATCCAGGATCTTGTAGGGGACCCTGCTTCCCGGACTGCCGGATCTATTGCGCCTATCCCTTCCGGCGGCTGCGGTCCGGTCAGCGCTCCCCCCGACAACGCGTTCAACCGACCGGGGAACTGATAAGAATAAGCTAAATAGTTCTTCTTTCTTCCTTATGGCAATATGCGCGCCAAGGTACCCGGACATGAGGGTGACCGGCAGCGGGATATACCGCCCAATTAGAGGCAGCTGGACGAAGGGGAGGGTAAGAAGAACGGCTATAAGCAAACCGACGATTCCACCAAGGGCCCCGGCGACGATGTCCTGCGTGGGTGTTTTGCGTAGCCCGTTTTCGACCCATACGACCAGACGCCTAAGAATCCAGATGAAAGCGGGGGCAACCAGCAGACCGGCGATGGCACCGCCGAGGGCCATCAGCACGAGGATTGATATGCTGATCCCCAGACCGCCTGGGCCTGGTGGTCTTATACCCATCGTCCTGTTGATGGTTATCCCGACCACGGCACCGGCAACAATAAAAAAAACCCGAACCAACCTATCAAACACGAAACATCCCACCTCCCTCGTTCTCCTTCATTCATTAATCCTCATTTGCGAAACACATACATATTATCATGTTATCATGATACGGGTCTAGGGACCTGGCCAGGCACCGGCGGTCACCGCCGGCCGACATCCTTACCTTAGTATTCTTATGATACACTACTTCTATCCATGTCTTCAAGGATATGCATGTCGAACCATGTCAGCTCAGGATGCTATCTAGCTCCTCAACCACCTCATCCTTGTCGCGCCCCTGGGCGAGCACGAGCTCGCTTATGAGAATCTGGCGCGCGCTCTCGAGCATCCTCTTCTCCCCTGTAGAAAGCCCCTTCTCGCGATCGCGCTGCGAGAGGTTGCGCACAACCTCCGCAACCTCAAATACATTGCCACTCTTGATCTTCTCGAGGTTAGCCTTATATCTCCGGTTCCAGTTGGAGGACATCTTAGTCTTCGCGCCTCTCAGGACCTCAAAGACCTTCTTGACATCCTCCCGATCTATGACTCCCCTGAGGCCCACCTCCTCGACATTTCTTGTGGGTACCATGACTTTCATCTCACCCAGAGGGATTCGCATAACATAATACTTTTGTCGCTCCCCAAGCACCTCGCGCTCCTCGATCGCCTCTATGACGCCCGCGCCGTGCATTGGGTAAACGACCTTATCCCCAACGTTAAACACCTGATATACCCCCCAGCGATACCATAAGTTCCCTGATTTTGATTCTAACATGTCAAACTAGAGATGTCAAGAAATGCCCGTTTTTCGCGCATTCCAGCCTCCTCGCACCCCGGCCTTCATTGACAAAGTCAGCATGTAAACATATAATAAAATCATGGTTACCGGGGTCACCAAGGCGACGAAACATGTAACAATAGAAAACATAGGGAGAAAGAGAATAAGAGGTTTGGGGGGACGGACGATGGAGGGAAAGCATTTCGAGAGGTTTCAGGGAGCTGTATCTGAGCACCTTATCAGGCATCGGAGCGTTCTTGACTGTCTCTCGAAATTCCAGGAGTCAAATGCGCGCGCAAACCGTGCTATAGTCAAGGCGGTTACAAACTGCGGGTGCCTCAAGATCAACGCAAGCCGCCAACAGCTCCCCTGCGACATAAGCCTGTCGGAGATAAAGAACTACGTGGATACCCACCTGGCCGGCTCCTTATGTCCCGAATGCAAGGATGCTATCGAGAGCGAGCTCGGCATGGTGCTCTTTTACCTGGCGGCCCTCTGTAATCTCCTCAACCTGGACCTAGACGAAGTCCTTGAAAGGGAATACCGCACCATCACGACGCTGGGGATATTCAGCCTGACTTGACGCTCCTTCGTGCGCACGGGCTCCAGCAACGGATTTTACCAGGCAATTTCTCAGTGATCATTATCATTAAATAAATTAATAGTAACGATCATTAATAGTAACGATCATTACAGAGACCCTTACATATGTCGCTCAAGTAAGACGTGCTCCCTGAGGCGCCTCAGACCCTCCTTGATAGCGTGCGCCCTCACTTCTCCAATGCCTTCGACCCCGTCCAGCTCATCTATGGATGCATTGAGCACCCCCTGGAGAGTCTTGAACGTCACGACGATGTTCGTTATAACAGGCATCGGAAGCCTCGGTATCTTGGAGAGGACGCGATACCCCCTTGGCGAGACAGCCTGGTCAAGTATATTCGCCGTCCCTGAGTAACCCAGGGCGCGGCAAATCGTCCCGAGATCCAGCAAATCCTCGGAATCCCAGCTCGCTATCTGATTCCTTATAGATTCCGCCGACTTGGACTCCTGGACCACGAGGTAATCCTTTATAACCATGAGCCCCTCATCTTCGACGTCCACCATCAGCTCCTCCAGCTGCATGCTGATGAGACGCCCTTCGGTCCCGAGCTCACAGATGTATTTCTCGATTTCCCGGGCCACGCGGCTGACCATCTCCGTTCGCTGGATCGCTGTGGCCACGTCCGATAAGGTGGCGAGGCCCTCGAATTCCAAGGCGCTGAGGTTCGTCAGGGCATGATCTAGGACGCTGCGATATTTCTCAAGGGTCTGGAGCGCCTGGTTCGCCTTGGCGAGGGTCACGCCGATCTCGCGGATTATATATTTGAAATTACCTTCATAGAGGGTAATCACATTTCGCCGCTGCGATATGGCTATTACGAGCTTGCCGGTTTGCTTAGCCACGCGTTCGGCGGTTCTATGTCGCGTGCCGGTTTCCTTCGACTCAACCTGCGGGTCCGGGAGCAGCTGCGCGTTGGCGACGAGTATCTGCCCGGCATCCTCGTTCAATACAACCGCACCATCCATCTTGGAAAGCTCATATAGTCTTGAGGGGGTAAACTCGCAATTCAACCGGAACCCGCCATCGACGAGGGCCATAACCTCGGGCGAATCCCCAATGACGATCAAGGCCCCGGTTCTGGCCCTGATTATGCTCTCGAGCCCTTCATATAAATCCGTGCCCGGCGCAACCAGCCTAAGCGTCTTAAGAAAACGTTCCTCCAGTGATTTCTGCTCACCCAGCATCGTTTCCTTCATCTCCCCATCCTGTCCCCATCCTGCTCCACCATGCCCCTGCCATATCCTACCTCGTTACATCCCCTGACCCGTTCTACCCTACCCTACACCACACCACATTACCTTACACTACCGCACCCTATGCCCATGACCCTACAGCCCCTACCCTATCCTACCCTATGACCGCCTCAAGCGCCTCCCTCAACGTGGCGACCCCTTCGATCTCCATGCCAAGCCGCATCTCTTCGCCCTGGGGTAGATTCCGCCTCGGGATAATGCACCGTTTGAAACCGAGTTTGGCCGCCTCCGATAACCTGGCCTCGAGGCGGCTAACGGACCTGACTTCGCCCGACAGGCCGATCTCGCCAAGCACTATGCTGTCCGCATCCACGGCCTTGCCTTTATGGCTTGAAGCTATCGCTGTTGCGATCCCGAGGTCGGCGGCGGGATCGTCGAGCCTTATGCCGCCCACAACGTTGACGTAGACATCCTCCGTCGCAAGGGACAGGCCCACCCTCTTCTCGAGGACAGCGAGGATTATGGCCACCCGGTTGTAATCAACACCCATTGTGGTCCGCCGGGGAGCCCCAAAATTCATGGAACTCACAAGCGCCTGGAGCTCGACCAGGATCGGCCGTGTTCCCTCGAGGCTGGCGACGACGCAGGACCCGGAGACGCCCACGGGCTTCTCGGATAGAAAAATCTGCGAAGGGTTTTTGACGTCGATAAGGCCGCCCTGCTGCATCTCAAACACGCCGATCTCGTTGGTTGACCCGAATCTGTTCTTTACCGCGCGGAGGATCCTGAAAGCGTGATTCCTCTCCCCCTCGAGGTAGAGCACGGTATCAACCATATGCTCCAGGACGCGGGGCCCCGCTATAGTGCCGGTCTTCGTAACATGCCCTACAATGAATATTGGCACCCCAGATACCTTGGCAACCCTCATGAGTCGGGCAGCGGCCTCACGGACCTGGCCCACGCTCCCGGGCGCGGACTCAAGCTCCGGGTCATATGCTGTCTGAATAGAGTCAATAATGACGAGGGAAGGGGCCACGGAAGCTATATGATCCTCAATGACCCTGATATTTGTCTCGGCGACGACAAATAGGGCGCCCGAGAGCGGCCCCAATCTGTCGGCCCTGAGCCGTATCTGCCTTGAAGACTCCTCCCCGGATACGTAGAGCACCGTCCTCCCTGTCAGGCCTATACTGTTTGACATCTGCAGCATGAGGGTGGATTTACCTATCCCCGGGTCGCCCGCCACCAATATAAAAGAGCCCGGGACAACCCCCCCACCAAGGGCTCTATCAAGCTCACCTATACCTGTAGAAAGCCTCTCTTCTTCGCGCGCCTCAACCTCCGTTATAGGCCGTGGGTTGTCTCCCATCGCAAGCGACCCCAGGCGCGATGCGCCGGAACCTCCTGCCCCGGTCCCCTGAACGGCCTCCTCCACCATGGAGTTCCATGCCCCGCAACCGGGGCACCGCCCGAGCCACTTAGGGGCGCCGTAGCCGCATTCCTGACAAATATATCTTGTTTTAGCCTTTGGCATTTTTAGATTTCTCCCGCTGTAAATGACTAAGCGCAAATGATTGGATTGCGCGTAAAGCCTCCCCCGGGTCCGTGATGCCCGCCGTAAGCTTCTCGAACGGGCACGAATCATCCCCGGCGTGATTAAGGATACGCGGCACGACTAGGCCGGCCGTAAAGTCGATCCCGTGCCGGGCTAATTCTCCTACAGCCCCATGGGCCATAACTGGCGCGTAAACCGCGCGAGCTCCGGCCCCTATACACAGGAGCGCAGATGCCCTGCCCACGATCTTGTCGGCTATGACAGAGCCCTCGAGCTCGCCATCGAACTGCAGCACAGCATCGAGCAACGGGCGTATCCCACTCTCACGGGAGGTGAATATGACATCCCCGCCCCTAACCACGGCCAGCCCGAGATTCCCGGCCACAAGCTGCTCGGAGGCAACTGCCATGTCGCGGAGGTTGCCTTCCGGGACTACCCTCGCCCCGACCGCCGAGATTTTCGTAATATATGACACAGCCTCCACGTCGTGGCGGCCGAAAGCCCGCTTCATGGCTCCGGAGATCATCGATGCACCAGCTACATCACCGCGCACAAATGCCACCACCGAAGGCCCAGACCCGCTTAAGGCCGCGCCCGCCGCCCCCGAGCTCACGGCATCCCTGATCACATCACCCAGGCCGGGCACGAGCGCTATCCGGTGGAGTTGGTGGAGGCGGTCGCTCATCGCCTCTCCCAGGAGATCCCACCGCCCCTGGGAAAGCGAAGCCACCAGGAGCGCTACCCTCCCTATGTTGAAAACCGCGTCCGAGAGGCCCACCGTCTTGGGGAGGATAGAGCGTGCATGAGTCGTGGATACATCAAACGAGGGAACGCAGACCACGATATTCATACCAGCCTCGAAATCAGCCGGAAGGCTGATCTCAATGTGCCGCAGCCCGGAATCGCCCATGAGGCTCGCGACCACGCCGCCGAAGAGGGCCGGCGCCACATTGTCCGGGTGCCCTTCCAGCCTGACAGCCAGTTCAAAAATGTCATCAACGCCGAGTGGCTGGCCGAGGATTGCGTTGGCAGCAAGCACCCCCCCGACTATGGCCGCCGAGCTGCTACCCAGCCCGCGAGAAAGAGGGATCCTGTTCACAAGGGTCAATCGCACGGGGGGCATCTCCCTGCCGGTCGCGTCGTATACGGCCTCCGCGGCGCGGTAAACCAGGTTGGTCTCGTCCCCTGGGAGGGAGGCCGCGCCCTCCCCGATTACCCGGATGCTTACCCTCCCCTCCGTCCCCCCCGCCTCGCCAAACTCCTCTATCTCAACCTCGTTAAAAATCCCTATA
Organism: Bacillota bacterium; assembly: GCA_013178125.1. Taxonomy (NCBI): domain Bacteria; kingdom Bacillati; phylum Bacillota; species Bacillota bacterium. The sequence continues at coordinate 13,963 of JABLXJ010000002.1, read as the reverse complement.
GCCATCCCAAGGACGTCAAAACCCGGCCCGAGGTTTGCGCACGTCGCCGGGACCACAACCCTGGCCACCTTTCTGGCCGCTTCAGCCATCATCTACGCCTCGCCCTCCACGCGTATGACATTGGAGACGTCCATTACCACGGGCAAATCCTTGATCACCTCGAGCGCGGCGCGGGCATTCCTCTCGAGCACCTTGTGGGTCACGAAGACAAGCCCAACGGGGTTTTGTCCCCTGCCCTTCTGGATTACCGATTCCAGGCTCACATCATGATCCCCGAACGCCCTGGCGATGCTGGCAAGCACACCGGGACGGTCGATGACCTTGAGGTGAATATAATACCTCGTGCTCACGGATTCTATATCAGATATTCTCCGGCCGCCATTCCATGGCACAAAACCCGGGCCCGTGGCCCCGGCTGGCACGCCGGACAATATTGACCTCGCGACGTCGATGACGTCAGCCACCACGGCGCTTCCCGTCGGCAGGTCCCCGGCGCCGCGGCCGTAAAACATCAGGTCTCCGACTGCGTTGCCCCTTACAAATATAGCGTTGAAGGCATCGTCGACGCTCGCGAGCGGGTGCCGGGACGGGACGAAGGTCGGGTGGACGCGGGCCTCGATCGCCCCATCAACCTCCTTGCCGATCGCCAGGAGCTTTATCACGAACCCGAGCTCCCTCGCGTATTCAATATCAAGTGGTGTTATTTTCGTTATGCCCTCCGTGTAGACATTGTCAGGGCTTACTTCCGTGCCAAATGCTATCGAAGCAAGGATTGATAGCTTGTACGCCGCGTCCCTTCCCTCGATATCGTCGGATGGGTCCGCCTCGGCAAACCCCTTCTCCTGGGCCTCGCGCAGCACCTCGCCGAACTGCCGCCCCTCGGAGGTCATCTTCGCTAGTATGTAGTTGGTCGTCCCATTGATTATCCCCATTATCTCCTGAATCCTGTTGGCTGCGAGGCACTCCTCGAGCGGCTTTATGATGGGGATCCCGCCCGCGACGCTCCCCTCAAAACGCAATATCACCCCGTGCTCCCGGGATGACTTGAATATTTCCGGGCCACGCTTGGCGAGAAGCTCCTTGTTGGCCGTAACCACATGCTTGCCGCGCCGGAAGGCTTCCAGGATATAGGGACCCGCCGGCTCGAGCCCCCCCATGACCTCAACCACGACTTGTATGCTATTGTCATTGAGGATATCTTGAAAACTGGTGGTCAGTATATCCTGGTTCAAGGCGACCCTTCGCGGTTTGGACTTATCCCTCACGAGGACCTTCCTGACGCGGAGGGGCACGCCCGCATGCCCGGTGATCGCCCCAGCGTTGCGCTGGAGAATATCAAGCACACCCGTGCCGACTGTTCCACAACCAAGCAGCCCGATTCCTATCTCGCTCTCGCTCACGTAAGATCATCCCTTCAGACCCGGCGACATCCACCATGTGCGGCCCGCGCAAGGCGAAGCCGGAGGCGCGCATATCGCATGTCTATACAGTATTACCAGCATTATAGCATAGCGGCCTCCGGCATAGCAACTACTACCTGCCAGGTAAATGCCCGGGGAACCGGGGAACTGCGGGGGATGCCCGGGTGCCCGGGAGCTCCTAGGAAACAGGCGCTGTAGCTCTCACAGCCTCAAATGTCAAAGTGTTATCCCTGACATCAACCCTTACGGTATCCCCGTCCTTAATCTTGCCCTCGAGCATCTCCTCAGAGACACGGTTTTCGACCATTCTCTGGATCGCCCTTCTCAAGGGCCGGGCGCCGTATTCCTTGCTGAAACCCTCCTTAACCAGGAGATCCTTCGCCGCGTCGGTCACATCCAACTTGATATCATGGTCGGCGAGCTGCTTCTCCAGGTCCTTCAGCCTGAGGTCGAGTATCCTGCGAATTTGCTCCTCGTTGAGCGCGTGGAACACAATGACCTCGTCGATCCTGTTGAGGAACTCGGGCCTGAAAGTCCTCCTGAGCTCGCTCAAAACCCTGTCCTTCATTTGCTCATATGATGCCATATCTTCGTCTTTCTCGGCTCGGAAACCAAGGGTGATCGCGCGTTCAATAAGGTTAGCCCCCACGTTGGATGTCATGATTATGACTGTGTTACGGAAATCCACAGTCCGACCCTTGCCGTCGGTCAGGCGACCATCCTCGAGCACCTGCAACAGCACGTTAAATACCTCGGGATGGGCCTTTTCGATCTCATCAAATAGCACGACCGAATATGGCCGGCGCCGGACCTTCTCGGTGAGCTGCCCGGCCTCCTCATAGCCCACATAACCTGGAGGCGCGCCGATTAGCCTCGATACAGTATGGCGCTCCATGTATTCGGACATATCCAGCGCGATCATGGCATCCTCATCGCCAAATAGCGCCTCGGCGAGGGCACGCGCCAGCTCAGTCTTACCCACGCCCGTCGGGCCGAGGAATATAAAGGACCCTACAGGCCGCTTGGGATCCTTGAGACCCGCCCGCGCTCTGCGCACCGCCTTTGCAACCACGGATACAGCCTCATCCTGGCCTATAACCCGCTCATGCAGAATCTCCTCCAGTTTGAGGAGGCGCTCCGTCTCCTCCTGCGCGAGTTTGCTCACGGGGATTCCAGTCCAGCTCGAAACGACATAGGCTATATCCTCCTCGGTTACGGTCGCGTCGAGCCTTCCTCGCTTGCTCTGCCACTCCGCCTTCCTGGCTTCGATATCCTCGCGGAGCTTCTGCTCCTTGTCCCGCAGATCGGCTGCCTTCTCGAACTCCTCATTCTGGATGGCCGACTCCTTCTCCGCCTTTATCCGGTTCATCTCATCCTCGAGCTTCTTCAAATCGGGCGGGGCTACCTGGGTCTGGAGCCGCACCCTCGAAGACGCCTCGTCTATGAGGTCGATAGCCTTATCCGGCAGGAACCTGTCGGTGATGTAGCGGTCCGACAGCCTTGCCGCGGCCTTCAGGGCCTCATCCATGATCTTGACCCTGTGATGGGCCTCGTAGCGATCACGCAGGCCTTCAAGTATGGCGATCGTCTCATCCACTGTAGGCTCGCCGACCTGGATCGGCTGGAATCTCCGCTCCAGGGCTGCGTCCTTCTCCACATGCTTGCGGTATTCATCGAGGGTGGTCGCGCCGATGCACTGGAGCTCGCCCCTGGCAAGAGCGGGCTTCAGGATATTCGCAGCATCGATTGCGCCCTCCGCAGCCCCCGCTCCAACTATCGTGTGGAGCTCGTCGATAAAGAGGACGATGTTCCCGGCCGCCCTGATCTCATCGATGACTCGCTTCAGCCGCTCCTCGAATTCCCCGCGGAATTTGGTCCCCGCGACGATTGAGCCCATATCAAGCGTGACAACGCGCTTATCTGCAAGCACCTCGGGCACGTCGCCCTTAACTATCTTCTGGGCCAGCCCCTCGGCGATCGCGGTCTTCCCGACGCCAGGGTCTCCGATGAGCACGGGGTTATTCTTCGTCCTCCGGCTCAGAACCTGGATGACCCGCTCTATCTCCTTCCCGCGGCCGATAACGGGGTCGAGTTTGCCCTCCCTCGCCAGCTCGGTGAGGTCCCTGCCAAACTGGTCAAGGGTCGGCGTGCGGGTGGAACCGGCCTTCCCGGCAGGGGCAACCGCCCCGCCCGCGCCGAGAAGCGACATAACCTCCTTGCGCACCTTGTCGAGGTCGGCGCCGAGATTCGAAAGCACCTGGGCCGCCACGCCCTCGCCCTCCCTTATGAGGCCGAGAAGGATATGCTCGGTCCCAATATAGCCATGGCCGAGCCTTCGCGCCTCATCCATTGCAAGCTCAAGAACCCTCTTGGCCCGCGGCGTCAGGGCTATGACATTGGCCCGCGTGGGCTCGCTTGTTCCGATTAGCTTCTCGACCTGGCTGCGAACGTTTTCCAAGCTTATCCCGAGGTTCTGGAGGGCCCGTGCAGCAACCCCCTGGCCCTCGGCTACAAGCCCCAGCAAGATATGTTCTGTCCCGACTACGTCATGTCCAAGCCTCCTGGCTTCCTCCTGAGAGAGCTGTAAAACCCTCTGCGCCCTCTCTGTAAGCCCACCAAACATCATTTGTATCACTTCCTTCCAAAGGTAATCTCTATCATCCCTTATCCTTGAACCCTGGAGTAAACCCCGAAATTCCCAACTCTTGATTCGCAATCCTTGATTCTTATCCTTAAACTCTTATCCCTGATACGGACACGGTAGGCAGGCAGATGCCGCAAAGGCATCCTCGTCCATCCCGCGCCCTCAAGCTACAAGCTCTACTCTAGCCTTCCTTGACCCTCTCTCTTATGAAGGAGGCCCTCTCAACATCTCGTTCAGGAGGGCTGAGCTCCCTCCCCATCAGTTTTTGCAGATAGGCAGGGCGCGTCAGGACCATAAGCTCATTGAATATCTTCCTGTCTATACCTGGTATGAGATTCGTATCGATCCCGAGCCTAACATCAGAGAGGAGCCGCAGGGCCTCCTCCGAGGTTATCATCCTCGCGTTGGCCAGGATCCCGTAAGCCCTGTAGACCCTATCCTCCAGTTGCTTCCTTGTCTCCCGCAGGAGGTAGCCCCGCGCCCCGCGCTCCTGGTCGATGATCTGTCGCGCCACTCCCTTGATATTCTCAAGGATATCCTGCTCCGTTCTCCCGAGGGTGACCTGGTTCGAGAGCTGATATATATTCCCTGAAGACTCCGTACCCTCCCCGTAGAGGCCCCTCACGGCTATCCCGAGGTGCGATACGCTCGAGAGGACCCGACCAACCTGGTTGGTCATGGCCAGAGCTGGAAGGTGCATCATAATGGATGCCCTGAGGCCTGTACCAACATTGGTGGGACAGGCTGTAAGATAGCCTATCTTTTCATCAAAGGCATAATCGAGGCCCCGTTCCAGGCCGTCATCAATCTCGCTGCAAAGCTCCCACGCCCTCTCAAGCTGGAACCCGGGAAAGATGGTCTGGATGCGGATATGATCCTCCTCGTTGATCATTATGCTCACAACCTCATCCTTGCGGAGGACCACGGCCCTGTTCTTCACCTGGCCTATATGCTGGGGGCTGACCAGGTGCTTCTCGACAAGGATCTGCCGGTCCAGCAGCGAAACCTCGGCGAGATCAAGCATATAAAGGCCGGCGAGGGCAGGCGAACGTTTGAGGGCGTCCCTGACAGTATCCACGACGCCTTTAAGATCAGCATCTGAGGCCACGTGCGGGAAAGGAACGTTATTTAGATTCCTCGCCACCCGTGTCCGGGTGCTCAAGACCACATCCGCCTCCGGCCCACCATCCCTCATCCATGAACTCAACGTTTTTTCTATTATGTCCTTAAGCGACATGCTCTTCACCACCCCATTGTCCTCGGCCGTTATTGGCTGGTCCCCTGCCTGACCGTCACCAGCCGCCTTATGCCGACTCATTGAGCTTGCCTTCCAGAGCGCGAATCCTATCTCTTATCTCCGCGGCCTTCTCGTACTCCTCACTTGCGATGTGCTTCTGCAGCTCGGCCCGCAACGATTCAATATCCTTCCGTATCTTGAGAACCCCGCCTGTCCGGCCGGGCACCTTTCCAACATGCCTCGTGCTGCCGTGGATCCTCCGAAGCAGGGGCTCGAGCTGTTGGCGAAAATCCGCATAACAGTTGCTGCATCCCAGGAACCCTGACTGCGTAAAATCCGTATAATCGAGGCCGCACGTTTCACATTTACGCGGCGCCCTGTATGGCGAAGAAGGCACAGGCATTCCGATGCCCGCCGGTTCGGGGTGAATAAGCCCTGCGAGAAGGTTATGGAACGAGAATTCCGGGGCATTGAAGAAATCAAGCTCTCCCTTTGCCCTGGCACACTCCTCACAGAGGTGCATTTCAGTCTTGTGCCCATTGATGATCTTTGTCAGGTGAACATTGGCCGGGCGCTTTTTGCACTCGTCACAAAGCATATGCCCCACCTCCATAAATATTATGGGAATTGTCTTGTTAACTCATTAACCACGCAGGAGAACCACCAGGATGGCCTTGAGTATCCGCGCCCTAAGGGCATCCTCGATTACAGGATCGACGCCGAAGGTTTCCTGGTAAAGGACGGCCTTTACGAGCAACCTCTGCGCCTCATCAATAGCACCGATATCCTCCAGGCGCTGGAGCAGGTTCTCGGCATCCCTCGGGCTTATCGCACGGCCAATCGCTTCCTCTAGTGATTTCGCGAGCTCGCTCCTGGGCTCCCTTCGGACCCTGACGATCCGGATATACCCACCGCCTCCCCGTCTGGTCTCAACGATATAGCCGTGCTCCACTGTGAAACGGGTACTCAAAACATAATTTATCTGCGAAGGGACGCAATTGAACTTTTCAGCCAGCTCCCGGCGCTGGATTTCAATAATACCCTGGGCCGCCTCATCGACCAGGCTCTTTAGATAACGTTCGATGTAATCGGCAAGGCTGCCCACCATATCACTTCCCATTTTCTAAGTCTAATGTTTTCTGTATTTCCTGGGCTCCTTCGCCAGGTCGGTGATTTAATTACTAGATTTTTGACCTTCTTTGACCTTCAACTTTATTATAATATACTTTGTGACCAAATATGCACACGCGATATTTGGTCACATTATGGAATGTCTGGATGGAATGGGTAGGTATGATAAATTATCTCTGGAAATCTACGAATTTTGCGTCATATCTTGCCTGATGTCAGCATTAAGGCCTGCGAGGCGCGCTAGCTCTTCGTCGATACCGACATCGACCTGAAGAAGAAAGCCGGCACCGAATAAGGGCCCATAACCCACTCAGCCTTATCGCCGAGCCCCACCACATCATTGAACGCCTCAAAGGCATTCCCTGCCACCATAGCATTCTTGACCCGGCCCACTATCTTGCCGCCCTCCACCTTGTAGCCCAGGTGAACATTCATGGAAAAGGCGCCGCTCAAGATATTCCCCTGGCCCGCCCCCATGAGCTGTTCAACAACAAGGCCTTCACCCATGCCTTCTATCATCCTCTCGAGGCTCATATCTCCCGGCGGCACCACAATGTTAGTCTGCACCGTCGTGGGCTGGCCCTCAAAGGACCGCTCCCCCGTGCGCAAAACGCGCCAGCCGTTACCAGTGCTCTCCCTCCCCGAGCGCCCGGCAGTCTGGAGGTCATAATAGAAGTTGCGGACCACGCCGCCCTCTATGAGCGGCGTCCGCCGGCACGGCACGCCCTCGTCATCAAAGGGGGCGCTTCTCGGGGCGTGGTTGACCGTCCCGTCGTCGTAAAGGGAGATACGTTCATCCATCACCCTGGTACCTAATTTATCGGCAAGGGGCGAGGCCCCCTGCAACACCATCCTGCCATTCAGGGCGACCTTCAACGCCAGGAGGAGGTCAACCATGGCCCTCGAAGTAAAAACTACAGGGTACCGGCCGGTGGCAATGGGGGCTATCCTCCTCGCCCATATTAACCGCTGGATGATCCCGTCGGTTAGCTGCCTGAAATCGATATTCATCGCGCTCGACGCGCTGTAATCTGAGATCATCAGGATATCCTCCTCAGAAACCACGGTCACCTCCATGCCACCCTCAAACAAGGTCCGCTGGTACGACACGAGGGGTCCATCTCCCGCGTGCCCCACGGAAATCTCCTCTACGTCCCTGGTAAACGTGACATCGCATTTGGCGCGAGGCTCCGCATCCAGCACCCGGGCGGTCATCTCTGAGCCAAGTTTGATCATATAGCCGGGGTCGAGGTCTACGATCCCGGCATCATAAACCCTCGGGGTGGGAAGCGTCGCATGGGACGTCGCGGGGAATCCGAAGGCCGCCTCGGCCCCGAACTCGCTCGCTGCGACGGCGTTCCGGACCAGGACATCGGGCTCATCAAGCTTGCTGGAGGTCGAGAAGCCAATGCGCCCGTTTCTTATGATCCGGAGCGCTGCCCCCTCGACCATCCTCGTTTCGATGAATTTGAGCCGGTTCGCTTCAAAGGAAACGGGGGTCTCCGTGCTCTTTATGAAGAATACCTCAGCCGCGTCGGCCTCTTTCGATGCGAGATTCAATAGCCTCTCCAAAGTCATCTTCCCCCTATAACAACCTTGCGTATCCTCACGTGCGGTCCGCCATCACCTACAGGCAACGGGAACTGCCCACCCTTGCCGCACCCGCCGGCGCCTCCGTCGTGCCATTCGAAGTCATTGCCGATGCATTCGATATTCTTCAACGTATCGAAGAGGTTGCCGGTCAGGACCACATCCCTCACCCGCTCGGCTATCTTGCCATTCCTTATCATGAAGGCCTCGCCTGCCGAGAAGGTGAACATCTCCATCGCGGTCTCGCCCCCGTAGGCTTCTATGGCATAGACACCCTCCTCGATATCCGAGATCATATCCTCAAAGCTCGTCGTCCCGTTCTCTATGAAGGTATTCGTCATTCGCACTATCGGCCTGTGGCGGTAGTTTATAGCCCGCGCGTTGCCGGTCGGGAGCTCCCCCATTTTAGCCGCGGTCTCGCGAGAGTGAAGCCTGCCAACGAGGATCCCGTTCCGTATAAGATGAGTCATCCTGCTCGGGACCCCCTCATCGTCATACCTGTATGACCCGCGATGGCCCTCGACCGCCGCCCCATCGACAACGTTCAGGATATCCGGGCCGAAGCGCGCGCCCATGGTCATGATCTCCTGCAGCCTCTCGTTTTCGTAAACGAAATCCGACTCGCTGAGGTGACCAAAGGCTTCATGAATAAATACCCCTGTGAGACCGGGGTCGATAACCACCGTGTATTCGCCGGCCTTCACAGGATCTGCATCCAGCATCTCAACGGCTCTGGAGGCGATATCCTTAACCTTTTCATGATGCCCCTCCACGGTCTGGAACCCCGTTGTGCCGCCCGCGGGTAGGAAACACTGCTGCACGTTGTCGCCATCCCTGGCGATTGCCGTTATATTCATGCCTATGTCGCTCGATTCCTGGTCGACATAGGTCCCCTCGGTGTTGGCAAAATACTTCCGCGTGAACGTTTCTACATAAAGAATGCTCGACGTCTGGATCCTCGGCCCGGAGCCGAGAATGATCTCGTTGTACTCCTCCAGGAGGCGCTTCTTGACGGATAGCGGGATGTAGCGAGGATCCTTTATAAGCCCCGCCTTTACGCTATCAATCACAGGTTCGACCGGCGAAAGCCGTGACACGTGGCCATCTCCGGCCGTCGCCAGCCTTGCCTGGCTCACCGCCAGCCCCACCCGCTCTTTCAGCCCATCGACGCCGTCGAAGGAAACGAAGCCCCAGCCGCCCCGCACCAGCGCGCGCGCACTGCCCCCGAGGGTTACGGACGTTCCTATCTCCTCGAGCGTCCGGCCCCGGAACGCAATCCGCGTAGTCTGGCGCTCCTCTATTCTTATCTCTGCATAATCCGCGCCTGTCGCCTTGAGGGCGTCCTCAACAAGGTTGCGCAAAGCTCAAGCCCTCCTTAGGTATTATGCTAATATTGTTCTATGATTTTCCATTAATATTCTTCCCGTGCGATGTTATATTTTCTGGTCTGCAGGTTATCCTATAGACCGTGAGGGTCCGTAGTAGCTGAGCCAAGACCGTTACAGGCTCTATCCTGATGGGGTCTGTAACGGTCGGGCAAAGGTTGTCACAGGCTCCGAGGGGTCTGTGACAGCCGGCGCGCAGATCGCCATGGCGTCCTGTAAGGGTCTGCGGCAGTTGAAGTGAATTGAGACTGTCGCAGGCTCAAAAGGGATGCATGGTGGTCGAGCTAAGATCATCACGGGTTCCGATGATGGTTTTGTTTCGACAAACCCAGTGGTTCACGGCAGTCGAAAGATTGCCGTGGGCTGCTTAGGGACTCGTGATAGGTCGAGTCAAGGTTATTGTAGGTTCCGTAATGGTCTATGGTAGCCGAAAGGTTGCCGTGGGCTATGCAGGGATCTGCAGTAGCCGGAGCAAAGGTTACTACGGGCTCTCTCCTTTTCAAGGCCCGACCGGTTGGGCCTGACTGACTAGGGCCTCACCGGGCGTGAGTAGCTGCCAATCTCGAGCGAAGGAAATGACGATTTGAGCGCTTCGATGAAATTCACCATGCCGATGGCTTCGCCCCCAATGACTTCGCCCTCACCCGACGCGCCAGCGCCAGACCGGCGCACGACCTCAATGAAAAAGTCCGGGTCTATATTCAGGTTCCTGAGCTGGATCATATCAAGGCCGGTGGCCCCTATAAGCCCCGCAAGGGCTTCGATATCCTTCTCCCTGTCCGTGACGCCGGGGAACGCGAGAAGGTTCACCGATGTAAAAACCCCGTAACCCTTCGCGATCTTGAGGGAGGCGATCACATCCTCAAGCGAATAGCCATGTGGCCTGTGATAAGAATCATACATCTCCGGCCTGGCGCTGATGAGGCTCACCCGCGCCGAATCGAGCCCGGCCTCGCACAGGGCCTTAAAGCCGCGCGTGTCGCCGGCGTTTGTGTTTATATTAATCGTTCCCCGCCCCGTTGCCTGACGCAGGGATCGAACGGCCTCAACCAGGAGTTCGCTCCTGGTCAGCGGCTCGCCCTCGCATCCCTGGCCGAAGCTGATTATGGCATCCTCCGCCTCCTCGAGGTGAGGCAGGGCGACCTCCACGATCTCAGCAACCGATGGTGTAAACCTTATACGTTCCTGGGGCGCGGGGCAGCATTCAGAGGGTTGGATGGAGATGCAGCCGAGACACCGCGCGTTGCATGCCTCCGCCACGGGAATGCCGCCCTCCCAGCGGCGGTAGAAGATATTCTGCGCTGTAAAACACCCATACTCGAGCGCGCATTTCGAGAGCTGCCTCAGGATCCTGTTCCCTGGAAGTTCCTCGAGTACAGCGGCCACCCGGTCCGGAAGGTCGCCGGTATTATAGTTATCGGGGCTCCACTTGAAATCCTCGTCCGTCTGCACCGCTGCAACAACAAGGCCGTCATCGCCCATCCCCACCATGGTATAGCCGAAAAGCGGGAGGATCTGGTGGCGGACGCCCCCGGTATGCCCTCCACTGGCATGCGCGACACGCCCACCTCTGGCATACCTGCCTCTAGCATACCTTCCCCCGGCCCAGGGCCCACAGGTGGTGTAGGCCGGGAGCAAGGTCCTGGTATACCCCTGGGGGAGTATGGCGCTCACGGCATTGAGGCCATGCCCGGCCATGGTAAACTCCCCGGACCGCACATCGACGCCGATCGCCTCGCGCCCCGGGAGGAACATCAAGGTTGCGCCGGGCGGCATGGGGATTACATCAGCCGGCTGGACCTCGACGAGAATGTCCCCCGTCCTGCCGGCGCAGGCTAATTCCTCATCCACGGAAATCCGGCCTTCTTCGTCAGCGACCAGAAGCCTTATCAAGTCTGAACCACCGCCTCCGGCTCCCACGGCTCCGGGCGCGTCCTGGAAATACCAAAATAATAGAGGATAGCCTGGACTATCCGGGCGGACGCCCTCCCATCCCCGTACGGGTTTACAGCACCAGCCATCCTGGCGTAGCTTGCAGGATCATCGAGGAGGCGCCTTGCCTCGGCAACCACACGCTCCCTCTGGGTCCCGACAACCCGGAGCGTCCCGGCCTCCACCCCTTCGGGCCGCTCCGTAACCTCCCTCAGCACGAGCACGGGCTTCCCCAGAGATGGTGCCTCCTCCTGGAGCCCCCCGGAATCAGTCAATATGAAATAGCTATGCTTCATTAAGTAAACCATGGTCCAGTAATCCACCGGCTCGATGAGGTTGGCTCGCTCCTCACCCCCCAGAATCTCGAACACCGTGCGGCGCACCGCAGGATTCTTGTGGACGGGGAACACTATCTCGACATCCCCATGACTTCTCAGGATATCGCGGAGGGCAAGACAGATATCCTCCATTGGCCCCCCGAGGTTTTCGCGGCGATGGGCGGTAACCAGCAGGATGCGCCTGGCTCCGGCGCCAACAGCGGCAAGGAGGCTGGAGATGGAGCGCTCCATGCCTGGCGGCTCCGCATCGCGCTTGGCCACGTCAAGCAGGGCATCAATTACAGTGTTGCCCGTAACAAAGATGCGTTCCTCCTCGACCTTCTCTGCGAGGAGGTTGGCCTTGTGATTTCTGGTCGGGGCGAAGTGCAGGTCGGCGACGACGCCCGTGAGCCGCCGGTTCATCTCCTCCGGGAATGGATTATACTTATCTCGAGTCCTGAGGCCTGCCTCCACATGGCCCACCGGGATCCTATGATAAAAAGAAATGAGGGCGCCGCCGAATGTGGTTGCCGTATCCCCGTGAACGAGGGTCATATCCGGCCTTTCGCGAGTTAGCGGGCCCTCGAGCCCCAGAACGCTCCGGGTTATTACGTCGGATAGGGATTGTCCCTCCCGCATGATCCCCAGGTCATATTTGGGCACTATATTAAATAAATTAAGCACTTGATCAAGCATGGCCCTATGTTGGGCAGTCACAGCAACGATCGTCTCTAAAACATCATCGTGCCGCTCCAGTTCCTTGATCAGCGGTGCCATCTTTATGGCCTCGGGCCTTGTGCCGAATATTGCCACTATCTTGATTCTCTGCATTAACCGCAATCACCATGACTTTCAATAACCCAATACCCTTCCATCAGACCTTCAGCAAGCGACCTTAAACCCTAAACCCTAAGCTTTAAACGACCTCAGAGCCTGATTTGGCAATCTCTCGGATTTACATCGACACCGCAGGAGGCCCCCCCTTTTGCATGATCTTATGCATACCCTTGTGCGAGCCAGTGTCCACGATGCCCGCCCGCTTCACGCCGAATGCAAGCAGGGCTATTATCAACACAACGGCCGTATACCCAAAAAGGATGCCCAGCTGTGCAACAATAACGGCGCTCACGCCAAGGAGCGATGTGATAAAGTATATCAAAAGGACTGCCTGCCTCTGCGTCAGCCCGAGCGCCAGCAACCTGTGATGGATGTGCCCCTTGTCCGCGACATAAAAAGGCTGGCCATTCTCGACCCTGCGCACTATGGCGAAGGCGGTATCAAGTATCGGCAGGCCCAGGGCGAGCACCGGGATGGCGAGTGCTATAGTCGTGGCGCCTTTCAGGGCACCAATCACGGATATCGTGGCGAGGCTGAACCCCAGGAACATTGCCCCTGTATCGCCCATGAATATGCGCGCCGGGTTGAAATTATAGCGGAGAAACCCCACGCCGCTCGCGGCCAGGGCGATGGTCAGGAGCGCGATCGCCGCCTGCCCCTTCTCGGCCGCCACCACAAAAAGGGAAAAGGCGGCAATGGATGATACCCCCGCGGCGAGCCCATCGAGGCCATCTACGAAGTTTATGACATTCGTGATACTGACGATCCATAGAATAGTAACAGGGATGCTCCAGGCCCCGAGGTAAATCATCCCCCCAAAGGGGTTCGTCACAAATTCTATCCGGATGCCATAGAGCACGACAATGACCGCGGCGATTATCTGCCCTAGGAATTTGAGCTTCGCCGGGAGCTCCATAATATCATCGATGATGCCGACCACCACGATCACGGTTGACCCAACAAGCAGCCCGAGCAGGTCGCTATCCATGGTCACCCGGTGCAGGGATGTCAGGATAAAAGCGAGATAGATGGCGACGCCCCCGAGAAGCGGTATCGGTATCTTGTGAATATGCCTGCCACCAGGCTTATCCACAAAACCCAAACGTAGAGCCACGCTCCTCACGATGGGCGTCAATATATAACACATGGCGAAGGCCTCTATGAACGTAATCAGGTATTGTTCATGCCATTCCACTATGCCGCACCTCACTTGCCGCGCATCCGCATCAAACTATCGCTCGCGTCAAACAACTGACAAGGCTTAATCCCGGGACGTCACGGCGACACCACAAACCATTTTAGACAAGCGACACCTGCTTGTCAATGCCAACTCCCTCCTACTCCAGGGTTCCGTCAAAGTTCCACCAATATCTGGCTCCAACTGGCTGCAAAATTTGGATCTGGCTTTTCCCGCCGTCATAGTGTATCATTAGTGTATGAGCAATTCAGAGTTGGCTTCCCTAGTTGTT